>CAZHZQ010000246.1:0-3608 GCA_964537235.1 uncultured Actinomycetota bacterium | reverse complement strand
CTCGTCGGGGGCGGGTCGGGGATCGCCAGCCCGGGCGAGCTGAGCCTCGCGCACCCCACGGCGTACGAATGTCAGTCGACTGTCACAGGGTCACGGCATCGTGGGGCACATGAACGCAGCAGCAGTCTACGTACGCATATCCGACGACCGTCAGGGCCTGGCCCTCGGTGTCCAACGGCAGCTAGACGACTGCGAGAGCCTCGCTGAACGTCACGGCTGGGAGGTGGTGGACAGGTACGTCGACAACGACGTGTCGGCCTACAGCGGCCGCGTGAGACCTGAGTACACGCGCCTGTGCGACGACATGAAGGCCGGCCGCATCGACACCGTGGTGGCTTGGCACAACGACCGGCTGCACCGCTCCCCGCGGGAGCTCGAGGACTTCATCGACCTGATCGAAGCGACCGGAGCGACCGTCGCGACCGTCACGGCCGGTGATTTCGACCTGGCCACCCCGGAGGGGAGGCTGACGGCACGCATCACCGTGTCGGTCGCGATGAAGGAATCGGAGGACAAGTCCCGTCGTGCCCGCCGCAAGCAGGAGGAGCTCGCCAAGGCAGGCAAGGTCGGCGGGGGTGGCACCCGCCCGTTCGGGTTCGAAGACGACCGGGTCACGATCCGGGAGGACGAGGCCGAACTGATCCGTGAGGCTGTCGCCCGCATCATCGCCGGGGAGACCATCTACGGGATCGGCACCGACTGGGGGCAGCGCGGCATCGAGACGCCGACCGGGAAGACCCAGTGGAGGTCGTCGACACTCAAACGGATGCTGCGGTCGCCACGCATCGCCGGGCTCCGCCAACATCAGGGTGAGGTCGTCGGTGAGGCCGTCTGGGAGGCGATCATCTCGCCGGCCGACCGGCTGCGGGTCATCGCCGAGTTGGACAACCCGTCGCGGACCCCGGGGCCGCCACGGTCGTACCTGCTGACCGGCGGCATCGCCGTGTGCGGCCGAGACGGATGCGGGGTCGGACTGGTGGCCCGCCCCCGGGCGGACCGGAAACGTCAGTACGTGTGCGCGAAGTCCAACGACCACGACGGCTGCGGACGGCTGTCGTCTCTGGCCGAACCGCTCGAAGGGTGGGTGCTCAGGCAGGTCACGTCCGTGCTCGCCAGCGACGAACTGTGGGAGACGCTGCGACGGCAGCGGCACCGGCTCGACGACCGTCAACTGGTCGAGGATCTTGCCGACGCGGAACGGCGTCTGGAGGAGTTGGCCCGCATGTACGCCGAGGGGGAAACGACGAAGGCCGAGTGGTTGGCGCAGCGTGGCACGTTGACGGCGAGGATTCAGCAGGGACGGCGGCGGCTCACGTCGGTGCGTCGCCAGTCTGCTCTGGACGGGCTGGAGGGCGCGGCGGTCGACTGGGAGGACGTGCCGTTCTCCCGTACCAGGGCGATCGTGGAGACGCTTGTGGACAGGGTGACGGTGAACCCGGCGGTGAAGGGCCGCAACTTCTTCGATTCCGGCCGGGTCGACGTCACCTGGAAGGTCTAGACACAGCGGTCCCCCATCTCGATCGAGGTGACCGCGATCGCGGCAGCCTCGGGGAAGTCGAGGTCCACGCTCGGGGTGTGCTGACAGATCATGAAGTCGAGGACTTCCATCTCGGGGATGTCATGCTCGCGGCGGAAGGCGACAAGAACGCTGCTGGCGCGGCTGCGCTGGTCGTCGGTGATGCGATGCCCGTAGAGGCGCAAGGTTCTGTCGAGGCGTGTCTGAATCTGTGAGCGGGTCCAGTCGCCTTCGAACACGACGGTCATCTGGTCGAGCGGATCCGCGTCGCGGACGGTCTGCGAGTCCGAAGCGCCGTCGCCGTTGACCAGCGCACCGAGCGCGACGATCGCGAGCACGACCGCGACGATGATGGCAGGGAGCTTCCACCGGGGCTGCCCATCCTGACCGTTGCTGTCCTGTCCGCTCATCGTGCGGTCACCGGTGTGCGCTGTGCGCGCCTACGCCGATGTGGTTCACGCTGAGCAGCCGGTTCTGTCTCAGGGGGCTGGTACACATCCGAACACATGTTCGGAATGCGTGAGGGGCGGGATCCCATGGGGACAGACAAGCGAGTGGAACAGATGGAGCGCGACGTTGAGGAGCTGATCGTCCGGGTGGCTCTCATGGCTCGTCAGCTTCGTCGACGGCCTGCTGAAGGTCCCACACCGCGGACTTGAGCAGTTCGATGTCCCGTTCGATCCTGTCGAGTCGTTCGTCGCTCGCTGGCCAGTCCTCGATCTGCGTCGAGTCTTCCCCGTCCATGACGCGAACGAGTGCGTCCGGAGGCCACCGCAGTCCGCGGGCGGCAGCCGAGAGTGTGGGCGGACGAACTACGTCCCTGGCGCCACGCTCGAGCTCCCGCCAGGTCGTGATCTTGATTCCGCCGTCTGCTACATCGACGGCCTGGTGTTGGGTCAGGCCCAGGTGTCCGCGGCGGCTCTTCATCGCCTTGGCGATCCTGTCGCGTTGCTCCTGGTCGAGGTGAATGTCTGCCATGCGCGCATCCTTGCGGAAACGTTTAGAAACATCCACCCGGCGTCAGCAAAACATCATCCGTGTGGTTCGAAGTTCCGCCGGTGTTTTTCGGCAGGTCAGACGACGCACAGATGTTTTCTGACGACAGGGGTTGATATCGTTTCTGAACGTTGCTACGGTGCGCGTCATGGAAATCAATGGTGAAGCTCTACGAGTCATCCGGATGCGGTCCGGCTGGTCGGTCACGAAGCTGGCCGAAGCGGTCGACGTCACCCCCGGACACATCTCGAACCTTGAAGCCGGCCGTCGGCAGGCCAGCCCAGGACTGATCCGGCTGCTCGCCGACACGCTCGACGTACCTCTCGCTGCGCTGATCTCGCGGAACGAGCCGGAGGAGGTCGCGTGAGCAACTTCGTTCGCGATCTCGTTGCCCGACGTTTCGAAGCGGCCGGCTGGACCGTCACCCGCGAGTACCGCACGGTCAACAACAACCGCTGCGACGTGCTCGCGTCCGTACCGCTGTCGGTCACCCCACGCCGGATACTCGTGGAGGCGAAGCACTGGATCGAACCGGCCATCCTGCGGCAGGCCGCCGAGCAGTGCAGCCGCTACGTCAACGACCTCACTGCGGAGGGACTTCAACCGGACGTCGTCCTCATCGTCGGACAGCGCCTCAAAGTCCCCGCGCTCGCTGACAGCCGTGTCGTCGTTACCGACCTCGACTACCTCGACACGTTCCTCGACGCGGTGACCGCCGATGTCTGACCGCCGCTGGACCGACGCCGACGCCGCCCGGGTGGCCTCCGAGTCACGCCGCGAACAGGGTCTTCCGGAGACCGTCGAGGATCCGGTGGCGTTGCGACGTGTCGCTGCGCTGCTCGCACCGGAGGACGCGGCTGGGGGGCTGGCCCCGACGGTCGATGGCGAGGCGGGTGCCGCATGACTCGCCGTCTTCTGCCTGTCGCGTTGCTCGCTGCCCTGTTCACGTCGGCCATGATCGGCCGTGCTGCCTCACGCCCCATCCCTGGGCAGCACGGTCAGGGGCGGGCCGCTACCCCCGTGCGGCCTGCCCCAACCCCGGTCTGCGTGGCGTCTTGGTACGGCGAGTCGCTCGCTGGACGGACGATGGCCAACG
>CAZHZQ010000245.1:0-3614 GCA_964537235.1 uncultured Actinomycetota bacterium | reverse complement strand
AACAAGCTGATCAACGTGCTGAAGATCGTCGAGCTGGAGCCGGAGTCGTCGATCGGCCGTGAGCTGCAGCTCGTCAAGGTCTCCGCCGAGCCCGACGAGCGCAGCCACATCACCGAGCTCGCTGCGATCTTCCGCGCGAACATCGTCGATGTCGACCACGAGTCGATGACGGTGGAGGCGTCGGGGTCGCCGGACAAGCTCGACGCGATGCTCGAGATGCTGTCTCCGTACGGGATCCGCGAGATGGTCCGGACGGGACAGATCGCGGTCGCCCGCGGAGGCCGGTCGATCACCGACGGCAGCAAGCTGCGCCTCCAGCGGATCGTCTAGGGCGCACGGGTGACCGATCACTGGGAGGATCGTCTGCGGGAGGTCGTCGCCGGCCGTCGGTTCGTGGTCGCCACCGACGTGCTGGCCTCGGCGTCCCACTTCGCGGGTCAGCTGCGCGAGCTCGGGGTGGAGGAGATCCTGTGCCTCAGCGCCGCCCGGGGCGTGGGCGAGGTGGATCCCGACGACGAGCGCGACGCGATCCTGATCGGGTCCCGGGGCACGGATCTGATGGGGGCGATCCGAGCGTGGCTCGACGTCCTGCGCGACCTGCCACCGGACGTCCGCGAGCGGATCGACGCGTTCGATCCCCAGGGCCGAGCGTGGGTCGTGCAGTCGTTGTTCGGGGAGTCCCAGGAGGTCGCGGGCAGGCCGGTCTTCGGGGCGCGTCCGCGGGAGTGGATCGCGCTGGAGGACAAGACGCTCGTCGACGCCGTCTGGGACGCGTGCGACGTGCAGCGGGCACCGTCCCGTGTGGTCCCGGTGTTCGACGGGGCGCTGCGTCAGGCGGCGACCGAGGTCGACGAGGGTCTGGGCACCGTGTGGGTCGCGGACAACCGCCTCGGGTGGCACGGCGGGGCGCAGTACCTGCGGTGGGTACGCGGCCCGGACGCGGTCGGCGACGCGATCCGGTTCTTCGACGCGACTGCGCACCGGGTCCGCATCATGCCGTTCCTCGACGGGATCCCCTGCTCCGTCCACGGCATCGTGTTCGACGACCACGTCGCGGCGCTGCGTCCCTGCGAGATGGTGGTGCTGCGCCGGCCGGGCTCGTCCGAGCTGCGATACGCGGGCCCGGCGACGTCGTGGGAGCCGCGACCGGAGGACCGTGAGGACATGCGTGCGATCGCGCGCCGGGTCGGCCGCCACCTGGACCGTGCGGTCGGCTACCGCGGGGTGTTCACCGTCGACGGGGTCATGACGGCGGACGGCTTCCGGCCCACCGAGCTCAACCCCCGGTTCGGCGGCGCGATCGACGTGCTGGCTCGCAGCGCCGAGCTGCCCCTGTACTTGCTGCACCTCGCGATCATCGAGCGCCCCGACCTCGACTGGCGACCACAGGACCTCGAGGAACAGATCCTGGAGGTCGCCGACGCCAACCCGTCGGCGCAGGCCGGGCTGGTCATCGCCACCGAGGTCGACGGGACCCGCGAGCTCGAGCTCGTCGAGGTCGACGGCGAGCTGATCCCCGCCGACGGGGCGGATCCGGACCTGGTGCTGCAGGTGGGGCCGAGCCCGAGCGGCGCCTACCTGCGGGTCGTGCTGCCTCACCATCCCGCGGGCGCCCCCGCCGGTCCGGCGGTGGTGCGCGCGCTGGACGCCGCCCGGGCCCACCTGGATCTCGACATCCCCGACGTGGAGGCCGCCGTGGACCGCCGGCCCCGCGACGCCGCGTAACCTCCGCCCTCGACAAGGAGACACCTCATGGCAACGATGTTCTACGACGACGACGCCGACCTCGGCGAGCTGGACGGCCGGACCGTGGCCGTCCTCGGCTACGGGTCGCAGGGGCACGCCCACGCCCGCAACCTCCACGAGTCCGGTGTCGACGTGGTCGTCGGCCTGCAGCCCGACTCGACGTCACGGTCGCGGGCCGAGGAGGCCGGCCTGTCCGTCCTCGACACGGCGGCGGCCGCCGCGGCCGGCGACATCGTGTCGATCCTGCTGCCGGACACCGTCCAGCGCCGGGTCTACGAGGAGGCGGTCGCCCCGGGACTGGAGCCCGGCAACACGCTGTTCTTCGCCCACGGTTTCAACATCCACTTCGGGCAGATCGAGCCGCCGGACGACGTCGACGTCGTCATGGTCGCTCCGAAGTCGCCGGGGCACCTCGTCCGTCGCACCTACGTCGAGGGCAACGGCACCCCGGGCCTGGTCGCCGTCCACCAGGACGCCACGGGCGACGCGCGGGGTACGGCGCTGGCGTACGCCAAGGGCATCGGATGCACCCGGGCCGGGGTGATCGAGACCACCTTCGCCGAGGAGACCGAGACCGATCTGTTCGGTGAACAGGCCGTCCTGTGCGGGGGCGTCTCCAGCCTGATCCAGAAGGGCTTCGAGGTGCTCACCGGGGCCGGGTACCAGCCGGAGGTCGCCTACTTCGAGTGCCTCCACGAGCTCAAGCTGATCGTCGACCTGCTGTACGAGGGCGGGTTCGAACGCATGCGCTACTCGGTGTCCGACACCGCGGAGTACGGTGACTACGTCTCGGGTCCCCGCATCGTCGACGAGTCGGTCAAGCAGCGGATGCGCGAGGTCCTCACCGAGGTTCAGGACGGGACCTTCGCCAAGGCCTGGATCGACGAGTTCGAGCAGGGCAGCCCCGAGTTCGAGCGCATGCGCGAGGAGCAGTCCGGCCACCCGATCGAGGACGTCGGCCGGCAGCTGCGCTCCATGATGAGCTGGCTGCCCCAGCCGGAGGACTAGATCGGGCAGCATCCGGAGGGAGACGGCAGGATGAGCACGACGGGCCGCATCGCGGCGATCTTCGTGGCCGCGGAGGCCGCGGCGCCCATGCAGGCGCACGACGAGATCCGCGTGGTGGCGGGGCGCGGACTCGCGGGCGATCGTTACGCCAGCTCGGCCGGAACCTGGTCCGAGAGTGGCGAGGATCACCGCCCCAAGCGTCAGGTGACGTTCATCGAGTCCGAGGCCATCGTGGCCGTGCGGCGCGACACCGGCATCGACCTCGACGCGTCCGACACCCGCCGCAACCTCGTGACGACCGGTGTCGCTCTCAACCACCTCGTGGGCCGGGAGTTCGAGGTCGGCGGCATCCGCTTCCGGGGGATCTCGCTGTGCGAGCCGTGCTCGCACGTCGAGGAGGTCTCGGGGAAGCCGCTCCGCAAGCCCCTGGTCCACCGCGGTGGTCTGAACGCCGAGGCCCTGTCCGACGGGTTGCTCCGGGTCGGCGACGTCCTGCAGGTCGACGACGAGGAGGATCCGTGACGATCCCGTCCAGCGCGACACCGCCGGAGCGGCTGCTCCTGGGACCAGGCCCCAGCCCTGTCCACGACGACGTCCTGCGCGCCCAGGCCCGGAGGATGATCGGCCACCTCGATCCGTGGTTCCTCGAACGCACGGACGAGGTGGCGGCGATGCTGCGGGCCGTCTTCCGGACCGACAACCGGCTGACCTTCGCCGTCTCGGGCACGGGCAGCGCCGGGATGGAGGCCTCCGTCGTGAACGTCGTCGAGCCCGGGGACACGGTGCTCGTCGGAGTGAACGGCGTGTTCGGCCGCCGGCTCGCGGACACCGCCCGGCGGTGCGGGTGCGAGGTCGTCGAG
>CAZHZQ010000244.1:0-3617 GCA_964537235.1 uncultured Actinomycetota bacterium | reverse complement strand
GTCAGTCCTCCTGCCAGTCGTCGCGCGACGGGGCGTCGTTGCCGGCGCGGGGCGCGTCGTCGAGCAGCGCCCCGTAGGTCACGACCCGGTCGCCGAAGCGTTCCTCGAGCCGGTCGGCGGTGCGCTCGGCGTCCTCCCACCGACGGTCAGCGTCCAGGGCCAACTGTCGTGCGGCGGCCTCCTCGGTGAGGTTCGACACGCCGACGCCGATCAGTCGAACCCGGGCGCGTTCCAGCCGCAGGTCGTCGAGGAGCCCCCCGGCGATCTCGACGAGGTCGTGGGTCCGGTCGGTGGGCAGGTCCAACGTCGTCGAGCGGGTCACGGTCCGGAACGACGAGAACCGCACCTTCAGCGTGACCGTCCGCCCCGCCAGCCCCGCGTTGCGCAGGCGGCGCCCGACCTTCTCGGCCAGACGCAGCAGCTCCCGGTGCAGCTCGTCGGGGTCGTCGATGTCGCGGTCGAAGGTCTCCTCCGCCGACAGGCTCTTGGCGGGCTCGTGCGGCACCACCCGACGGGAGTCCTCGCCTCGGGCCAGCCGGTACAGCTGCCGGCCGGTGGCCTCGCCGACGATCCGCTCGAGCGTCCGCGCGTCGCTGTCGGCGATCTGACCGATCGTGCGGAAGCCGTACCTGTTGAGCTGCTCGACGGTCTTGGGTCCCGCGCCCCACAGGTCCGAGACCGGCAGCGGACGCAGGAACGACTCGACCTCGGCCACGCGCAGGTGCAGCAGTCCGTCGGGCTTGGCCTTCCCCGAGCACAGCTTCGCGAGGTACTTGTTCGGGGCGACCCCCACCGAGCACGGCAGACCCGTGCGCTCCCGGACGTCGACGCGGATCCGCCGACCGATCTCTGGTGAGGGGCCGAACAGGCGGACCGACCCGCTGACGTCGAGGAAGGCCTCGTCCAGGGACAACGGCTCCACCAGCGGCGTGTAGTCGGTGAACACGTCGCGGATCTGCCGCGACACCTCCGTGTACCGGTCGAAGTCCGGGGACACGACCACCAGGTCGGCGCACAGCCGCCGGGCCCGGACCATCGGCATCGCCGAGTGGACCCCGAAGCGTCGGGCCTCGTAGGACGCCGCCGCCACGACCCCGCGCCCACCCTGGCCACCGACGACGACGGGCCTGTCCTGCAGGGAGGGATCGTCGCGTTGCTCGACCGACGCGTAGAAGGCGTCCATGTCGACGTGGAGGATCGGCTCCTCGATCCGCGGCCCGTCGATCGGTGACACCTCCACCTCCCGGCACCTCCCGGTCGCGAGGCACCTCAACGCCGAACGCCTGTTCGTCCGGATGCTACCGCCCACTATGCTGCCCGCCGGTCATCCTCCCTCCGCCCGCCGTTCACGAGGAGCAACCGTTGCCGCTGGACGCCCGCCCCGACCACATCGCGATCGCCGTCCCCGACCCGGACCGGACCTCCTCCCGGTGGGAGGGTCAGCTGGGCGGGGGCCTCCTGACCACCTGGGACAACGGCACCTTCAAGGGGCGCCAGTACCGGTACGCGAACGGGGCGAAGCTCGAGATCATCGGTCCCTCCCCCGAGGACGAGGGGCCGGACAACTTCCTGCGCCGCTTCCTCACGCGGTTCGGCGCTCGGATCCACCACGTGACGCTGAAGGTCCCCGACATCGACGACGCGATCCGGACGGTCCGCGACGCGGATCTGGACGTCGTCGACGTGAACACCCAGCGCGAGCACTGGAAGGAGGCCTTCCTGCGCCCGTCCCAGGTCGGCGGGCTCGTCGTCCAGATCGCGTGGGCGGCGCACACCGACGAGGAGTGGGCCCGACGCGGCGACCGTGATCCCGACCCGCCCGCCGAGGACGCCGCTTCGCTGCTGGGCGCCCGCCTGCGCCATCCGGACCTGGACCGGGCGGCGGAGCTGTGGACGCTGCTCGGCGCGCACGTCGACCGGGGCGACGAGCAGTTGGTCGTGTGGTGGGACGGGTCTCCGTTGACGTTGGTGGTCGAGGAGGGCGCTGCGGAACCGGTGGCCCTGCGGTTCGCCGGATCCGAGGCTCAGGACGCCGATCCGGCGCTCGGTCCGGCGGTCGAGCCGGTCGAGTCGACCTGAAGCACCCCGGCCAGCTCCAGCGCGTGCAGCAGATCGTCCGCGACCGGCGCCCCGGTCGCCTCGAGGTCCCGGCGGTGGTGACTGCCGCCTTCGTACAGGACACAGCCGGCGCCGAGCGCGATGGCTGCGTGGGCGTCGTCGACGGCATCGCCGATCACGACGGAGCCAGCGGGGTCGCGGTCCAGCGTCCCGAGGTGCGCCCGCAGGTGGTCGACCTTGCGTCCGCCACCCTCGTCCCGGACCCCGTCGATGCGTGACAGCCACCTCGTCAGCCCGAGCTCGTCCACGAGCCGGACCAGTTCCTCGTGCCGCCACATCGAGAGCAGCGACTGGGACCACCCGGCAGCGTGAGCCTGACGCAACGCGTCCTCGGCGTCCCGGGCCGGATCCGCGTCCCGCAGGAGACGGCGGTACGCGGCGTGGAAGGTGTCGTCGATGTGGACCCACTCGTCCGCAGGGATCTCGCGTCCGAGCAGCCGGCGGTAGAACTCGGGTATCGGCCTCGTGTAGAGATCCCGGTACATCTGGACGGTCACCGGTCCGATGTCGGTGTGTGCCAGGGCGTCGTTGAGCGCAGCGACGACCACGTGCTGATCGTCGAAGAGCGTGCCGTTCCAGTCCCAGACGATGTGCTTCACGACGGCGAGGCTACGTCCGCCCACCGACACGCGATCGGTGGCGGGTACCGTCGGTGGCCTTCCGCGACCGGATCGCTCGCAGGAGCCACCGTGCCCGAAGGACCGACCCGCCGCACATTCTCCCGGTTCGGTCTGGCGGGCGTCATGATCGTGGCCGGTGCGATGCACTTTCTCCGCCCCGAGTTCTACGACCGGATGATCCCCGAGGTCCTCGGCGATCCCCGGTTCTGGACGGTCGCCAGCGGTCTCGCCGAGATCGCCGGCGGTGTGCTGGTCGCGATCCCCCGGACCCGCAGGGTGGGCGGGTGGTTCCTCGCGGCCCTGCTGGTCGTGGTCTTCCCCGGCAACGTGAAGGTCGCGCTGGACGGGGGGCTGCGGGGCGCCGGGTGGTACGGGGATCCGGTCGTCGCATGGCTGCGCCTGCCACTGCAGGTGCCGCTGATCCTGTGGGCGGTCTCCCACGCCGTCGAGCGTGACGAGGACGGTCGTTGGGTGCTGCCCGGGAGGTCGTGAGGCGAGACCGTCCACCGCACGGTCCGGCCACGGGCGCACGGGACCGGGTGCGCTCAGCGGCTGCGCTCAGCGGCTGCCGGAGGCGAACATCGCTGCGGACAGCCCGGCGGGGCGGCGCTCCGCACGGCGGTGCGGGGCGGGTGGGCCACGACGGGCGAGCGCCCCGTCGAGATCACCGCTCCCCCACGCCCGCCACAGCTCGGTCAGGTCCCACGCCCGGTTCCCCAGCACCGTGGCGCCCCGTGGTCCGCGGCGTCGCAGCCGCCCCTCGACGACCACCAGCCAGCTGTTCAGGACCGTCCACGCCTCGGTGTCGAGCACCGACTCGAAGAAGTTGCACTGGACGGTCCCGGTGCGGTCGTCCAGGGACAGGAACAGCACCCGTTG
>CAZHZQ010000243.1:2528-3620 GCA_964537235.1 uncultured Actinomycetota bacterium | reverse complement strand
CCGGAGGTCCGCGAGATGTACCCGGGCTTCGAACCCGGCGTCGGCACCGGCATCGCGACCACGATCTCCGTGGCCGGGCTCAGCGAGACGTTGTGCGGGGCCTCCCGCCCCGGCCACTTCGACGGTGTGACGACGGTCGTGGCCAAGCTGCTCAACCAGGTCCGTCCCGACGTCGCGTGCTTCGGACGCAAGGACTTCCAACAGTTGCAGGTGATCCGGCGCATGGTCGCCGACCTCGACATGCCGGTCCGGATCGTGGGGGTCCCGACGGTGCGGGAACCCGACGGGGTGGCGCTGTCCAGCCGCAACGCCTACCTGGACGAGGAGGAACGCCGGGCGGCCCGCTGCCTGTCCCGGGGCCTGCGCGACGCCGTCCTGGCCGCACGGGACCTGCGGCGGGCCGCCCGGCCCGCCCGCCCCGAGGTGCTGCGCCGCGCGGCCCTCGCTAGGATCGATGACGAGCCACGCGCCCGCGTGGACTACGTCGAAGCGGTCGATCCCGCGACGCTCGCGCCCCCCGACCACGGCGGCACCGATCACGGTGACACCGGCGGAGAGGTCCCCGAGCTGCTGGTCGCCCTCGCCGTACACGTCGGGCCCGCGCGACTCATCGACAACGTCGTCGTTGGAGACATCGAGGACGAGGACCGTCTGCTGGCCGCCACCGGCGGCACGCCGGACGGCTGAAGGACCCCCGGGCAGCGACCCGGCAGTGGTCTGGAGCTGCTTGGAACCGGTTGGAACCGCCACCGCCGCTTGTCGGCGCCGGAACGACACGGAGAACACGATGCGCCGCACCATGATGAAGTCCAAGATCCACCGCGCCACCGTGACCGAGGCGAACCTCGACTACGTCGGCTCGATCACGATCGACGTCGCCCTGATGGAACGCGCGAACCTGCTGCCCAACGAGAAGGTGCAGGTCGTCGACATCGACAACGGCGCGCGGCTGGAGACCTACGCCATCCCCGGCGAGGCCGGTTCCGGCACGATCGGGCTGAACGGCGCCGCCGCCCGGCTCGTCCACCCGGGCGACAAGGTCATCGTGATCAGCTACGGGGAGTTCGAGGAGGCGGAGGCGCGCGAGCACGA
>CAZHZQ010000243.1:0-2428 GCA_964537235.1 uncultured Actinomycetota bacterium | reverse complement strand
GTCCCGCCGCTGGCGTCCGGGGTCGCGCACGTGGTCGCCCGAGCGCCGGGCACGGTCGCCGGAACGGCCGCTGTCGTCGAGACCTTCGCCCAGGTGGATCCGCAGGTCGACGTCGAGCTGCTCGTCACGGACGGCGACCGGGTCGAGGCCGGGGACGTCGTGGCGGAGGTCCGCGGCCGCCTGCGCGCGATCCTGACCGCGGAACGCACCGCCCTGAACCTGCTGGGGCGCCTGGCGGGCGTCGCCACAACCACCCGCGCGTACGTGGACGCGGTCGACGGCACCGGGTGCGCGATCCGCGACACCCGCAAGACCACCCCAGGGCTGCGGCTGCTCGAGAAGGCCGCGGTCGCTGCCGGTGGGGGGACCAACCACCGGATCGGTCTGTACGACGCGCTGCTGGTCAAGGACAACCACATCGCGGCGGCCGGCGGCGTCGACGCCGCGGTTCGTGCCGCGCTCGACCGGGCCGGCGACCGGCCGGTCCAGGTCGAGGTGACCGGGATCGACGAGCTCGAACGGGCGCTGTCCGCCGGGGTGACCGACGTGCTCGCGGACAACCTCGACCCCGACGGCTTGCGCCGGCTCGTGGCCCGAGCCTCCGGGCGTGCCGCCGTCGAGGCCTCCGGGGGGATCACCCTCGACACCGTCCGGGCCTACGCCGAGACCGGCGTCGACCGGATCGCGGTCGGGGCGCTCACCCACTCCGCGACCACCCTGGACGTCGCGCTGGACGTCGTCGAGACGGGCGGGCCGCACGCCGAGGACGCCGAGGCCACGGAGCCGGTCGAGAGCGAACTGTTCGGCGCCGAGGCCGACGCGCGTCGGCCGGAGGCCTGAACCGTGCTGCTCGCGGTCGACGTCGGCAACTCCCAGACCGTCCTGGGCGTCTTCAGCGGGACCGAACTCGCCGAGCACTGGCGCATCTCCACCGACGCCGGCCGCACCACCGACGAGCTGGCGCTGATCTTCCAGGGGCTGCTGGCGTTCGCCGACCTGTCCTTCGGTCGCAACGTGCACGGGGTCGTCATCTCCAGCGTGGTCCCGACCGTCACCGAGACCCTCCGGGACATGACCACCCGCTACTTCCTGTTCGACCCGGTCGTCGTGGAACCCGGCACGCGGTCCGGCATCTCGGTCCGGACCGACAACCCCAAGGAGGTCGGTGCCGACCGCATCGTCAACGCCGTCGCCGCCCACGAGCTGTACGGGGCGCCGAGCATCGTCGTCGACTTCGGCACGGCCACGTCGTTCGACGTCGTCTCGCGGGAAGGCGAGTTCGTCGGCGGGGCGATCGCGCCCGGGATCGGCACGTCGATCGAGGCCCTGGTCTCGCGTGCGGCCCGGCTCCCCAAGATCGAGGTCGGCGCGCCCCCGTCGGTGATCGGCAGCTCCACGGTCAGCGCGATGCAGTCCGGCATCGTGTACGGGTTCGCGGGCCAGGTCGACGCGATCGTCCGACGGATCCGCGACGAGCTCGGACCCGGGGTCACGACCGTCGCGACCGGCGGGCTGGCCCCCGCGGTCCTCGCGGCGTGCACCACCATCGACCACCACGACCAGTGGCTCACCCTGAAGGGGCTGCGGACGATCTGGGAGAGGAACACCGAGTGAGCGACGTGCCGGACGCTCCGTCCCCTGGCGAGCCCGACGACGAGCAGGAGGAGGCGTCACGCCTCGCCGAGCTCGTCGCCGACCGGCGGGGGAAGGTCGCCGACATGCGCGAGCGGGGCGAGGATCCCTACCCGGTCCGGTTCTCGCCCACCCACACCCTGGCCGAGGTGGACGAGCGCTGGGGTGACCTCGAGCCCGGCGAGGAGACCGGCCAGACCGTGACGGTCGCCGGGCGCCTCATGAGCAAGCGGGACTTCGGCAAGCTCGCCTTCGGGGTGCTGCGCGAGGACGGTGTCGACCTGCAGCTGTTCTGCCAGGTGCAGGCCACCGGCGAGGACGGCATGGCGTTCTTCGTCGACGAGCTCGATCCCGGCGACTGGGTCGGCGCCACCGGCGAGGTCGTCGTGACGAAGAAGGGCGAGCTGTCGGTGCGCCCGCACGAGCTGACCCTGCTGGGCAAGGCCCTGCGCCCGCCGCCGGACAAGTGGCACGGCCTGCGCGACGTCGAGCAGCGCTACCGCCAGCGCGAGACCGACCTCACGGTCAACCTGGAGTCCCGGGCGGTGTTCGAGATCCGCTCGCAGGTGGTCGGGGCGCTGCGCGACGAGATGCGCGACCGCGGCCACCTCGAGGTCGAGACCCCGATGCTGCACCCGATCCCGGGCGGGGCGACGGCGCGCCCGTTCGTCACCCACCACAACACGCTCGATCTGGATCTGTACCTGCGCATCGCCCCCGAGCTGTACCTCAAGCGGTTGATCGTCGGCGGTTTCCGGCGGGTGTTCGAGGTCAACCGCAACTTCCGCAACGAGGG
>CAZHZQ010000242.1:0-3630 GCA_964537235.1 uncultured Actinomycetota bacterium | reverse complement strand
CGTTGGGTGACCTCGCGGGTGGCCGGTTCAGAACCTGCGCTCAGACGATCATTCAGTCGAGCCGCCGCCGGACGGCCTCCTTGGCCCGGGTCAAGGCGTTGAACCCGGCGAGCATCGCGCGATCCGCCGCGGTGTCGACGTCCGGCAGCATGCCGATCTGTCGGGCGAAGCTCAGCCCGTCGTAGTAGACGTCGTTGCGACGGAGCACACCGTCCTCGAAGCGCATCACGTCGATGCCCCGCAGCTCGACGCGCTCGCCGGTCGGATCGATGCCCTGGAACGGCCCCCCGGAGAAGGTGCCGGCCAGATGCCATTGCCCGACCGCGGTGTTCTCGTCCACGTCGTGGACCTGTTCGGTCGTGAACCGCAGGTCAGGTACGGCGGTGAACATCTCCTGGAAGAACGCTCGGAGTTCGGTCTCGCCGACCACCTCGAGCTGGAGCGCGATGAAGTTGTCGGTCGAGCGCTCGTCCCAGAGCGCGGTCAGTCGGTGGAGGTCCTTCGCGGCGATCGCGTCGAAGGACTCGCGCATCAGATCGGATGCCCGGCGGGTTGTCGTCGGCGTCGTCATCGGTCCTCCCGTACTCGCTCGACCACAACGCTCGTCCGACCGCAGCGCGATGTCAAGCGTCAGGCCGGGGTCGCCGGTCAGCAGGGGACCGACGGCGACCCGTCGAACCTCTGTCAGCGGAACCAGCGATACCCCCGTCAGCGAACCGAGGTACGGAGATCCGCATGCGTCCGTTCCACGTCGCGCTCGCCCCCGCGACCTTCCTCGTCCTGCTGGCGCTGATCATCGGGCCCGCGACAGCGGACGAGCACTACGCCCCGCCCGATCGTCCCGGCCCATCGCTGCAGGTGTCGACAGACGCGCTCGACGACAGCCTCACCTGCGCAGCGGAACCCACCGACGGGACCGGACCGGCCGTGCTGCTGGTCCACGGGACCAATCTCACCTACGAGGACAACTTCAGCTGGAACCACCTCCCCGCCCTGCAGGAGCTGGGGCGGCTGGTCTGCGGGGTCGACCTGCCCGTGTACGGGATGCACGACATCCAGGTCGCTGCCGAGCACGTCGTGCACGCGATCCGGACCGTCGCGGACCGGTCGGGCGGACCGATCCAGATCGTCGGGTTCAGCCAGGGCGGGATGATCCCGCGGTGGGCGCTGCGCTGGTGGCCCGACACCCGGCCGCTCGTCGAGGACGTGGTCGGGCTCGCACCCTCGAACCACGGGACGGCGACCGCGAGCGCGACGTGCGGCGACGAGTGCTACCCCTCCTACTGGCAGCAGCGGCTGGAAGCCGCGTTCATCGGCGCCCTGAACTCCCACACCGAGACGTTCGACACGATCGACTACACCAACGTCTACACGCGCTACGACGAGATCGTGCAGCCCAACCTCGACGACACCGGCAGCTCCTCGCTGGACGGCGGCCGCAACGTCACCAACGTCGCCACCCAGGACGTCTGCCCGAACAACACCGCCGAGCACCTGGCCCTCGGCAGCTACGACCCGGTGGGTTACGCGCTCGCGGTCGACGCGATCGAGCATCCGGGGCCGGCCGACCTCGGCAGGATCGCGCTGGAGGTGTGCGCGCAGACGGTCATGCCCGGGGTCGACGAGACCACCGTCGCGCAGGACTACGCGGCCATGCTCGCGACGATCGACGAGGCCAACCAGGCGGCCGAGCAGGTCGCTGAGGAGCCTCCGTTGGCCTGCTACGTGACGGCGTCGTGCACGCAGACCGGACCTGGACCGGACGGTGCGGATGCCGGAAGCGACAACCCGGCGGCCCCCGACCCGGGACCGTCGGAAACCGCGGCGACGGCCACGCCGGCGACCGGCGGGGGCGCGGGGCTCCTCGGCGTCGCCGGGCTGCTCGCCGCGCTTGTGGCCGGCGGGGCGTCCCGCGGACAGCACCCGGCTGATCAACCGACCTCGGCCCAGAACTCGTAGGGCCGTCATGATCGGGGATACGGGTAGGACCCTGGACCTGTGCCCGTGCGCACGCCTAAGGTTGGGCGCGTGATCTCTCCACGGGGCGGGAGGAGTGCTCATCATCAAGCGACGCTCACGTGCCGACAACACCGTTGATCGCGCCGGAGCCGGTTGGGGTCCCGCATGAGTGCGGCCGCCACCCGGTCCGTGCCCCACCCCCTCGACAGGCAGGTCCGTGTCACCCTGCGGGTCGCGTTGCTGATCTTCGTCTACACGATCGGGATCGGGATCCTCAACGGGCTGGACCTGGTCGAGTTCAGCCGGCAGCAACTGTTGTCGCATCTGCACGGCGGGACGCTCGGATGGATGACCCTGGCGATCATCGCGGCCACGCAGTGGCTGTTCGTCGACCGCGAGACCGCGCCCTCTGAGCGGTCCGCACGGTCCGTTCGCGGGTTCGCCTACCTGGCGGCCGCCGCCATCCCCCTGTACGTGCTCGCGTTCGCGACGACCTTCGGCATCGGACGTCCGCTGGGTGGCACGGCCACGCTGGTCGCGCTCGTCGGTGTCGCCGTCTGGTCGTTCGGCCGGATGAGCGAGGTCACCCTCACCGTTCCGCGGCTGCTCGTCCTGCTCGGCCTCACCAGCTCCGTGATCGGGGGTGGGTTCGGGGTCCTCAACGGCTTCGCGATCGCGTTCGAGTGGACCTGGGTGCCCGAGTCCTTCTTCGAAGCGCACCCGGGCACCATGGAGATCGGCTTCACGATGCCGGTCGCGATGGCACTGGCCGAGTGGGGCATGAGGATCGGCACGCCGGACGAGAGGCCGAACCGCTGGGGCATCGCCCAGGCTGTTCTCATGATGGTCGCCTTCGTGTGGGTGCTGGGGTTCATCCTCGCCGGGCAGGAGGAGCTCGTCGGGCTCGGCATCATGTTCGGCATCGTGGCCATAGCCATCTTCTTCGGCCGTATGCGCCACTTCGTACGGGACACCCCGCTCACGGAACGGGCGCCGGGCCGCCATGCGCTGGCCGGCGGGGTGCTGCTGGGCGTGACGATGGTGTACATCTTCGCGGCGATCTCCGCGGTGCAGGGCGACTTCGCCGCGATGCCTCGCGGGCAGACGCTGTCCTTCATCCATCTGCTGGCCATCGGAGCGACGACGAACGCGCTGTTGGCGTTCGTGATCCACCTGTCGCGCCGCGTCTCCGACGTGGGCATGGTCGACGACGTCATCTTCTGGGGCGTCAACATCGGCCTGATCGGGTTCGTCGTCGCACTCACCACGGACGTCCGGGGCCTGATCCTGGTCTTCGTGCCGATCATGGGCCTCGCCCTGCTCGTCGCGATCGGCGTCCATCTCCTCCCGCTGGGCAACGAACCCGCCGGAACTCCTACTGCGGCGACGTAGCGTCTCCGAGTGTGCGACGATCGCGGACTCGGGGATCGGTGGCGTGGCCGGCGCCCCGCCTCGCGCGGAAGCGCCTGGACGAACGCCATCGCGATGAGCACACGCGCTCGTCGGCAAGCGATGACGAGCGAATGAGCAACGTCCGGTCAACCGAGCAGGTGTGCCACCCCGGCTCGTTTCAGCACGCGCCACGGCACTGGAGGTACGAAGCGCATCGTCGCGTTCGCAGCTTCGTCACCCAGGATCTCTGTCAACCGGGCGTGCAGGGCGCGACGGCGC
>CAZHZQ010000241.1:1500-3644 GCA_964537235.1 uncultured Actinomycetota bacterium | reverse complement strand
GCTCGTCCGCGAGCACCTCGGTCGCCAGACCGCCGACCACGACCGCACCGTCACCGCCAGCGATGCCGCGTGGACGCACGGGGCGTTCGTGTACATCCCTCCCGAGCTCGAGCTCGAGGACGCGATCGGCATCTCGCTCCAGGTCGCCACCCCCGGCGTGCACCTGCCACGCGTGCTGATCGTCGCCGACCGCCACTCGCGGTCGAAGATCTACCTCGAGCACGTCTCCGAGGACCTGGCTGACCCGTCGACCGTCGACGAGGTCGTCGAGGTCGTCGCGCTCGACGCCTCCCACCTCGACCTGGTCACCCTCCAGGACTGGAAGGGCCCGGTCGGGCACCTGGCGCTGCAGGCTGCCGAGCTGCACAGGGACGCCGAGCTGCGCCACCTCGCCGTCACGATCGGCGGCGAGACCGTCCGCCTGCGCCCCGAGATCCATCTCGTCGGCGCCGGCTCGAGGATCGAGCCCCTGGGCGTGTACTTCTCGGACGAGGGCCAGCACTTCGAGCACCACCCGTTCATCGAGCACATCGCCGGCCACGCGGTCAGCGAGGTCCTCTACAAGGGGGCGCTCCAGGGCAAGAGCCGCACGGTCTTCCGGGGGCACATCTTCGTGCACAAGGACGCCGTCGGCACCGACACCGACGAGGTGAACAAGTCGCTGATCCTGTCCGAGGGCGCCAAGGCGGACTCGACCCCCTTCCTCGAGATCGAGTGCTCCGAGGTCACCGCCGGCCACGGCTCCGCGACCGGGCAGGTCGACGAGGACCAGCTGTTCTACCTCGAGTCGCGCGGGGTCACCCCGGAGGACGCGCTGCGGCTCGTCGTCTTCGGGTTCTTCGCCGACGTCCTCGACCGCATCGACCTGCCGCAGGTCAAGCAGCGCACGATGCAGCACATCGAGGCCGAGGTCGACCGTGCGGACCTGTCGTCGCTGGCCCGACGCGGCCGCGGTCGGTCCGTCCGTCCGCAAGACGAGGCGGCGTGACCATGGCGTTCCAGAAGGTGGCTCGTCTCGACGAGCTCGAGGAAGGCGTCGGCTTCCAGGTGAAGCTCGACGGCCACCCCCTGTGTCTGGTCCGGCTCGAGGGCGACGAGGTCCACGCGATCTACGACGTCTGCAGCCACCAGGACTACCCGCTGCACGAGGGCTACACGTGGGGGCGTTCGATCGAGTGCGCCCTGCACGGGTCGACCTTCAGCCTCGACGACGGGAGCCCCGAGGCGCTGCCCGCCACCGAACCGGTCCCCGTCTTCGCCACCGAGGTCGAGGACGGCGAGATCCACGTCGACCTCGACCGGAAGCTCAACGACGCACCGGTCCCCAGCCACTGACCCCACCCCCGACCACTCACCACCGAACACCCACCACCGAACACCCACCGAGGAGAACAAGCATGGCGTTCCTGGAGATCCGCGACCTCGAGGTCGAGGTCGACGGCAAGCCGATCCTGAACGGGGTCAGCCTCGACATCGAACGGGGCAAGACCTACGCGCTGATGGGCCCCAACGGTTCGGGCAAGTCGACCCTGGCCTACGCCGTCGCCGGTCACCCCGCCTACGAGGTGACCGGGGGCAGCATCACCCTGGACGGCGAGGACGTGCTGGAGATGGAGCCCGACGAGCGGGCCCAGGCCGGCCTGTTCCTCGCGATGCAGTACCCGGTCGAGATCCCGGGCGTGTCGCTCACCAACTTCCTGCGTCTCGCGCTCAACTCCGTCACCGGTGAGGAGATCCCGGTCCGCGAGTTCATGGAGCGGCTCAAGGAGCAGATGAAGCTGCTGGACATGGACGAGAAGTTCCTCCAGCGCAACGTCAACGAGGGCTTCTCGGGCGGCGAGAAGAAGCGCTTCGAGATCGTGCAGATGGCGCTGCTGCGCCCCACGATCGCGGTGCTCGACGAGACCGACTCCGGGCTCGACATCGACGCGCTGCAGATCGTGGCCGAGGGGGTCGACGACTTGAAAGGTCCGGAGATGGGGGTGCTGATGATCACCCACTACACGCGGATCCTGCGCTACATCACCCCCGACGAGGTCCACGTGATGTTCGACGGGCGGATCGTGCGCTCCGGTGGACCGGAGCTCGCCGACGAGCTCGAGGACAAGGGCTACGAGGACATCCGCGCCGAGGCAGGAGCCGAA
>CAZHZQ010000241.1:0-1400 GCA_964537235.1 uncultured Actinomycetota bacterium | reverse complement strand
CAGGAGCCGAATCCGCCGCATGAGTCGCTTCGACGTACAGGCCGTCAAGAAGGACTTCCCGACCCTGCGTCGGGAGGTCCACGACGGACGCCGCCTCGTCTACCTGGACTCGGCCGCGAGCTCCCAGACGCCGCGGTCGGTGATCGAGACGATGGACGACTACTACGAGCACCACCGCAGCAACGTCCACCGGGGCGTCTACCAGCTCGCCACCGAGGCGACCGACCTCTACGAGCGGGGCCGCAACCGCATCGCCGAGTTCGTCGACGCCCCCGTCGAGGGCTGTGTGTTCACCAAGAACTGCACCGAGGCGATCAACCTCGTGGCCTACAGCTACGTGCGCCGTCGGCTCGGCCCCGACGACGTGCTGCTCACGACGCAGATGGAGCACCACGCCAACCTCGTGCCCTGGCAGCAGGCCGCCGCCGACGCCGGGTTCGAGATCCGCTATCTGCCGGTGACGTCCGACGGCTACCTCGACCTGGACGCCTTCCCCGCGTACATCGAGGACGGCCGGGTCTCGTTCCTCGCCGTCACCCACATGAGCAACGTGCTGGCGACCGTCAACCCGGTCGCGGAGCTCGCCCGCCAGGCCAGGGACGCCAACCCGTCGTGCAAGGTGCTGGTCGACGGGGCGCAGTCCGTGCCCCACATGCCGGTGAGCTTCCGCGACATGGGCGCCGACTTCCTCGCCTTCAGCGGCCACAAGATGCTCGGTCCCACCGGCATCGGTGTGCTGGCGGCCGATCCCGAGTTGCTCGAGGAGATGCCGCCCTTCCTGTCCGGTGGCGAGATGATCCTCGACGTGACGCTGCAGGGCGCGACCTGGAACGAGGTCCCGCACAAGTTCGAGGCCGGCACGATGATGATCGCCGAGGGCGCCGGGCTGGCCGCCGCGGTGGACTACCTCGAGGACCTCGGCATGGACGCCGTCCGCGAGCACGAGATCGAGCTGACCCGCGCCGCGCTGGATGCGCTCGGTGAGGTCGAGGGCGTCACCGTCCACGGGCCGACCGTCGCCGAGGACCGGGGGGGCGCGATCTCCTTCGAGGTGGACGGGCTGCACCCCCACGACATCGGCACCGTCCTCGACCGCGAGGGCGTCTGCGTGCGGGTCGGCCACCACTGCGCCAAGCCGCTGCTGCGATGCCTGGGCGTGAACTCGACCGCACGTGCCAGCTTCTACGTGTACAACGACGAGAACGACATCGGGCCCCTGGTCGACGGCATCCGTGCTGCCCAGGAGTTCTTCGCGGTCGGATCCCGTCCATCCCCCACGCCCGAGGGCAAGCCTCCGGAGGAGGTCCGGCCCGCTACCGCCGCAGGAGGACCAGCGTGACGCTCGACGACCTCTACCAGGAGATCATCCTCGAGCACTACCGGAGCCCCAAGAACCGGGC
>CAZHZQ010000240.1:0-3651 GCA_964537235.1 uncultured Actinomycetota bacterium | reverse complement strand
TGACGACCTCGTCGGCACCGTGGTCGGCGGCGTCGGCGTACGCCTCCTCGAACCACGCCGGCGCCGGCTGGGAGGTCGTCGGCAGCGCGTCCGAGTCCTGGAGCCGCTCGTAGAACCGGCGCGGATCCATCGTGACGCCGGAGATGAACGAGTCGTCCTCGAAGGTGACCGTCATCGGGATCACCCGCAGGTCACGCTCCTCCGCCATCTCCAGGGAGATGTCGGCCGTCGAGTCGGTGATCACCGCGACCCGCGCCACGTCTCACCTCCCACCTCTGACCGCACGAGCCTAGACCTGGACGGGGTCACTCCGTGATGAACCCGACCACGAGGTCGCGGACCCGGTCGGGGTGGTCCAGGTGCACCCAGTGGCGGGCGCCGTCCAGGATCTCGACGC
Organism: uncultured Actinomycetota bacterium; assembly: GCA_964537235.1. Classification (GTDB taxonomy): domain Bacteria; phylum Actinomycetota; class Nitriliruptoria; order Nitriliruptorales; family JAHWKO01; genus CAZHZQ01. The sequence continues at coordinate 3,254 of CAZHZQ010000240.1, read as the reverse complement.
GGGAGCCGGCGGACAGGCGGGGGCGAGCCAGCTCCGCCTGCGCCGCACCCACCGCACCGTCGCCGGCGCCGTGGAGGTGCAGGAGCGGCTGGGGCGGGGTGCGCCAAGCGGCACGCTGCTCGTCGCGATAGGAGGAGGTACGACGCGTGGGCCGAACCAGCGCGCGGTAGTAGCCCAGGGCCGCGTCGATCGTGCCGGGCGCGGACAGGGTCCGGTGCAGCGCCGCGCGGAAGCGGGGGTGGTCCCGGTAGGGCGGCCAGGCGGCTTCCCAGAGGTGGTGGATGCTGGCCAGACCGTCCTCGGTGAGGAAGCGCTCCGGCAGGACGGGCAGCTGGAAGAAGGCGATGTACCAGGACCGTCGCAGCTGGGCCGGGTCCGCGATCGCGTTGCGGACGTCGGGGAGGCCCGGCGGGACCGCCATGGTCACGACCCGCCGCCAGCGTTCCGGAGCCGACGACGCCGCCGAGTGGGCCGCCACCGCACCCCAGTCGTGCCCGATCACGACGGCGCGCTCGTCGCCGTCGAGCCGGTCGTGCAACGCGTTGGCGTCCGCCCCGAGCGCCCCGGCCTGGTAGAAGCCGCCCGGCGCCGGGCCGGTCGGGTGGTAGCCGCGCATCCACGGGGCGACGGCCCGGAAGCCCGCCTCGGCGAGTGCCGGCAGCAGGTACATCCACGTGTGGGCGTGGTCGGGGAACCCGTGCATGCACAGGGCCAGCGGCCCGTCCTCGGGACCCATCTGGAGGTACGCGACGTCGATGCCGTTGGCGCGGACCGTGCGCGGCGCCAGGTCGAGGGTCGTCACGGGCGTCGCTGGCACCGCGGCGTCCGGTCCGACGGTCACGAGGAGCGCGTGACGAAGTTCACGAGACGGTCCGGGACGTGGATCACCTTGACGACCTCGGCGTCGTCGAGGTGGCGCGCGACGTTGTCGTCGGCGCGAGCCGCCTCCTCGACCGTGCTCTCGTCGGCCCCCTTGGCGACCGTGAGCGTCGCCCGGACCCGTCCGTCGACCTGCACGACGATCTCGACCTCGTCGACGACGAGCAGGTCGGGGTCGGCCTGGGGCCAGGTCGTCGCATGGACCGAGCCGTCGTGGCCGAGGCGGTGCCACAGCTCCTCGGTGATGAAGCAGGCGATCGGCGCGAGCATCTGCAGCAGGGCCTCGACCGCTTCACGCACCGGGGCGCCGCTGACGCCGTCACGCTGCGCCGCCGTGATCTCGTTGGACAGCTCCATGAGCTTGGCGATCGCGGTGTTGTACTTGAACGCGTCGTAGTCGTCGGAGACCGCGTCGATCGTCCGGTGGGTGTGGCGACGGAGCTCCTCGACCCGCTCCGGATCGCCGCCGTCGCCGTCCTCCCGGAGGTGCGCCAGCGTCAGGCGCCAGACGCGGGACAACCACCGGAAGACCCCTTCCGGGGAGACGTCGGCCCAGTCGATGTCGGATTCGATCGGTCCGGCGAACAGCATCGCCGCGCGCATCGTGTCCGCGCCGTACTCCTCGTAGATCTCGCCGGGAACCACGAGGTTGCCCCGCGACTTGCTCATCGCGGCACCCTCCATGATCACCTGCCCCTGGTTGATCAGGCGGGTGAACGGCTCGTCGAAGTCCAGGAACCCGAGGTCGCGCAGGGCCTTCACGAAGAAGCGGCTGTACAGCAGGTGCAGGATCGCGTGCTCGACGCCGCCCGTGTACTGGTCGACGGGCAGCCACGCGTCGACGAGCTCCCGGTCCCACGCGCGGTCGTCGCCGTCCGGGGACAGGTAGCGCAGGAAGTACCAGGAGGAGTCGACGAACGTGTCCATCGTGTCGGTCTCCCGGCGGGCCTCACGGCCGCACTGCGGACAGGTCGCCGCCACGAACCCCTCGTGCCGGGCCAGCGGGGAGTCGCCCTCGAAGCTGAACTCGACGTCCTCGGGCAGCTCGACCGGCAGGTCGTCCTCGGGCACACCGACCTCGCCGCAGTGCTCGCAGTGGATGATCGGGATCGGGCAACCCCAGTACCGCTGCCGCGACAGCAGCCAGTCCCGCAGGCGGAAGTTGACCTGGTGCTCGCCGAGGCCGCGTTCGGCCAGGTCCTCGGTGATGCGCTGCTTGGCGTCCTGCCAGGGCAGGCCGTCGTAGGGCCCGGAGTTGACCATCGCGCCCTCGCCGGGATGCGCCGCGGTCATCGTGTCCGGGTCGAGCGGCTCCGCCTCCACCTCATCGGGTCCCGGCTCGACCACGACCCGGACCGGCAGGTCGTGCTCACGGGCGAACTCGAGGTCGCGCTGATCGTGGGCCGGCACGGCCATGATCGCCCCGGTCCCGTACTCCATCAGCACGTAGTCGGCGGCGAACGCCGGGATCGTCTCGCCGTTGACCGGGTTGACCATGTCGAAGTCCAGCCGGAACCCGCGCTTGCCCTGGGGCTCTGTGCTCAGCCGCTCGATCTCCGACCGGGACGCGACGTCGCGCTGGAAGTCGCGGAAGCCGGGGTCGTCGCCCATGCGCTCCTGCACCAGCGGGTGCTCCGGGGCGAAGACGAAGTAAGTGGCGCCGTAGAGGGTGTCGGGGCGCGTCGTGAAGACGACCACCTCGTCGGCCTCGTCGTCGGCCGTGGTGAAGGCGACCTCGGCGCCCTCGGAACGACCGATCCAGTTGCGCTGCATCAGCCGGACGCGCTCGGGCCAGGTGCCCTCGAGCTGCTGCAGGTCGTCGAGCAGCTCGTCGGCGTAGGCGGTGATCCGGAAGAACCACTGGGTCAGGGGCTTGCGCTCGACCTGCGCGTCGCACCGCTCGCAGTGGCCGTCGATCACCTGCTCGTTGGCGAGCACCGTCTGGTCGTTCGGACACCAGTTGACCAGCGCCTCGTCGCGGTAGGCCAGGCCGGCCTCGAACAGCTTCAGGAAGATCCACTGGGTCCAGCGGTAGTACTCCGGATCGGACGTGTGCAGCACACGGTCCCAGTCGAACGAGTAGCCCAACCGGATGATCGAGCTGCGCTGGTGGGCGATGTTGTCGTAGGTCCAGCCCTTCGGGTGCAGGCCGCGCTGCTTGGCAGCGTTCTCGGCGGGCAGCCCGAACGAGTCCCACCCGATCGGGTTGAGGACCGCCCTGCCGGTCATGCGCGCGTGTCGCACCAGCGCGTCGTGGATCGAGAAGATCTCGCCGTGCCCCATGTGCAGGTCGCCCGAGGGGTACGGGAACATCGTGAGGGCGTAGTAGCGCTCGCCGTCCGGCTCGTCGGGGATCGAGTACGCGCGCTCGTCGT
>CAZHZQ010000239.1:0-3657 GCA_964537235.1 uncultured Actinomycetota bacterium | reverse complement strand
ACGAACTCGACCTCGTCCTCGAGCTCCCGGACGGCGATGTCGATCGGGCCGTCCGGGGCGTAGCGCAGCGCGTTGTCCACGAGGTTGGTGAGCACCTGCTCGAGCTTGTCGGGGTCGACGTACAGCTCGGGGAGGTCGTCGGGCCGCTCGAGACGGACCGCGCGGTCCTCGCCCTGGTGCTGTGCCTTCTCGACGACCCGTTCGACGATCGGACCGACGTCCGCCATCAACCGATGCAGCTGCACGCGACCGGCATCGATGCGCGCGACGTCGAGCAGTTCCGTCAGCAGCCGCGTCACCCGGTCGGCGTCGGCGTTGATCGTCGCGAGCATCTGCTGCTTCTGCTCGTCGCTGAACCGGTCCCACTTGGCCAGCATGGTCTTCGTGAAGCCTTTGACGCTCGACAGGGGGCTGCGGATCTCGTGGGAGACCGTCGCCACGAGGTCGCTGCGCGCGACATCCACGCGTTCACGCCGGCCGGCGTGACGGAACGTGAGCACGGCGCCGCCTTTCGGCAGCAGGTGGCCGGCGACCGCCACGGGTCTGGTCCCTCCGTCGGCGAGCTGCGCCTGCAGCGTCCGTTCCGCGAGCCGGTCCGCGACATCGCCGTCGGGCAGCAGGCACTCGGTGATGGAGCTGCCGGCGTCGTCCTGCAGCGTGAGGACGTCCGGCAGCGGCCGTCCGACCGCATCATCGGTCAGGTCCAGCAGCACGGCGGCCCGTCGGTTGAGGTGCACGATCGCGTCGTCGTCGTCCACCACGATCACGGCCTCGGGCAGGACCTCGAACGCCTCCAGATCCCGCGGCAGGCCGTCGCCGGCGTCACCGCCCCCTGCGCTCACCTGGGATCCTCCTCACCGGGTGGACGTGTGCCGCGACCCGCATCTCGTCCCCCGCGACGCGCAGCGCGCGCTGCCGCGTAGACCGTGACGGCGACCGCCGCCGCCAAGTTTAGGGATTCGACAGGACCGAACCGCGGCACCTGCGCGGTGACCTGTACCTGAGCCGCGACGCCGTCCGGCAGCCCGTGCGCCTCGTTGCCGAACAGCAGCGCCACCGGCGGCTCCAGCAGGCCCGGCTCCCCGATGTCGCGTTCCGCCCCGGCATCCAGCGCGACGCTCCGCTGTCCGTGCTCGTGACAGACGCGCAGGACCTCCGGCGCGTCCACGTCGACGACCAACGGTGTCCCCGCGACCGTCCCCGCCGAGGCGCGGACCGCCTTGGGGTTCCACGGGTCGACCGATCCGGCCGTGAAGACGATCCCCGCGGCACCCGCGGCGGTGGCCGTCCGCACGATCGCCCCGGCGTTGCCGGGATCCGACACCCCGCACAGGACGACGAGCATCCCCTCGCCGACCACGTGGTCGAGGTGGACGTGGCGTCGCTCCGCGACGGCGACCACCCCCTGCGGGGTGACGCTGTCGGCGAGCTTGTCCAGGACCTCGTCGCTGACGGTCGTCAGCGACGTCCCCGCACGGTCCGTGGCCTCGTGCAGGCCGTACGCATCGGCGGCCTCGACCGTCGCGAAGACCTCGACCAGAGCACCGGTGGGCAGCAGGTCGCAGACGAACCGCGGACCCTCGATCAGGTACCGCCCCTGCCGGTCACGTTCCTTGCGGCGGTGCAGCGCGGCGGCGTCCTTGACCCGCCGGTTGGACGTCGAGTGGACGTCCGGAGCCGTCACCGGTCCCGGGGTGGAGCCGTCGGGGACACCGCCGCGACGATCAGCCGGAGGCTTGCTTGGAGGCGGCCTGCTTGGAGTCGAGCGCCGTCTGCGCGACCTCGACGAGCTGGCCGAACGCGGACGGATCCCGCACGGCGAGGTCGGCGAGGTTCTTGCGGTCGACCTCGACCTGCGCGAGCTTCAGCCCGTGCATGAACCGGCTGTAGGACAGCCCGCGCTGGCGCGCCGCCGCGTTGATCCGCGTGATCCACAGGCGGCGGAAGTCGCGCTTGCGCCTGCGCCGGTCGCGGTACGCGTACCGCTCGGCGTGCATGACCGCTTCCTTGGCCACCTTGAACCGGCGGCTGCGCGCGCCGCGGAAGCCCTTGGCGCGTTCGAGGATCTCGCGGTGCTTCTTCTTGGCGTGGACGCCACGCTTGACGCGTGCCATCGGGGTCCTCCTGGGTAGGTGTGTAGCTGTGTAGCTGTGCAGCTGGGTCGGTGGGTCGGTGGTGACGGAGCGAGCGTGCTGCGCCGCCGTGCGAGCGGTCATCCCGGTGCTCGGCCGGGTGGGTGTCCGGTTATTCGTTCAACAGGTTCTTGACGCGCTTGGCCTGGGTCGGCTCGAGCGTTTCGTAGCCCTTGAGCCGGCGCTTGCGCGACTTGCTCTTCTTCTCGAGCAGGTGGTTGCGGTTCTTCTTGCGGCTACGCACCTTGCCGTTTTTGGTGACCTTGAAGCGCTTCTTGGCGCCACTGTGTGTCTTCTGCTTCATCGGGCGACACCTCCGTGTCGTCGATCGTCGGACTCGGTCGTGTCTGGTTCGGGTCTGGGTCGTGCGGGACCGTGTCAGTCGGTGGTGGACTTCTTGGGGGCCAGCATCATGACCATGTTGCGGCCGTCCACGGACGGGTGGGACTCGACGGTGGCAAGATCCTCCATGTCCTCGGCCAGCCGGTCCAGCAGGCGCTTGCCGATCTCGGGGTGGGTGACCTCGCGACCTCGGAACATGATGGTCGCACGGACCTTGGCGCCGTCGTTCAGGAAGCGCTCGACGTGCCCGGCCTTGGTCCCGTAGTCGTTGTCCGAGATCTTGGGCCGCATCTTGATCTCCTTGACCTCGACACGGGTCTGCTTCTTGCGGGCCTCCTTCTCCTTCTGGGCCTGCTCGTAGCGGTGCTTGCCGTAGTCCATCACCCGGGCCACGACCGGTTGTGCCTGGTCGGCGACCTCGACGAGGTCGAGGTCCTGCTCTCGTGCGTACCGGAGCGCCTCAGCGAGCGGGACGATGCCGATCTGTTCCCCGTCGGGGCCGATCAGTCTGACCTCGCGCTCGCGGATCTCCTCGTTCATCCGCGGCTGTTCGTCGTTGATGCTGTCTCCTCCTCGGAGCGGGATCTTGCTCGGTGGGGTGGCGCGATGCTTTTCGCGCGGTCGGGTTCGCGCGGTGGGGTTCGCGCAGTGGGACGTCAGAACGGCGGCCTCGTGGCCGCCGCATGCCGACGCGCCGGACCGCGCTCGCACGGCCGGTGCGTGGGACCCGGTCAGGTGGTTGCCCGTCGGGTGGGAGGCGAGGCGGCCCCCACTTCGTGTTCGGTTGTGCTCCGAGGCTACCAGCGCACCCGAACGGCAGCGACCGGTCGGACGGGCCCTGGTTCCGGTCGCCGGATCAGCGGCCGGGGACCCAGAGACGGTCGCCGGAAGCGCCGCCCGAGCCGGAGGGACGCTGACGGGGCTGCGGGGGTGCCTCCTCGCCGTCGGCGGTCTCGCCGGCGTCGGGAGCGGGCGCCGCACCGTCGCGGGGCAGGTCGTTCTCCTCGTCGTCGGGCAGCCGCCCCTCCTGGCGGAGCTGGGAGAGCTGCTCCTCGGCGTCGATCTGCCCTTCCCGCAGCTGCGCGAGCGCCTGCTGCATCTGGTCGGTGAGCCGGTCGTCGAGGTGCGGCTCGACCACGTCGGCGATCGCCGCGGCGGTGTCGATCAGCAGCCGACCGTCGCG
>CAZHZQ010000238.1:0-3662 GCA_964537235.1 uncultured Actinomycetota bacterium | reverse complement strand
AGGACAGCCAGGTCGCGTAAGTCAGGCTCGAGGCCGACAGGACGCTGACCGGATTTTAGGGGACTTCCCGGACTCGACAACCATACGCCGCCCCCAGCCCGACGTCACCACCGACATCGGGACGCACCCACACGCCGACAGGACCGATGTGAAAACTGGGCCGTGACGTAGACAGCGTTCGATCCTCACCGTGTACCAACAACTACCGCCGGGATGGTCGACCGTGTGGGCTGGCAGCGGTGCTATGACGCCGTGGTCCGTCGAGCCACCAGCACGATTCCCGCACCTACGCCGCCTACGAGGGCCCCAGCGGCGACGGCCCGGAGCATCATGGACCGTTGAAGGTCGCTTGGGCCAGAGGTTGGGGTTGCCGGGTCGGTCGGGTCGATGTTCCTCGACTCCTGAACCAACACGCCAGTGCAGGTGATGCTCTCGGAGGTGCCATCACAGCTGGCCGGCCACAGCAACACGGCAGCCGTCAATGCGAGACCTACCACCAGCGGCGTTCCGACCTTCCAAGACACGTTGTTCCTCTCGATGTCGCGGGCAGACGTCGTGCTGCGACGAGCCGTGAGGCCATCGATCGCATCGCCTCTTCACGGAGTATGACGTGGAAGCGATGGGGGCCGTTCCACGAGCACGCGTCTGATCTCGAATCCACGACTGTCCACGACTGTTTGTAGCCGCCGAACCTGTCTGGGGGTCGGCGCAACCTCTCCGGGAGGCCCCAGAGGATCACGGCGGGAACCACGCTGGCATCTCATCGATGCCACGGTCACTGCATCGATCTAGTCACGTTCTTGGTCGGGTCTGTCCCTCGGACCGCTTGTCCATCGTCACGTCTTAGCCGTGGCGCTCTTGGACGGCAGCCAGGGTGGATCCGACGGTGAGAACGCGGACCTGGACATCTTCAAGGTCGTCGTCGCTGAGCTGCTTCGCCGTGTCGAGCCAGAGTTCGACCTGGCGTTCGGTGTCGCACAGCACCGTCAGGTGGGAGCCGCGGTTCGGATCGTGCACACGCGCAACCGTCAGACCCTCCGGGGTCTTGTCCGCCGAAGGCGTCGAGCACGAGCGCAGGAATACCGACACGGCATCCTCGCCGCGCAGTCTGAGGTCGGGCGAGTCAACGACCCAGAGCAACAGCGAGCCGTTGAACTCCACGAAACCGTCCGGGGTCTCTGTCAGGTCGATCCCGTTGAGCAGCGTGTCGATGTCCGCGTCGGTGAGGCGGTCACCGGATGCGGTGACGGTCCAGGATCCCAGTTGCAGGGCAACCCGGCCCCGCGACCGGTCCACGCGAGCTGCGGTAGCGGCAGATGCGGATGGTACGCGCAGCCGTTCCCCATCAGGCATGACCTCATCGATCTCGCCATGCACGACATCGATGCGCCACCCGGTCGACCCGCCGAGTGCCTCCTCGAGAGAGTCCGCGGCATATAGCGACCCGGCCAGTTCCACATCGCGTGTGTTGACCGACACTTCTTGCGGAAGGGCTAGGTCCAGGCGGGTGCCGTCGAGGAGCGCCGCCTCAAAGCTCCCACCCCCAGGCCCGTCCGGCTCGCCGAAAATCTCCGGGGCGTCCGCACCGTCCAGGAGGGTCGCGGCCGCCACCGACGATGCCACCACGACCAACACGGCCGCTACGGCCGCCGCCAGCTTGGTGATCCGCCGGCGGCGGCCTTGCCGCCACACCGGCCGGGTCGGGGCTGGACGGGTCGGTCGTGCGGCACCGGCCTGCAACAGATCACGGATGTCACGGGGCATCGGTCGGCTCCTTCAACCCGTCGGGATCGGTGATGTCGAACCGGTCGCGCAGCGTCTGCATCGCCCGGTAGGTCAGCGACCACACCGCGGACTCGCTGACGTCCATCGCCGCGGCGGTCTGCGCCACCGACAGATCCGAGAAGAACCGCAACACCAGCGCTCGCCGCTGTCGGTCCGGCAGCGAGGCCACGGCTCGACGGATCGCCACCGCTTCACCGCCGTCAGGATCCACCGAGACCCCGTCCGTGTGACGTCGCGACAGCGCGCGGCGTTCCGCCCGACGTCTACGAAACCGCGAGTTCGCCGCGTTGACCGCCACCCGATGCACCCACGCGCCCGGTGCCGCCATCTGCGACACCCGCGACCAACGCTCACACGCCCGCGCCAGCGCCTCCTGCGCGACCTCCTCCGCGACGAACCGGTCACCGCAGTACAGGCTCAACGCACCCACCAGCCGCGGCCACTCACGCTCGCAGAACATCTCGAACTCGTCCGGAACCGACACGCGCACCCCATAGGCGTCAACGTCCTCCAGTAAACAGACGCATCAGCCACCAGTTCCCTCGCGGTCGAAAGTCCTCACCCTCGTTCGCGCCGCGACAGTCTGTTCCCGACGATCGCGAACGTCTCGTGGAGCCGATGGCCGGCGCAATACAAGTAGGTCCGAGTGCCCGCCTACATTGGTCTCGTGATTGACGAGCACGACTTCGACCTCGAAGCGTTCCTCTCGCATCCGCTTGTGGCGCGGGTCGCAACGGCGGGTCCAACGGTTCGTCCCGTCTGGTTCCTGTGGGAGGAGGATGCGTTCTGGTGGCTCACCGGTGCGTGGGCGCGACTGCCCGACGTGGTCGAGGAGAACCCCGAAGGCGCGCTGACCGTGGACACATGCGATCTCGCGACCGGTGAGGTCAGACAGGTGATCGCGCGAGGCCCGATCGAGGTCTTCCCATACGACCGCGATCGCGCTGTCCGAAAGCTCCGTCGTTACCTCGGGCCTGACGTCTCCCGATGGGACGACCGGTTCGATCCAGACGCCATGGAGGATGCGAAGTTCGCGCGTCTCGAGCCGACCGACCTGAGCGTCCGTGACTTGTCGTTCGAGCCGAGCATGCGGCGGCACACGGACTGATCAGAACCGCCGGTCTGGACTGGTCAGCTCAGCTTCAGGCCAGCGGGCTATCGACTGGCGGGTCGCCTCCTGCTGAGTGCTACGCCAGCGGTTCGAGTCGCATCGTCATCTCGATGCCTTGAACCATCTCCTGGTCGCCTGTCCCGTCGTGGACATTCATCCGGGTGCTGCCTGTCGTGGATACCTCCCCGCTCGTGGGGAAGGGAAACTTGAGGGTGCCTCGCACGGTTCCTGTGCCTTCTGCGTGCCCTTCGATGACTTCGCCAACGACCTGTCCGTTAGGTCCTTCGATCGGGCCGGGTTGGGTGGTCTGGATCAGTTCGACATCGATGGTGTAGTCGTCGCCGTCGAGTTCGCGGAGCGTGTAGGTGGCGTCCATGGAGCTCTTGAGGCCCGACAGTTCGAGTGATGTGCTCGCGTTCCAAGAGTCGCCAGGAGTCACGGGGTCTTCTGGGAATGGGATCGTCAGCTGTCCGAACTGTTGCTCGATCTGGTCAACGAAGGATGCGAGGGTCGGATCGAGACCAGGTGGCGTGCTTATGGACGAATCGAGGAGTTCACCCCGGGGCGTCATCGCCAGTGTGCCTGAGGTTCCCTCCATCCCGGACATGACCTGTTCCATCTGCTGGCGCACCGCTTGGTCTCCACCTGATGTGCGTACCTGGCCGTACTCGAACGACATCTCGATGTGTTCGTCCTAGGCCTCCGGTGAAGCCAGAGCCAGCTGACGATCGCTCGGACGCCGTCAGTCCGGTTGCAGTTCCGCTTG
>CAZHZQ010000237.1:0-3669 GCA_964537235.1 uncultured Actinomycetota bacterium | reverse complement strand
CCCGCGCAGCCCCAGAACAGCTCCTCGGAGATCAGCGCCGTCGTGAGACCGGTCTGGTCGGAACCGGCCATCTGGTAGTAGTCCAGGCCGTACAGGCCGATCTCGGCGGCCTTCTCGACCACCGGCCAGGGGAAGGCCTCCTCCTCGTCGTACTTGCGGGCCACCGGGCGGATCTCGTTCTCCGCGAACTCGTGGGCCCACTTGCGGGTCTGCTCCTGCTCCTCGGTCAGGTCGAGGCTGAACGTCACGGGCGCTCCTTCTGGTGGCGCGCACAGCTTGGTGCATCGCAGGGCCTCCGCGCAACGTGGACCCTCCGTCCGCCGGGTCCGACCCGCGGCCTGGTAGCCTGGAGGTCGTACCGCGCGCCGACCACCGTTCCTTCGGTCGACGGCCTGCACACAGGGCATCCCCTGTCGTCCACCCGGACCACCCGGGCCATCCCGCCCGGATCTCGCGGCCGAACGCGCATCTCCGATACCTGAACAGGACCACTGTGAGCACCACCTTCCATGATCTCGGCGTCGACCCCCAACTGGTCGGAGCCCTCGACGAACAAGACATCACCGCTCCCTTCCCGATCCAGGAGCTGACCATCCCGGTCGGCCTGTCCGGCGCCGACGTCATCGGCCAGGCGCGCACGGGCACCGGCAAGACCCTGGCCTTCGGACTGCCCCTGCTCCACCACGTGGACCACGGTGGCGAGGGCGTGCAGGCGCTCGTCGTCGCCCCGACCCGCGAGCTGGCGATCCAGGTGGCCGACGATCTCGAGACCGCCGGTTCGAAGGTCGGTGCCCGCGTCCTGCTGATCTACGGCGGCGTGTCGCTCGACCCGCAGACCAAGGCGCTGCGCGAGGACTCGATCGACATCGTCGTCGGGACCCCCGGCCGCCTGCTCGACCACCTGCGCCGCGGGAACCTCGACCTCTCGAACATCCGGGTGCTGGTCCTGGACGAGGCCGACCGCATGCTCGACATGGGGTTCCTGCCCGACGTCGAACAGCTCATCGAGGCCTGCGACGAGGACCGCCAGACGCTGCTCTTCTCGGCGACGATGCCCAGTGAGGTCGTCGCGGTGGGGCGCCGCTACATGGAGCAGCCGACGTTCATCCGGGCCGAGTCCGAGGAACCGCAGATCTCGCCGGAGACCTCGCAGAACTTCTTCCTCGTCCACCGGATGGACAAGCCGCGGATCCTGGCCCGGATCCTGCAGGACCCGAACACCGACCTGGGGCTCGTGTTCGTCCGCACCAAGCGGATGGCCGACCGGCTGATCGGCGAGCTGAAGGACCTGGGGGTGAGCGCCACCCCGATCCACGGCGACATCCGCCAGGCCAGCCGCGAGCGCAACCTCGAGAAGTTCCGCACCGGCAAGGCCGAGGTGCTGGTCGCCACCGAGGTCGCCGCCCGCGGGCTCGACATCGACAACGTCACCCACGTCATCAACTACGACATCCCCGACGACGAGAAGATGTACCTGCACCGCATCGGGCGCACGGGGCGCGCCGGCGCCGCAGGTGTCGCCGTCACCTTCGCCGACCACGCCGAGAAGGCCCGTCTGCGCCTGATCCTGCGGTCGCTGGACCTCGACGAGGACGCGATCGAGGAGGTCTTCTCGACCTCCGATCTGCTCCAGGAACGGTTCGACCTCCCCGACCAGACGCCCTGGGACCACCTCGCCGGCGATCGGGAGGCCCGGGAGCGCAAGGAGGCCGACCGCGGCGCACGCCGGGACCGCGAACGGCAGCGCGAGCAGCGGGACGAACCCAAGGACGCCCGAGAGCCCGAGACGTCCGCCCGGGACGACGAGGACGAGGACACGACGCCCGAGCGCACCCGCGTACGCCGGCGCGAGACCCCGGACGAGGGCACCTCGGACGGCGCGTCAGGCGCCGACACCCGGGAGCCCGACGAGGACGAGGAGACCGCACCGGTCCGCGTCCGGACCCGGTCCCGACCCGAGCCCACGCCGTCGAAGAGCGGTGCCCGCGCCGCCCGCAGCAACGGGGGACGCAAGAAGGGCCAGCAGGGCGGCAACGGCACGGCCGACACCGGACCGGGCACAGGAGCGGGCAACGGCGGCCAGCGCAAGCACGGACAGCGCGGCCGTCAGGACGGCGGCGAGAAGCCGCGCGAGGTCGTCAGCGACCGACCCGTACCGGCCGGCGAGGCCGCGCGGGGCGACGGCCGCCCGACGCTCAACCGCCGGGTCCGCATCGAGCACCTGCCGTAGTTCGCCCGCTCCCGCGGTCAGCGGGTGAAGGGCCAGGGGATCCCGGGTCCGAGGCGCACGTCGAGCCACGTGCGCTTCTCGCAGGTCGGGCAGCGCGCCAAGAGGCGGTGACGGAACGGGTCCGCCAGCCACGGAGGACGCAGGAGCGACAGGGCCTGCCGGGCGGTCATGCCCCGTCCGACCCCGCAGCGCGGGCAGGCGACGATGACGGCCGGCGTCGGGTTGGCCTCGGGATCGACCGAGTAGATCGCCCGCTTGCCCTGGACGTCGCCGCGCCCCGGCGCCGCGGGATCCGGTGACCGGATCCGCTCGAACCCGCTCACGCCCCGGCCCCGACCGGCTCGGTCGCGGCGTCGGTGTCGGGCAGGACCTCCTCGGCCAGCTCGTGGCTCCAGCCGGCCTCCTCGCGCAGCTCGTCGTCGCGGTCCAGTCCCAGCAGCTCCCGGGCGATCGCCCGGTACGCGGCCGCGCCCGGCACCCGGCCCGCGTGCTCGAGGATCGAGCGCCCCTCCGCGGGAGCCTCCGCGAAACGCACCGACTTGCGCACGGGGACGCCGATCAGCGGCAGCTCGTAGCGCTCCAGCACGTCGTGGAGGACCTCCTTGCTGTGGTTGGTCCGCACGTCGAACATCGTCGCGATCACCCCACGGACCGCGAGGCCGCGGTTGGTCAGCCGGCGCACGTCGTGGATCGTCTCGAGGAGCTGGCTGACCCCGCGATGCGACAGCGTCTCGCACTGGACCGGGATCAGCACCTCGTCCGCCGCGGTGAGCCCGTTGACCGTGAGCACCCCCAGGGACGGCGGGCAGTCGATGATGACGACGTCGTAGCTGTCGAGGAGGTCGGCCAGCTCGCCCCGGAGCAGGTACTCCCGCCCGGTTCGTGACAGCAGCGTCACCTCCGCGCCGGCGAGGTCGATGTTGGCCGGGGCGACGTCGGCGATGCGGTGCTGGACCACGGTGTCGACCAGTGGGTGGCGACCGACGATGACGTCGTGCAGCGACGGGTCCAGGTGATCCGGGTCGTAGCCCAGCGAGAACGTCAGGCACGCCTGGGGGTCCAGATCCACGAGCAGGACGGCCTGGTCGAGCTCGGCGAAGGCCGCCGCCAGCGACATGGACGTGGTGGTCTTGGCGACGCCGCCCTTCTGGTTGGCGATCGCGTACACGGTCGCGGTCATCGGTCGGTCATGAGGCAGCCGGCTCCGTGATGTCGGGGCGGAGCCAGCGTAGAGCGTCCGTCGAGGGAGCCCTCCCGGCCGATCGCCGCGATCAGGGTTCGAACAGCCCGACCTTCGCGCCCTCGGCGACCGCCCCGGCGCGGTTGCGCACGCCCAGCTTGTCGTACAGCTCCTGGGCGTAGGCCTTGACGGTCCGTTCGGTGACGCCGAGCTCGTCGCCGATCTCGCTGTTGGTCATGCCCTCCGCCATCAGCTCGAG
>CAZHZQ010000236.1:0-3686 GCA_964537235.1 uncultured Actinomycetota bacterium | reverse complement strand
GACCGGCGATGGACAGCAGCAGCGAGCCCAGACCGGCGATGAGCGCGGTGGCGATCCAGTCGGCGCGGGATGCCAGCCATCCGACGATCTCCGCTGTCCCGTCCTGCCAGGTAGTGGCGCAGAGCGTCCTCGACGTAGGTGTCGCGGTCGACCCCGGCCACGGGAGCGAGTTGCTCAGATCGCCCAGTGGCTGAACCGGACGCCCTCGTCGTCGAGTTCGCCCCTGCGGAACATCACCATGTCGCGCAGGTAGTTCTGGTGCAGCTGCGACGGGGCGCGGGTGGTCTGCTGCGGCACCTCGTCGATCGACCGTCGGACGTACCCCGAGGTCAGGTCGATCAGCGGTCGCAGCTCCACCGACGGGTCCGGCCGCTGCGGGGTCACCTGCCGGTACCCCCGAGCCTCCATGTGGTCGAGCAGCCGGCAGACGTAGTCGGACAGGTCCGCCTCCAGCGTCCGGCCCGACGACAGCGCGATCCCGTGCTCGGTGAACGTCTCGATCGTGTCGGTCACGATCGACGCCCGACCGGCCCGCAGCGCCGCGAACAGGTCGGCGTTGGAGGCCACGCACAGCCGCTGGTCCCACGGGTCGTAGTCGGGCGTGAAGTGCGTGTCGATGTCGAAGTCGTCGGGTAGCTGGTGTTCCAACTGCCACCGCAGCAGCTTCCTCATCATCTCGGGTGCGCGGCGACTCAGCTGGTAGACCAACGTGCTCAACAGCACGTTCTTCCACCGGATGATCGGGTAGGCCACACGGTCGGGGAGCCGGCGCCGTAACCGGTCGGCGATCGGATCCCGGTTCGGCAGCGCGATGACGTAGCTGGGGGAGCGCTGGAGCATGGTCACGTGCGCGGCCGTCTCGGCCAGCGACGGCACGAGGGTGACGGCGGTCGCGCCGCTGCCGATGACGACGACCTCGCGGTCGCGGACGGACAGTTCCTCGGGCCAGTGCTGCGGGTGGACCAACGTCCCGGTGAACCGGTCCGCTCCCGGGAACTCGGGCGTGTACCCCTCGTCGTAGCGGTAGTAGCCGGTGCACGAGTAGACGAAGTCGGCGGTTACGCGCTCGGTGTCCCCCGTGTCGGTGCGCTGGGCCTCGGCCGTCACCGCGCGTGCTCCCCGTCCCAGGACAGCGAGGTCACCCGACGCCCGTAGCGGATGTGCTCGGTCACACCGTGCTCCCGCGCGGTGTCCTCGATGTAGCGCCGGATCGCCGGCCCGTCGGCGATCGATCGGGGGCTCGGCCACGGCCGGAACCGGTAGCCGAGGGTGAACATGTCGGAGTCGGAACGGACGCCGGGGTACCGGAACAGATCCCAGGTCCCGCCCATGGCGTCGCGCGCCTCGAGGATGAGGAAGCGGTCGTGCGGCCGCCGTCGGCGCAGCTGGCAGGCGGCGCTGACCGTAGTCGGCGGGCCCGTTCGGCCCCTCTTCCGGGGCCCGACCACCGCCCCCCCGGCGGGTACGGTCGGGAGCAACCTCCCAGTGATCCGCCGTACCGATCGGGGCGTCGACGTGTCGAGGAACCAGACCGCTGCCGTGGTGCTCGCTGCCGGCCTGGGGACCCGGTTCCGGTCCGACCTGGCCAAGGTGATGCACCGTGTCGCGGGACGCACGATGCTGCGCCACATCCTGGAGGCGCTGCGTCCGCTCGGGTTGGGACAGATCGTCGTGGTGGTCGGCTACCAGGCCGACGAGGTCACCGCCGAGGCCGAGGCCGTGGACCTCGACGGGCTCACCACCGCGCTGCAGGAGGAACAGCTCGGAACCGGACACGCTGTGGCCCAGGCCCTGCCGGCCCTGGACGACGGGATCGAGCGCGTGCTCGTGCTGCCGGGCGACGCCCCGCTGCTGACCCCCGACACGCTCGCGGAGCTGCTGGGCGGGGGTGCCGAGGGGGTCCTGCTCACGACCGAGCCTGACGACCCCACCGGCTACGGGCGGATCCTCCGGGACGACGCCGGCCACGTGATCGGCATCGTTGAAGAGACCGACGCGACCGAGGCGCAGAAGGGCCTGCGCGAGGTCAACGCGGGCATGTACGTCTTCGACCGCGAGCACCTCCGGGATGCGGTCGGCCACCTCGACGCGGACAACGCCCAGGGCGAGCAGTACCTCACGGACGTGGTCGAGATCCTCGTCGACGAGGGCGCCGAGATCCGCGCCGTCCTGGCTCCGCACGACGAGGTCCGCGGAGTCAACGACCGGGTGCAGCTGGCCGAGGCCGGGGCGCTGCTGCGGGAGCGGGCGCTCGAACGGCTGATGCGCGAGGGCGCCACCGTCGTCGACCCGTCCGCGACGTACGTGGACGTCGGCGTCTCCGCCGGACGGGACACCGTGATCCTCCCCGGCTGCATCCTCGAGGGTGAGACCCGCATCGGCGCCGACGCCACGATCGGGCCGTACAGCCACCTGGTCGATGCCGAGGTGGAGGACGGCGCCAGCGTCACACGCTCCGTCGTCCTGGAGGCATCCGTCGGTCCCGCAGCGACGGTCGGACCGTTCTCCTTCCTGCGCCCCGGCACGCGGCTGGAGCGGGGCGCGAAGGCCGGGGCGTTCGTCGAGATCAAGAAGTCGACGGTCGGTGAGAACTCCAAGGTCCCGCACCTGACCTACCTGGGGGACACGACGGTCGGCAGTGACGCCAACGTCGGAGCCGGCACGGTGACCGTCAACTACGACGGGTACGAGAAGCACCAGACCAGGATCGGCGACGGCGCGTTCGTCGGATCGGGCAGCATGCTGATGGCCCCCCTGCAGATCGGCGACGGCGCCTACGTGGCCGGCGGTTCGACGATCACCGATGACGTGCCCGACGACGCGTTGGGGATCGGGCGTGCCCGTCAGGTCAACAAGGAAGGCTGGGCCCGCGAGCACCGGCAGCGCCACGGGGACGGCGAGGGGGGCGACGGTGGTCAGGACGACGCGGACGCCCGGGATGACGGATGACACCAAGAGGATCGACGTTCCGATAGAACCCGGCCCGCCATCGGCCTAGGATGGTGGTGCGGATCCATCCGCCGAGAGAGGTGCACACGTGGAGATCGTCACCAAGAAGCGCATGATGATCTTCTCCGGGTCGTCGTACCCGGATCTGGCCAACGAGGTCGCCGACCACCTGGGCATGCGCCTGGGTCAGGTCGACCTGTCCGAGTTCGCCAACGGCGAGATCTACTGCCGCTACCAGGAGTCCGTCCGGGGCGCCGACGCGTTCGTGATCCAGTCCCACTGGGACAACGTGAACGAGGGCGCCGACGGGATGTCGATCAACGACCACATCGTCGAGCAGCTCATCATGATCGATGCGCTGCGCCGAGCCTCCGCGAAGCGGATCGTCGCCGTCGTGCCGTGCTACGGCTACGCGCGCTCCGACAAGAAGACGCTGCCGCGCGAACCGATCGCCGCCAAGCTCATGGCGGACATGTTCATCTCGGCGGGTGCCGACCGGATCATGTCGGTCGATCTGCACACCGGACAGATCCAGGGGTTCTTCGACGACCCGTTCGACCACCTCACCGCACTGCCGTTGTTGTCCGGATGGCTGGCCGACAACCTCGGCGACGCCAAGCGCGTCGTGGTGTCCCCGGACGCCGGGCGGGTGCGGCTGTCCGAGAAGTTCGCCAGCCACCTCCACGCCCCGATCGCGATCCTCCACAAGCGCCGGCGCGCCCACAACGTGGCCGAGA
>CAZHZQ010000235.1:0-3694 GCA_964537235.1 uncultured Actinomycetota bacterium | reverse complement strand
TCGTCGTTCAGCCAGCGGTGATCAGCTCGTCAGGCGGTGGTGCCTGCGCGCTGGATCTGATCCATCGGGCGATCGTAGGCCGGGCAGTCCACGCCATCGATCGCGTCGTCCACGGTGGCCATGGCGTCGTCACTGACGGCCGCCGTACCTCCGTAGATGTAGCCGTGGTCGATGGTGTCTGCCGTGTAGCAGAGGTAGCGCTGCGTGTGCGCCTCGGACAGCTGCTCCGGGAACGTCAGCACCACCGGTCCACCGAACTGGCCGATGTGTGCACCACCGGTCAGGGAGTCGGGGAACAGGTCCGCGCGGGCGATACCCACGTCGACCGGTCCGTCGAAGAAGAACTCGGCCACGGCACGTGAGGTCGCGAGACGTTCCGCGCCGTAGATGGCCCAGTCGGCCTCGGCATCGTTCTCGGTGCCGGTGTTGTCGTCGTCACACACCGTCTTGGTGTCGTCGGACTGACAGGCGAACGGGTTCACCCCGGTACCACCGAGTGCGTACGTGTTGGTGTCCGCGTCCGAGAACTCTTCCAGGTAGTCCTGGAGGGTCTGCGGAGGCCCGTCGTTCCACGACAGCAGGACCGCGCCGACCGTGCCGGTGACCTCGTTCTGCTCACCGACGTTGGCGGCGGCAGCGCCACCGACCACGGCGTCCGGGAAGTCCTGTGCAGATGCGAGCAACAGCTCGTTCAGGCTGCCCTGGATGTCGTCGATCTCCCGCGCGATCTCGATGGCGGTCTCGATACGGGTGGTCCCGCCGAGACGCTCGACGTCGTAGTCGTCATCGAGAGCCGCTTCGACCTCGAGCGAGATGGCGTTGCTGTTGCCCAGGATGTAGACGTCGACGTCGTCATCGTCGTCGGTCCCGAGCACACGCTCGATCTCGGCCTGCGTCCGGTCGTGCAGCGCGTCGGGGAAGGTCAGCAGCAGCGGACCCTCCGCGAGCACGGCCAGAGAGGTTCCAGCCAGCGCGTCCGGGAACGCGTCCGCTCTCGCGACGACCACGTGCTGGGCCTGCTCCTCGGCTTGGTGCGCCGCCGCCACGAACTCCGTGCCATCGGCGTTGAGCCAGTGGTCCCGGGAGATCTCGACGGCGGTCTCGACGCGCTCCTCGCCCTTCAGGCGGGTCACGTTCTCGGATTCCTCTCCGGAGACCCACGTCTTGAAGACGATGTCGTGGTCCTCGGTGTCCTCGTCGAACGCACCGTTGCCGTCGGCGTCGTGGTAGATGCGGATGCGGTCCTTACCGGGACCGATCACGGTTGCCGTGACCTCCCCCTGGTTGAACACCAGGTCGCAGTTGTCGGCGTCGTCACCGCCATCCTCGGTCGTGCATTCAGCGGTCGCGCCCACCGCGAGCCCACCGTCGAAGGAGGGGTCGTCGACGTCCTCCTCGGCGAGTTCAGCGCGGATGGTCTCCCCTGGAGCGTCGTCGGTGTCGAGACCGGCGTTGACCGCGTGGGCCTCGTCGACGGTGTTGGTTGCGCTCTCCGGTGTCGCGTTGAGCGCGCCACCTTCCTCGGCCGCATCTTGTGCGCTCGCCGAGGCGAGAGGCACGAACAGGGCCAGCAGCATCGTGAGCACTGCCGCCCATGCGTATGTTCTCACTCTCGTTCGTCCTTCAGCTATCAACTGGTTCCTCCGGCTTCTCGGTCGTCCTACGTGGACTGTGGCGAGGCAAACGTACTCGGAACGGCCGGATCGACCGCACACCTCGTGACATGAGGAACGTAGGACGACGCGCACCCTCCGTCACCGGCCTTGACCACCTCCGTTCGACCGGTGCATCGCGTCCGATGGGCACCGTCCGGTCGCCGAGCGTTGGATGCGCTGACGGAGCGTGGGTGCCCTGGCGGTGCAGGCGGGGATCTGCGCCGACATCGGTAGCCTGCCGCCATGACGTTCGTGGACCGGACGGTGCGGGTCCAACGCACCATCCTCTCGGTCACCCTCGCGGTCACCGCTCTCGCGTTCTGGCGCGAGAGCTTCGACGTGTTCAACACGCTCAAGGCGACGGTGATCGTCCTGGGGGCGATCGCGATCCTGGCCGTCGGCGCCGTGCGCGTGGCGCGCACCCGGGAGGTCCTGGTGCCCGTGACGCGCACCTGGTGGGCGGTCGGGGCCTTCGTGGCGGGGCTGGGCGTGGCCACCCTGGCCGCGGCCAACCCGCTGCGGGGCGTGGTGGGTGAGCCCGGTCGCCACACCGGCCTGGCCATGTACGTCGTGTACGTCGTGCTGTTCGCGGTCGCGATGCGGCTGCACCGGGACCGCCTGCCCACGACTCTGGCCAAGGGACTCGTCGTCGCCGGGGTGCCCGTCGTCGCCTACGGGCTGTCGCAGGCGGCCGGGGTGCAGGTGTTCGAGTGGGTCACCTTCGAGGGCGGCCCCCAGGTGGTCTCGACGTTCGGCAACGCCAACTTCCTGGCGGCGTGGTTGGGCATCGTGGTCCCGCTGTTCGCCTGGCTCGCGCTGAGCGCTCTGCGGGACGTCGGATGGCGCGTGATCGCCGGCGTCCTCGCCGTGACCGGGGTCGCCGTCGCGGCCGCGACCGGCTCCCTGCAGGGGCTCGCGGGCGCGATCCCGGGGCTCGCGGTCGTGCTCGCCGTGTGGCTGTGGACCACCGCACCGCCGGGAGTGGCCCGGCTGCGCGTGCCCGTGGCGTCGGCCTTCGCCGCGGCGGTCGTCTCCGGGATCGTGCTGACGATCGCGGGCCTGGGACCGTTCGGGGCCGTCCGGGACGGCGCCGTCGCCAGCTACGAGTCGCGGATCGGCAAGTGGGCCACGGCGTGGCGAATCTTCACCGACGATCCGGTGACCGGGATCGGGTTCGGCGGTGACTTCGGCGACTGGTTCTTCACCTACCGGTCGGCCTTGCTGGCCGCCGAGTCGGGTCTGCGCCGGAGCGTCGACGATCCGCACAACGTGTTCCTGGCGATGTTCACGAACGGCGGTCTGCTCCTCGGACTGGCGTACGTGGCGTTTATCGCGCTCGTGGGATGGGCGCTCGTCCGCGGTCTGCGGCGCCTCGACGGGCAGGAGCGCCTCGCGCTGGCGGGCGTGGGCGGGGCGTGGCTCGCCTACCAGATGCAGAGCCTGGTCTCGATCGACGTCCCGCCGCTGGCGGTACTGCACTGGGCGCTGGCGGGCATCGTCGTCGCGCTGGGCACCTCGCCGACGTTCCGCCGGTTCGCGCTCCCCGGCGCCGCGGCCTCGTCACGCGGACGTTCGGGGCGCCCCCTCCGGCCGCTGACGCCGCTGCCGGTGGCCGCGGTCACCGTCGTGGCGGCAGCGCTCGTGTGGATGGCGCTGGTCCCCCTGCGCGCGGACATGGCCGTCGCGAACGCGAGGAGCCTGGCGTCGGCGGGCAGGTTCGAGGCGGCACTCGCCGCGTACGACCGCGCCGCAGACATCGCCGAGTGGGAGGGCATGTACCCGGCCCTGCACGCCGCGTACCTGACCCGCCTCGATCGTCTGGAGGCGGCCCGGGAGCGGCACCTCGAGGCGTTCGCCCGGGAACCTCACGACCTGGTCCACGCGATCAACGTCGCCCGCACGTCCACGGCGCTCGAGGACGTCGAGACCGCGGGGCGCTGGTACGACCGGGTCCTGCAGATCGACCCCAAGACCCCGGAGACCCTGGTGGAGGTCGCCGAGTTCGAGCTCGAGCACGGCGACCCGCAGCGCGCGGTCAC
>CAZHZQ010000234.1:0-3700 GCA_964537235.1 uncultured Actinomycetota bacterium | reverse complement strand
GGAACAGAAGCAGGAACAGAAGCAGGAACAGAAGCAGGAACAGGAACACGGGGCGCAGCGGACCTTCGATGCGGTCGAGGTCGAACGGCTGGGCGAGCTGGACCTGGTGTTCCTCGCCACGCCCCACGGACCCTCGATCGACATCGGCGGGCAGCTGGTCGACGGCGGGGTGCCGGTGGTGGACCTGTCCGGGGCGTTCCGGCTGACCGCGGACGGCTTCGAGGAGTGGTATGGGGAGCGCCATCCGCGCCCCGACCTGCTCGACGGGGCAGCGGTGTACGGACTGACGGAGTACGCCCGGGACGCCGTCGCCTCCGCGGGCCTGGTCGCGAACCCGGGCTGCTACCCGACCGCGGCGCTGCTCGGTCTGCTGCCGCTCGCCGGGCTGTTGGAGCCCGGGAGCGTCGTGGTGGACGCCAAGTCCGGCACGTCCGGGGCGGGGCGGGGCCTGGCCGACCACCTGCACCATCCCCACGTGCACGGAGACCTGACGGCGTACGGCGCCCCGAGGCACCGACACACCCCCGAGATCGAGCGCTGGCTGGACGCCTACGGCGGTACCGGGGCCGGCGCCGTGACGTTCACCCCGCACCTCGTCCCGACGGCCCGTGGGCTGCTCGCGACCTGCTACGTGCAGGTCGCCGAGGACGTGAGCGCCGACGACGTGCAGGCGGCGCTCGTCGACCGGTACGCGGACGAGCCCTTCGTCCGGGTCCTGCACCCGGGCACCTTCCCGCACATCAAGGCGCTGGCCGGGTCGAACGGCTGCCAGGTGTCGGCGGTCGTCGATGCCCGCACGGGGCGGGTGACCGTCACCAGCGCCATCGACAACCTCGGCAAGGGCGCTGCGGGCCAGGCCCTGCAGAACGCCAACCTGATGCTGGGCCTGGACGAGACGCTGGGGCTCTCCGCCACGGGCGTCTACCCGTGACCCTCGGACCGGCCGACCGCACACCGCTCACACCCGTCGACGGAGGGGTGTGCGCCCCGACGGGCTTCCGCGCCAGCGGCACGACCGCAGGGCTGAAGCCCTCCGGACGGCCGGATCTGGCCCTGGTGGCCTCCGACGGTCCGGCGACGGCCGCGGCGACCGTGGCCACCAACCGGGTGCTGGCGGCTCCCTGCGTGGTGACGCGGCGCAACGCCGCGAACGGGTCCGCGCGTGCCGTGATCGTCAACAGCGGCAACGCCAACGCCTGCACCGGACCGGACGGGCTGTCCGACGCGGAGGCGACCACCGAGGCACTCGCCCGCGAGCTCGGCACGGACCCGACGGAGGTGCTGGTCTGCTCGACGGGGATCATCGGCGTGCGCCTGCCGATCGAGCGGCTGCTCAACGGCATCCCCGACGCGGTGCGCGCGCTGACCGCCGACGGCAACACGCGTGCCGCCGAGGCCATCACCACCACCGACACCACCCTCAAGGAGTCCGCGGTGCAGGTCCGCGACGACCGCGGGTCGTGCACGATCGGGGGGATGGCCAAGGGCGCCGGCATGATCGAGCCGGCCATGGCGACGATGCTCGCCGTCATCACGACCGACGCCCCGCTGACCCCCGCCGTGCTCCGCCCGATGGTGCGCCAGGCCGTCGACCGGACCTTCAACCGGATCAGCATCGACGCCTGCGGTTCGACGAACGACACCGTGGTGGTGCTGGCGAACGGGCGGGCGCCGTCGCCACCCAGCCTGGCGGCGTTCCGCACCGGGCTGGAGGCGGTGTGTGCGGACCTCGCCCGCGCGGTCGTCGCCGACGGCGAGGGCGTGTCACGCACGGCGGAGATCCATGTGACGGGGGCGGCGGACGAACGCGACGCGGTCGTCCTCGCCCGGGCCGTCGCCGCGTCGACGCTCTTCCGGACGGCGCTGCGGGGCGCCGATCCCAACTGGGGTCGGGTGCTGGCGGCGATGGGGTCCACCGAGGCCCCCTTCGACCCGGACCGGGTGACCGTCCGTTTCGGCGGTGTCACGGTCTGCCGGTTCGGCGTCGCGACCGCCTTCGACCGTGGCCAGGCCGCCGCTGCCATGTCCAAGGAGGAGGTCGAGGTCACGATCGACCTCGACGTGGGGCGCTCCGAGGCGAGCTTCCTCACCGCCGAGCTCACGCCCGAGTACGTCCGCTTCAACTCGGAGTACACGACGTAACCATGGCACCCATCGCCCCGACCGACGCCCGTACGACCACCGCCCAGGAGAAGGCGGCGGTGCTGCGCGAGGCCCTGCCGTGGATCACCCGCTTCCACGGCGAGACCGTCGTGATCAAGTACGGCGGCAACGCGATGGTCGACGCGGAGCTCAAGCGGTCCTTCGCCGCGGACGTCGCGCTGCTGCACTTCGTCGGCCTGCGCCCCGTGATCGTCCACGGCGGTGGACCGCAGATCAGCGAGACCGCGGCACGGCTGGGCCTGGAGTCCCGCTTCGTCGGCGGCATGCGTGTCACCGACGACGACACGATGGACGTCGTGCGCATGGTGCTGCTCGGCAAGGTCAACCCCGAGCTGGTCCAGCTCGTCCAGGACGCCGGCGCCCCCGCCGTCGGCGTGTCCGGCACCGACGCGGAGCTGCTGACCGTCAGCCCGGCGGTCGGTCCCGACGGCGAGGACCTGGGTCGGGTCGGTCAGGTCGACCGTGTCGACCCGACCGTGATCCGGCGCCTGCTGGACGACGGCTTCGTCCCCGTGGTGGCCACGATCGGCCGCGACCACGACGGCACGGACCGCAACGTGAACTCCGACACGGCGTGCGGTGCCGTCGCCTCGGCGCTCGGCGCGGCCAAGCTCGTCTACCTCACGGACGTCCCGGGGCTGTACGAGGACCTCGGAGACGAGGGCTCGCTGATCAGCGAGACCACGGCGGGCCACCTCGCCGGCAAGCTGGACGCCGGGCAGCTGCACGCCGGAATGCGCCCCAAGGTCGCCTCGATCGTGGGCGCCCTCCGCGCCGGCGTCCCGCAGGCGCACATCCTCGACGGGCGGGTCCTGCACGCGGTGCTCCTGGAGATCTTCACCGACGAGGGCATCGGCACCATGATCACCCCCCAGGAGATGCCGTGAGCCACCTGACGACCCTCGACCAGCTACGGGACGGATGGGACGCACACGTCCTGCCCACCTACGGCACGCCCGACCTCGCCTTCGTGCGCGGGGAGGGCGCCGCGCTGTTCGACACCGAGGACCGCCCGTACCTCGACTTCCTGTCGGGGCTGGCGGTGACGTCGCTGGGGCACGCCCACCGGGCCGTCGCTCGTGCCGTCGTCGATCAGGCCCGCCGGCTCACCCACACCTCCAACCTGTTCATCACCCCGCCGGCCGTGCAGCTGGCCGGTCGGCTGGCGGCGATCTCGGGCTGGGAGGACGCGCACGTCTTCTTCGCCAACAGCGGCGCGGAGGCCAACGAGGCGGCGATCAAGCTGGCGCGACGTCACGGCCTGGCACAGCACCCCGACAAGCACCGGCTGGTGACCCTCGAGGGTTCGTTCCACGGGCGGACGCTCGCGACCCTGGAGGCGACCGGGCAGACCGCCAAGCACGCCCCGTTCGCACCGCTCGCCGGGTACGTCGACCACGTCGCGTGGGACGACCCGGCCGCGCTCCGGGCCGCGGTCGACGAGCGCACGTGCGGCGTCCTCCTCGAGGTGATCCAGGGGGAGGGCGGGGTCCGCCAGGTCCCCGAGGAGGTGCTGATCGCGGCCCGCGAGGCCTGC
>CAZHZQ010000233.1:0-3729 GCA_964537235.1 uncultured Actinomycetota bacterium | reverse complement strand
AGCCGACCGCCTTGTGCGCGATCGACGGGGCGTGCGTCTGCTTGGACAGCGGCACGGAGATCGCGTACTGGTTGTTCTGGCAGAAGAAGACGCAGGGCGCCTGGAACGCGCCCGCGAAGTTGAACGCCTCGTGCGGGTCGCCTTCCGAGGTCGCCCCGTCGCCGAAGTACACCATCGTGACGATCGGCTTGCCGTCGAACTTGGCGCCCATCGCGAACCCGGCTGCATGCAGACACTGGGTCCCGATCGGGATCGCCATCAGCGCGAAGTTGAAGTCGTAGGGGTCGTGGTCCGACAGCCAGGTGCCGCGGTAGAGGTGCAGGGTGGCGGCCGTGTCGATCCCCCGGGTGATGCCGGCGGCGAGCTCGCGGTAGGAGGGGAAGATCCAGTCCTGCTCGGACAGCGCGTAGGCGCTGCCGACCTGGGCGGCCTCCTGACCGAGGCACGACGCGTACACACCGAGCTGGCCCTGCCGCTGGAGGTTGATCGCTTCCTTGTCCACCCTGCGGCTGACGACCATGTGCCGGTACAGGGCCCGCATGTCCTCGTCCTTGAGGTCCAGCGGGTAGTCGTCGCGCTCGTGGAACTCCCCCTCACGGTCCAGGAGCTGGACCGGCTCGAGGTTCGGCATCAGGGCGTCAGGATCGACGTCCGGGTTGATCAGGTCGCGGTACTCCGGCCCTTCGTGCTCGGCCTCCGGCGGACTGATGCTCGAGTCGTTGGCCACGCTGCGGCTCCTTCGTCGTCCTCCGCCACCGGGATCCCCGGGGCGTACACGAGACCGGCTCACACTGGCCACGGGATCGCCGTGTACCGGGTGCCTCACCCGGAACCGAGCCTAACAAGGCCGCCCCGACCGTGCGGGGGCGCGAGGACGGGGGCCACCCCCGGCGAGAGGGGTGCTGGCACCCTGGCGCCGGGTCCCGGCTCCCGGATACTTCTCACTGCTCGTCCGTCGCCGACCGTGTGGCCGGCCGTGCGCGCCCCGCGCACCTGACCCAGCGGAAAGGACCTCCGTGCGCGCGATCGTCGTGGCCCTCACCGTCGTCGTCTCGATCAGCCTGGCGGCATGCGGAGGAGCGGTATCCGGGGCGCCGCCGACCGCCGAGCCCCCTGGCACGACCGCACCGACGCCCGTGCCCGCCTCGCCGCCGCCGATCGAGGTCGCATCCATCGATCTCCGCGGGCGGGTCCCCCCGACCACGCTCGACGGCGGATGGGAGGTCTCGTCCTGTGACCCCGGAGACGCCCCGTTGATCTGCATCCTCCGCGACGGTCAGCACGTGGGCACGATCGAGTGGCTGCAGCGTCCCCTGGATGCCGATCCCGAGCTGGTCGCGGACCTGCAGACCCTGCCCGTCGGCGACGCGCTTGCGGCCAACCTGGAACGGTCCGGGTTCTACGCGTCGACCGAGCGCGACCGGCGCGACAACTGCGACGGGCGCGGGGTCGCGTGGCAGCGACCGACGGACGCCACGGTCGGCGGTACCGCGGGGATGGCGTACGGCTACACGGTCCGCGACCACGACGGATCACGACAGGACGTGATCGTGAGCTACCAAGCGGTCAACGGCCGGTCGTTGTTCATCGTGGTGGTCGAGGGGCTCGGGGTGCGGACCTGCATCCCCACGGAGGGGATCGCGCTCACCCCGGACCAGCTCGATGCGTTCCGGCCGACGCTCGACGGGCTCGTCGCGAACCTGCGACTGCCCGCCCCGGAGGCGACCGGAGCCTGAGGGGCGGTTCATTCGAGCGTGATCGCCCGCCCCTCGAACGCGCCGATCTCGTCGGTGATCCGGTCGATGACGTCGGCGGGAGGTTCATCGTCCAGTGACAGGGCCATGATGGCCTCGCCCCCGGCCTGGTGGCGGCCGACCTGCGCGCTGGCGATGTTCACGCCCGCCTCGCCCAGGATCGTCCCGACCGTCCCGATGATCCCCGGGCGGTCCTCGTAACGGAAGAAGCCCATGTGCGCCGTCGGCTCCAGGTCCACCGGCAGGTTCCAGACCTCGACGAGGCGCTCGGTACCGGTCGGTTGGATCACCGTTCCCGCCACGCGTAGCTCCCCGCCGTCGCGGCCGGTGCCCACGATGCGCAACAGCGACACGTACTCCTCGCTCTGGGGCTCGCTGACCTCGCGGATGTGGATCCCGCGGTCCTCGGCCAGCAGCGGGGCGTTCACGAACGTGACCGGCTCGTGGACGACCGCCTCGAGCAGACCCTTCAGCACCGACAGCCCGAGGACGCGGTCGTCCGCGCCCGCCAGCTCCCCGACGTACTCGATCGTGAGCTCGTCGCTGAAGCCGCCCTTGGCCAGGGCCGTGTACAGCCGTCCGAGCTTCTCCCCCAGCGGGAGGAACGGGCGGACGCGATCGTCGATCTTCCCCCCCTGCACGTTGACGGCGGACGGCACGAACTCACCGGACAGGGCCAGCCCCACCGCGTCCGCGACCTGCAGGCCGGCCTTGTCCTGCGCCTCCTGCGTGGAGGCGCCGAGGTGCGGGGTCACGACGACGTCGTCGAGGTCGAACAGCGAGCTCTCGGTGGTCGGCTCCTCATCGAAGACGTCCAGCGCCGCTCCGGCGATCGTCCCCTCCCGGACGGCCTGGGCCAGCGCGGCCTCGTCGACGATCCCGCCCCGGGCGACGTTGATCAGCCGGGCGGACGGCTTCATGACCTCGAGCTGGGGCGCCCCGATCATCCCGACGGTCTCGGGATTGCGGGGCAGGTGGATCGTCACGTAGTCGGACCCGCGCAGCAGGTCGTCGAGCTCGCCCACCAGCTCGACGCCCATGCGCGCCGCCCGGTCCTCGGACACGTACGGATCGTGCGCGGTGAGCCGCATACCGAAGGCGTTCGCCCGCTGCGCGACCAGCACCCCGATCCGCCCCAGCCCCACGATGCCCAGGACCTTGCCCTGCAGCTCGGTGCCGCCCCACCGGGACCGCTCCCACCGACCGGCCTTCAGGGCGGAGTTGGCCTGGGGGATGTTGCGTGACAGCGCGAGGATCATCGCGATCGTGTGCTCGGCCGCGGAGACGATGTTGGACTGCGGGGCGTTGCAGACGATGATCCCGGCGTGCGTGGCCGCATCGACGTCGACGTTGTCCAGGCCGATGCCGGCGCGGGCGATCACCTTGAGGTTCGTCGCCGCGGCGATCACGTCGGCGTCCACGGTGGTCGACGAGCGCACGACGATCGCGTGGTAGGCGCCGATCACCTCCACCAGCTCGTCCTTGGTGAGGCCGGTCTTGACGTCGACGTCGTGGTGCTCGCCCAGCGCGGCGACGCCGGCATCAGCGAGCTTGTCGGCGACCAGGACCTTCACGAGAGCCTCCGGGAGGAGAAGGGAGAGGAACGGCCGTCATGCTAGGGACGACGGTCCCGCCCAGCGAACCTCAGGATGCGAGGGGGCCTACCCGTCGCTGACGAAGCGCTCGCGCAGGTCCTTCTTGGAGAACTTGCCGGTCGCGCCCTTCGGGATCTCCTCGATGAACTCGTAGCGGTCCGGCTTCCACCAGTCGGCGACCTTGCCTTCGAGGAATCCGTCCAGGTCGTCCTCCGAGACCTCGGCGTCGTCGGCTGTGACGACGACCGCCATCGGGCGCTCGTCCCACTTCTCGTCAGGTATGGCGATCACCGCCGCCTCGACCACGTCCGGGTGGCCCATCAGGGTGTTCTCGAGGTCGACGGAGCTGATCCACTCGCCGCCGGACTTGATGAGGTCCT
>CAZHZQ010000232.1:0-3736 GCA_964537235.1 uncultured Actinomycetota bacterium | reverse complement strand
GCCGAACGGGGCGTCGACGTCGACGTGTACACCCGTGCCGCCAGCACCGACGTCCCGCCGGTGGTCGAGGTGACCGACGGTCTCACGGTCCGCCACATCGTGGCCGGACCCTCCGGACCGGTCGACAAGGAGGACCTGCCCAACCACCTGTGCGCGTTCCTGCTCGGGCTCGAGCGGCACGTGTCCGACCATGGGCTGCGCGGCCGCTACGACGCCGTGCACAGCCACTACTGGCTGTCGGGGTGGGTGGGGCGCCGCCTGCGCGACCGGTGGAACGTCCCGATGGTCCAGTCCTTCCACACGCTCGCCCGGGTGAAGAACGCCGCGCTGGCCCCGGGTGACGACCCCGAACCACCGCTGCGCGTGCTCGCCGAGGCCAGGATCGTCGACGACGCGGACCGGATCGTGGTCCCCGTGTGCGGCGAGGCGCGGATGCTGCACCGGACGTACGGGGCGTCCGGGGCGCGGCTGTCTGTCGTCCGACCGGGAGTCGATCCCGAGCGGTTCCGACCGGACGGTCCGCGCTCCCTCCCGGCCGGTGTCGCGGACGGCGATGGGCCGCTGCTGCTCTTCGTGGGGCGCCTACAGCCCCTGAAGGCACCGGACGTGGCGATCCGGACGTTCGCGCACGTCCGCGAGCGCATCCCGGACGCGCGGCTGTTGATCGTCGGGGGTACCTCCGGCAAGGGGCGCGGGACCTCCACGCCGGAGGACCTGTGGAGCCTGGCCCGGGAGCTGGGGGTCGACGGTGGTCTCGCCATCGTCCCCGCCCGCCCGCAGCGCGTGCTCGCGGAGATCTACCGGGCGGCCGACCTGCTGCTGGTGCCGAGCCGCAGCGAGTCCTTCGGCCTCGTCGCGCTCGAGGCCCAGGCGTGCGGCACACCGGTGGTCGCCGCGGACGTCGGCGGGCTGCGGGCGGTCGTGGACGGGGGAGGGTCGCTCGTGTCGGGTCACGACCCGGAGGCGCACGCTGCGGCGGCGATCCGCCTGTTGACCGACCGACGCCGGTGCGAGCAGGTGGTCGCCGCGGGCATCAGGCACGCGTCGGCCGCGTCGTGGGAGCGCACCGTCGACGGACTGCTCGAGGTGTACCGCGATGTGACCACGACGATCCGTCGACAGGGGGCAGCCGGAGCATGAGCGAGGAGACGGAACGTGTACGCCAGGTCGTGACGGACGGACTGGAGGCGGTCGATCTCGAGGTCGAGCGGGTCGCCCCCGACACCTGGATGACCGTGCTCGAAGGGCGGTGGAAGCGCACCCTGCCGGTGATGCTGCGCGTCGACGACCGCAGCCTGCACGTCGAGTCGCTGCTGGCTCCGGCCCCCGACGAGGGGCACGAGGACGTCTTCCGGTTCCTGCTCAAACGCAACCAGAAGCGTCTGCCGATCCACTTCGCGCTCAACGACGAGGGCGACGTCGTGATGACGGGGGACATCCCGCTGGAAGCCGTGGACGAGACCAGCTTCGACCGGCTGCTGGGGGCCGTGCTCACGACAGCCGACGAGGTGTTCAACACGGTGCTCCGCAAGGGGTTCTCCACCTACATCGATGCGGAGCAGCGGTGGCGTGCCGCGAACGATCTGCCTCCGAACCCCGTGTCCGACGAGGGCTGAGCACCGGACCTACGTGGTTCGGACGAGTGGGCCCGCGCGGTGACTAGCCACTTCGGACGGGGGCATTCCATCCCTGCGAGCCATGTTCGCGCTACGCCGTGTGGTGTCTCCTGTGCGGTGAAGTGATCCAGAGGTCGAACCGCGGCGTCTGGGCAAGGGACCAGGAGGGGATCCATGCGCAAGCGTGTTGCTGCGTTCATCGCGGCGTTCGCCGCGCTCGCACTCGTTGCGGCCGGGGAGCCGACGCAGCCTGCCGGGACGGCACAGACACGGTTGACGGCAGCTGAGCTGTCGGTCACCGGGGTCGAGTCGCCCGTCGACGGGCTGACGCTGCTCGACATCCAGACGTTCGCGTCGACCGATACGGACACGGCCAGGAACGTGGCCGGGGCGCCGTTCTCGACGGCGCAGATATCGCCGGTGAAGCTGAACGGCGAGGATCTGGTCGACTCGGTCACGGTCAGCTCCGACGGTGACACCTCGGGGGAGACCGCCACCATCAACGAGAACGTCGGAGTCGCCAGCGTCGTGGTGAACCCGGTGGGGATGACGGCGAACGCCGCATCGGACAGCGCCAGCGCCACGATCACCGCGGCCACCGCGCAGGTGACCGCCCTCAGCGACGCGCTGGGCATCACCCTCAACCACGTGCCCGGCGTCGCGAAGGTCGACGCGAACGGCGCCACGGCGACGAGCGGCATCGCGGTCTCCGGTGTCGAGCTGTCGCTGGGTGAGCTCCTCCCCGTCGATCTCGGCGATCTGCCCCTGGACACGCTCCTGGGACTGGCCACCCTGCTCGAGGACCAGCTGTCGGTCACGGGGCTCGACCTCAGTGCCCTGAACGACGCCACCGCGGCCCTCGAGGACGCGGTGAACGAACTGACCGGCCTGCTCGGTACCTACAGCGGCGCCGTGGCGGACCTGAACACCGTCATCGGACAGATCAACGCGGCGGCGACAGAGCTCGCGGCGCTCGAGGTCGATCTCGCCCGCGCCGACGCGCTGGTCGCGGACATCGCATCACTGGACGTCTCCCTGACCAACACCGACCTCGTTGCCGAGACCCAGGCGCTCATCGACGAACACGACGCGCTCGCAGCCGCGTATCCGGAGGCCGGGGTCGACGCGATGGCGACGGACGTGACGAGTCTCTCCGTCGCTGATCTCGTGACTCTGCTGAACGGGTCACTCCTCGAAGAGCTGACCACCGGCGCTGACACGTTGCAGAACCACGTCGACACCCTCGTCACCAACGTGCAGGCCACCATCACGACGCTCGGCGCCGCCGGTGGCCCGCTCGACGAGGCCGTGGCTGCGGTGCAGGCGGCACTCGATGCGATCGTGACGTTCCTGGCCACGACGGATCTGGAGCAGTTGATCGCCGACCTGACCGCCGTGCTGAACGGGCTCCTGGAGCTCGTGCCGGAGCTGATCGGTGACCTCGATGTCTCCAGCCTGCTCGACGTCGACCCGATCGGCGTGATGGTCGGGGCGACGGCGACGGCTGACAGCGCGACCACGGACATCACCTGTGGTGGTGGCGGGGTCGCGGTCGCCGGGGTCCAGGTGGTCTCGAACATCGACGGCTGCGACGCGGTCAGCGGTGTCGGCGACACGCTCAACAGCGCCCTCGCGACCGTCAAGGACGTCCTCGGGACGTTGACCACCGTCGACGTGCCCACCCCCGCCCTCGAACTGTTCGCGGAGCGGCAGGAGTCCAGCGGCCAGGACGGGGCCTACCGGACCGCCACGGCCGGGATCGTCGCGCTGGTGCTCGACCTGCCGTCGGTCGACCTCGACGCGGTGGTCCAGGGCACGCTCGACGGAGCCCTGTCGACGATCCTCGACGCGGACCTGTTCGCGCTGCTCGACGCGCTCGCCGCCGAGCTGGAGACCGCGATCGCCACGGTCGACAGCGACGTCGCCGACCTCATCGCGGGGCCGGTGGACACCGCGCTGGGTGAGCTCGAGACGACGGTCACCGAGACCACGGTCGACACCTCCGGCGTCGAGGACGCGGAGAGCGCCCTGGACGCGCTGCTCGCCGATCTGGCCGACCTGATCAGTGGTGCGGTGCTGGACACCGGGCTCAAGACGCCCGGGGTCAACCTGGAGGTGGA
>CAZHZQ010000231.1:0-3738 GCA_964537235.1 uncultured Actinomycetota bacterium | reverse complement strand
AGGGGAGCTTGGCGGTCCCGCCCGTCTCGAGCTCGACGCGCCCCTCGGCGGCGAGCTTCTCGAGGGCGGCCCGGGTCGAGGCCGCCGCCGCCGGCAGGACCCGCTCGTCCACGTCGGCGTAGATGCGCCGGACGATCCGGGTCGTGTGCTGCGGCCCCTCCTCCAGCAACGCCAGGATCTGCCGCTCCCGGAACCGCCGGTGCTCGAGGTAGAAGCGGGCGACCTCGTTCGGATCGACATCGCCGTCGAGCTCGGGACCGTGACCGGGGTAGAACCGGTCAGCGTCGAGCTCGAGTACCCGTTCCAGGGAGGTGAGGTAGGCCGCCAGGTCGCCGTCGGGGTAGGCGACCACGGAGGTGCCGCGCCCCACGATGTGATCCCCGGTCAGCAGCGGCCCGTGCCCCAGACGGAAGGCCGTGTGGTCGGCGCAGTGACCCGGCGTCGCGACGGCGCCCAGCGTGGTGCCGGCCGCCTGGATCCGCTCGCCGTGTCGGATCACCCGTCCCCCCGGACCGGCGACCTCGGCGGTGGGCGCCACGAGCTCGCACTCGAACCGTGCGGCCCACGGGCGGGCCGCCTCCGCATGGTCGGCGTGGTGGTGGGTCACCACGACCAGCGTCGCCGCGACGTCACGTCGCGCGAGCACCTCGGCGACCCGTTCGCGGTGAACCGGGTCGTTGGGACCGGGATCGATGACGACCGCCTCGCCGACCCCCGGCTGACCGACGACGTAGGTGTTGGTCCCGTCCAGCGTCATCGGTCCGGGGTTGGGGGCGATGACCCGCGTCACGACCTCGTCCAGGTCGTGTTCGACGGGCAGCTCACCCAACGGCGGCAGCCCCCACTCCGTCCGCGGATCGGCGGGTGGGTCCAGCTGGTCGAGGACGGGATCGGTCATCGGAGGCCCCACAGTAGCGAGCCGCTCCCAGGGCGGGTCCGGGGGATGTCGGGGACTAGTCCTTCCGAGTGAGATGTGGGCCGGACGCTGGAGCCGACCGCCGTGTGTGCCGATGAGAGGGACAGCGCGATGGCCCGCGCATGGCGCACGCGCTGTTCGCAACAAGGGGAAGAGGAAGACGTGAACACCCCGAAGCGGCGGCCGACCGCGGCGGAGGGTGGTGGGAACCGCCCGCTGACCACGATGACCCGAGGGGTCGCCGTCGGCGGCCTGGTCCTCGTGGCCGCCCTGCTGCCGCAGTTGCAGCGGGCGACCTGGACCGACCCGGTCGTCCTGGGGACCGTCGTGGGCGGGCTGCCGTTCGTCACGGTCCTCGTCCCGCGGTTCGAGCGGTACTGGACGAACCTGGGCGGCTGCCTCTACGCGGTGGCGTGGGTCACGCTGCTCGTCGCCGCCACCGGCGGGCACCGCAGCCCCTTCGTCTTCCTGTACGTGGTGGTCGTCGTGATGACCGGCGTCGAGCGGACCACCCGCCAGCTCGCCGTCACCGTCGCCGCGTCGTTCGCGGCCTGCCTCCTGCCGATCCTCTACCAGACGGTGCCGTCCGAGTACCTGATCGGCGTGCTGCTGCAGGGGTCGTTCTTCACGGCGCTGGCGATCGGGGCCCACGTGCTGGTGACGCGGCTCCGTGCGAGCGAGACCAGCTTCCGGCTGCTGGCCGAGAACGCCACCGACGTGGTCTTCCGCTACCGCCTCCAGGAACCGCGCGGGTACGGGTACATCAGCCCGGCGATCGAGCGGATCACCGGCTACACCCCCCAGGAGATGTACGCCGACCCCGACCTGATCACCCGGCTGTTCTCCCCCGAGGACCTCGAGCGTCACCGCCCGTTGTGGACCGACCCGGCCGACCGGGACGAGTTCATCGTCCAGTGGACCCGCAAGGACGGCAGCCGGGTCTGGATCGAGCAGCGGTTCGTGGTGATCCGCGACGACGACGGCGCCCCCGTCGCCTTCGAGGGCATCATCCGTGACGTCACGACCCGCAAGGAGCTCGAGGAGTCGCTCCGCGCGGCGGTCGAGCGCGAGCAGACCAGCGCGGACCGGCTGCGGGAGGCCGACGAGGTGAAGAACGCGTTTCTGCAGGCCGTGTCCCACGACCTGCGGACCCCGCTCACCTCGCTGCTCGGCTACGCCAACACGATCCGTGACCGGCTGGACGCGCTGCCCGACGAGCACGTGCGGACGATGGCCGACCGGATGGCCGTCAACGCCGACAAGATGCGCCGCATCCTCACCGACCTCCTCGACGTCGACCGGCTGTCCAGCGGCGCGGTCGAGGCGGTGCGCTCGCGCACGGAGCTGGGGACGCTCGTGCGCCGGGTCGTCGCCGAGCTCGAGCTCGGCGACCGTCCGGTCGACCTCGACCTGGAACGGGTGGTCGTCGCGGTGGACGCCCCGCAGATCGAACGGGTCGTCGAGAACCTCCTGCTGAACGCCGCCAAGCACACGCCGGCGGACACCCCGCTGTGGGTGCGGGTCTCCCAGGACGACGGCCAGGTCGATATCGTGGTCGAGGACGCCGGCCCGGGGGTCCCCGACGCGCTGAAGGACCAGGTGTTCGAGGTGTTCCAGCGCGGGGATCACAACGACGACGGGACCGGTGTGGGCCTGGCGCTGGTGGCCCGTCTCGTGGCCCTGCACGGAGGGCAGGTATGGGTCGACGACCGTCCCGGGGGCGGGGCGCGGTTCCACGTGCGGCTCCCGCTCGCCGAGGAGCAGGCTCCGGCGTCTCCGGACGCGCAGGAGCACGCGCCGGTCGCCTGAGGTCGCCGGACGGCTCCCCTGCACCCGGTCTGCGAGAGGTCGGCGCCTGCTCGAGATCATCGCCCATCCTCACGGCAGTTGGAGGCTGACCATGGAGGAGACGGTCGTCCTGGAGCGTGCCTTTCGGGGGCCGCCCGGGTCCGCGAACGGTGGCTACGCCTGTGGTGTGACGGCCCAGCCCCTGAGGGGCATCGCGGTCGAGGTCACGCTGCGCCGTCCGCCGCCTCTGGAACGCCCACTGACCAGGACCGTGAGCACGGACGGTGTCGAGCTGCGCGATGGCGGGGAGGTGGTTGCCACAGCTCGCGAGTCGGAGCTGGACCTCGAGCTTCCCGATCCGGTGCCGTTCGAAGTGGCACGTTCGGCAAGCCGTGACTTCGACGCGGACGAGTACGAGCGTGGCCATCCGTTCCCGTCCTGTTTCACCTGCGGCCCACACCGCGAACCCGGGGACGGGTTGCGGATCTTCCCCGCGCACATCCCGCGGAGCTCCCCGATGGTGGCCTGGCCCTGGGAACCGGATGCGGCGTTCGCGGGCGACGACGGACTCATCCGGGAGCCGGTCCTGTGGGCCGCACTCGACTGTCCCAGTGGCCTGACCCGGGTCCACGAGGAGACGGCCCCGACACCGCACGTACTCGGTCGCATGACCGCCGAGGTGCGGCGCCGTCCCGAACCGGGCGAGCGTCTCGTCGCGGCCGGCTGGGAGACCGACGAGCAGGGCCGCAAACGGTTCTCCGGGGCCGTGTTGTGGTCCGAGGACGGTGAGGTGCTGGCAGCCAACCGGGCGCTCTGGATCATGCTCAGCGACGAGCAGGCCGCGGCGTTCACCGGCCGCACCTGACGCTCGTCTTCGTAGGACGCGTCACCCGGTCATGGCACCATGGGGGTGGTGAACGACAGCCGTGTAACTCGGCGCCGCCGAGCCGCCCCCTGAACCGCCCGCAGAACCGCCCGCAGAGCCAGGAGGCACCATGACCACCCGACTGCTGGACATCCAGACCGAGCAGGCC
>CAZHZQ010000230.1:2457-3740 GCA_964537235.1 uncultured Actinomycetota bacterium | reverse complement strand
AAGGTGTGCAGGTCGCGCACGATCTGGAGGAACGCCTCGCCCATGATCGCCTCGGCGTCCGGGGCGTTCTGGCCGCGGAGGTAGCCGAGCATCACCGGGGCGATGTCCCGGTAGACCTCCTCCCACGCCCAGTCGGCCCCGGCGCGGGCAGCCGCCAGGACCTGATCGAAGGTCTCGCCCAGCGGCATCGCACTCCCGAGTTCGACCGTCGGGCGCTCGATCGTGTCAGCGTGCGCCCCGTTCGGGAGGTTACGGGCAGCCGCTACGGTCCCCGCCGTGAGGTTCCCCGCGCTGCTGGTCGTGCTCGTCCTCTCGCTGGCGGCGTGCGCCGAGCCGGAGGGTCCGGTGGCCGGCCCCCCAGTGACGACCGGCCCGACCGCTCCCGCCCCGACCGCTCCCGCCCCGGCGGACACGACCCCGCAGGCGGGATCCCCATCGCCGAGCGCCCCGGCCGGGCCGGTCCGCCTCGGGCTCGAGACGGTGGCGGACGGGCTCGACCAGCCGTTGATCGCGACCGCTCCACAGGGCGACGACCGGCTGTTCATCGCCGAGCGCCCCGGCAGGATCCGGATCGCGCACGACGGGCAGCTGTCCGAGACGCCGTTCCTCGACATCACGGAGCGGACCAGGACGGGCGGCGAGTTCGGCCTGCTGGGGCTCGCGTTCCATCCCGACTACCCGGACGACCCGCGCTTCTTCGTCCACCACAGCGCCGCGGACGACGGTGCGACGACGATCGCGGAGTACCGGGTGCCCGACGACCCCGACCGGGCCGACCCGGACAGCGCCCGGACCCTGCTGACGGTCTCGCAGCCCGCGTCGAACCACAACGGCGGCACGATCGCGTTCGGGCCGGAGGGGCACCTGTTCATCGGGCTCGGCGACGGCGGCGGAGGCGGCGACACCTTCGACAACGGGCAGGACCCGTCGACGCTGCTGGGCACGCTGCTGCGGATCGACGTCGACGGGACCTCGGGCGACCGCCCCTACGCGATCCCGGCAGACAACCCCTTCGCTGACGGATCGGGCGGGGCACCGGAGGTGTGGTCCTACGGCCTGCGCAACCCGTACCGCTTCACCTTCGACGGGGGGCTGGTCTACATCGCCGACGTGGGCCAGTCCGCCCGTGAGGAGGTCAACGTCGAGCCGGCCGGCGATGCAGGTCTGAACTACGGCTGGCCGATCATGGAGGGGACCGACTGCTTCCGGTCGAGCTCCTGTGACCGGTCGGGCCTGACGCTGCCGGTCGTCGAGTACACGCACGGCGAGGAGGGGGTCTGTGG
>CAZHZQ010000230.1:0-2357 GCA_964537235.1 uncultured Actinomycetota bacterium | reverse complement strand
GGTGCCCTTGTTGTTCCGGCGGGCCTCGGGCACATCCACGGGGCGCACCACGGCGGGTTCGTCCCCGCCGAGGTGGAGGTCGCCGGCGACGCCGCAGAACAGCAGACGGTCCGTCCCGGTCTGCAGGCCCTTGACCCCGCGCCCCATCACCGAGTACTCGTCGAGCGGCGTGCGCTTGGCCGCGCCGTCCGCGCCGACGGTCAGCGCCTCGCCCTCGTCGCTCCCGCCGGGCACGACGGTCAGCGACACGATGTGCTCGTCGTCCGGGACCCCCATCCCGATCACCCCGGAGGCGGTCCGCCCCATCCGTCGCACGTCCTCGGCGGGGAACCGGGCGACGTACGCGCCGGAGTGCGCGAGCATCAGGTGGTCGTCGTCCGTG
This sequence comes from uncultured Actinomycetota bacterium, assembly GCA_964537235.1. GTDB lineage: Bacteria > Actinomycetota > Nitriliruptoria > Nitriliruptorales > JAHWKO01 > CAZHZQ01. The sequence goes on along the minus strand of CAZHZQ010000230.1, from coordinate 1,975 downwards.
CAGACGGCGATGGACGCGACCCGGTCGTCGTCCTTCAGTCCCACCGCGTCGATGGTGCGGGTGCGGGTGCGGTACTCCTCGAGGTCGCTGCGCTTCACCTGACCGCGAACGGACACGGACACCAGCGTGCGGTCCTGGGCGTCCCCGTCCTGGGCGTCCTCGTCCTGGGCATCCCCGTCCTCGGCGGCGTCGCCGTCCGCAGGCAGCACGACCGCCCCGGCGATCGGCGCGGCCGGGGGGTCACCGCCCAGCGCCTGGGCGGCGTGGGTGCCGCGGTCCTTGGGGCGGACGACCGGCATGTCGGGCAGGTCGATGCGGTAGCCGGTGCCCTCCTCGTCGACCAGCAGCAACGACTCGTCGGTGGTGCAGCGCAGCACCGCGACCACGGGATCGTGCGGGTGGCTGTGACCGGGGCTGGTGCGGCGCTGCGCGATCGGCTTCACGAACCCGCCGGCGGTGACGTAGACGGTGACGTCCTGCGCCTCGAAGCCCGCGCGGGACCCTCCGGCCAGCACGTCCTCGGCGCTGATGCCCTCCTCGACCACTGCACTGCGTCGCGGGGTGGCGTGCATCCGCCTGATCTCGGTGAGCTCTTCGGTCAGCAGCGCGTCGAGGTTGGCGCGATCACCGAGGATCTCGTCGAGCTCGGCGATCAGGTCCTGCAGCTCCTGGTACTCGTCCTCGAGCTGCTGGCGCTCCAGCCGGGCGAGGCGGCGCAGCTGCATGTCGAGGATCGCGTTGGCCTGGTTCTCGTCGAGGTCGTAGCGCTCGATGAGCTGACGCCGCGCGTCCTGGGCGGACTCGGCGGCGCGGATCAGGGCGATCACCTCGTCGAGGTGGTCCAGGGCGGTCAGCAGACCTTCGAGGATGTGGGCGCGGGCGGCGGCCTTCTCGCGGCGGTGGGTCGTCCGGCGGGTGAGGACCTCGCGCTGGTGGCTCAGGTACTCCGTGAGGCAGCGCTTGAGTCCGAGCGTCTCCGGGGCGCCGTCGACCAGCGCGACACAGTTGACGTAGAAGTTCGAACGCAGGTCTGTCGACTGGTACAGCTGTGCCAGGACGGCCGCCGGGTCCTCGCCGCGCTTGAGCTCGATCACGATCCGCATCCCGTCACGGGACGACTCGTCGCGCAGGTCGCGGATCTCCTCGATCTTCTTGTCCTGAACCAGCCCGGCGATCTTCTCGAGCAGCGTCGACTTGTTCACCTGGAACGGGATCTCGGTGACGATGATCCGGGGGAGGTTGCCCGTCCGGACCTCGGTGGTGGCGATCGCCTCCTGGGTGACCGTGCCCTTGCCGGTCTCGTACGCGTCGCGGATGCCGTCGGTCTGCACGATGCGTGCGCCGGTCGGGAAGTCCGGGGCCGGGACCAGCTCCATGAGCTCGTCGAGCGTGGCGTCCGGGTGGTCGATCAGGTGCAGCACCCCGTCGATCACCTCGCCGAGGTTGTGGGGGGCGATGTTCGTCGCCATCCCGACGGCGATCCCGGTCGCGCCGTTGACGAGCAGGTTGGGGACCCGGGCCGGCAGCACGACGGGCTCGCGCTCGTAGCCGTCGTAGTTCTCGACGAAGTCGACGGTCTCCTCCTCGATCCCGTCGAGGAGCTCCATCGCCACGTCCGACAGCCGGCACTCCGTGTACCGCATGGCCGCCGGGGGATCACCGTCCACGGACCCGAAGTTGCCGTGCCCGTCGACGAGCAGTTCCCGCGACGAGAAGTCCTGCGCCATCCGCACCAGCGCGTCGTAGATCGAGGCGTCACCGTGCGGGTGGTACTTCTTCATCACCTCGCCCACGGCGGAGGCGCACTTGCGGTAGGGGCGGTCCGGCAGCAGGCGCGACTCCCACATCGAGTACAGGATCCGCCGCTGCACCGGCTTCAGCCCGTCACGCACGTCCGGCAGTGCCCGGCCGACGATGACCGACATCGAGTAGTCGAGGAACGCCTGCTCCATCCGATCCTCGATCGCGACCGCCC
>CAZHZQ010000229.1:0-3747 GCA_964537235.1 uncultured Actinomycetota bacterium | reverse complement strand
TCATGTGTCCTCTAGCTGACGATGCCGGCGAGCACCGCGATCGGGAACGAGACGTTGGGGATGACGATGAAGGCCGCGAAGCCGACGGCGAACCAGCGGCGCCAGTGGTTGTAGCGGGGCTCGTTGAGACCGAGCGACTGGAACATGCTCCAGGCGCCGTGGAACAGGTGGTAGCCCAGCGCGAGGTTCGCGACGATGTAGAAGATCGAGACGGGCCAGATGCTGAAGCTCTGCACCAGGTTGCCGTAGGCCTCGTTGTCGTACCTCCCCCCGGGGTTCACCCACCCCCAGGTGAAGTCGGCCAGGTGGTAGATCACGAACAGCCCGACGATCACGCCGGTCCACCGCATCGTGCGGGCGGCGAAATCGGCGGCGACGTAGTCACGTTCCGACCGGTAGGCCTCCGGCCGGGCGCGGCGGTTCATGACCGTGAGCGCGTACGCGGCGTGGATGTGCACGACGAACGCGCCCAGCAGCAGGATCCGGACGATCCACAGCGTCCAGGTGTGCGGCAGGAGGGGGTACCCGAGGGACTCGCGCAGCCAGATCGAGTAGTGGTTGAACTCCTCGGGCCCCAGGTACATCTTGAGGTTGCCGATCACGTGGCCGACCAGCCACGCCATGATGAACAGCCCCGACAGCGCCATGGCGTACTTCTTGCCGAGCGCCGAGCGGTACAGCTCGAGGAGCCAGTGCGAGCGCCGCTTCACGTCGGGGCGCGGGGCGGGCTCCTGCGGATCCACCTTGCGCGCAGAGGTGGGTGTCGGTGTCGGCATCCCAGCTTCCGGGTCGGGGACGGGAACAGGGGGGTGGCGCAGGGCGCCGCTGGGGAGGCTAGCACCGTCGTTCGACACCCCGGACGGCCTCAGCCCGGCCTCCGGCACCCCTTCCTCATCTGTCGCACGTTCGCCCGACCACCCACGATCGCCGACGACGTGCCAAGATGGCCGTGGAGCCGGTTCCGAGGAGCCACCGTGCCAGAGGTTCGCGAGGGCATGTCGCCGTTCGAGGCCGTGAGTCACTTCTTCACCACGGCCGCCGACATCACGGGGGTCTCCGAGGGGGCGCGTGAGGCACTCGGGGGTACCTACCGCGAACTGCGCGTGCAGGTCCCGGTGCGACGCGACGACGGCAGCCTGGACTTCTACACGGGGTACCGCGTGCAGCACAACGGAGCGCGCGGGCCGTACAAGGGCGGGATCCGCTACCACCCGACGGCGAACCTCGACGAGGTCCGCGCGCTCGCGTCCCTGATGACCTGGAAGACCGCCCTGGTCGACATCCCGTTCGGTGGTGCCAAGGGCGGCATCCAGGTGGACCCCACCGGGATGAGCGAGTCCGAGAAGGAGATGATGACGCGCCGGTACACCGACCAGATCAGCCACATCATCGGTGCGACCCGTGACATCCCCGCCCCGGACGTGAACACCAACGCCCAGACGATGGCGTGGATCATGGACCAGTACGGCCGCAAGATGGGCCACACTCCACAGATCGTCACCGGCAAGCCGATCGCGCTGGGTGGCTCCTACGGACGCGAGGCGGCGACCGGCCGTGGCTGCGTGACCATCATGAACGAGGCGGTACGGGACGCGGGGCTGGACGGCGACGGGCTCACGGTCGCGGTCCAGGGCTTCGGCAACGTCGGCTCGTGGGCGGCACGGATCGCCGCCGAACAGGGCAACGAGGTGGTCGCCGTCTCCGACGTGCGCGGCGGCGTCTACCGCAAGGGCGGGCTCGACATCGAGAAGCTGACCGCCTACGTCATCGAGACGGGGTCGGTCGTCGACTTCCCGGGGACCGAACCTCTGGACGACGGCGACGACACGTTGTTCCTCGACGTGGACGTGATCATCCCGGCCGCGCTCGGCGAGGTCATCACGAGCCGCAACGCCGACCAGGTCGAAGCCCGGCTGGTGATCGAGGGAGCGAACCACCCGATCACCCCGGCGGCCGACCGGATCCTGGCGGACAACGGGACGCTGGTCGTCCCCGACATCCTCGCCAACGCCGGCGGGGTGACCGTGTCGTACTTCGAGTGGGTCCAGAACATCCAGGAGTTCCGCTGGGAGGAGGACGAGGTCAACCAGCGCCTCCGCAAGAGGCTGACCGACGCGTACGGGCAGGTCCGCGACTACGCGAACGACAAGGGGATCGGCTTGCGGGAGGCCGCGTTCGCGGTCGCGGTCGAGCGGGTCGCCGAGGCCGCCAGCCTCCGGGGCTACATCTGACCGTCACGTCGAGGAACCCCTCGACGAGCGAAGGTGCACGAACCTGTCGTCCACGGCGGGTTCGTGCACCGGATGGCGGAGTACCGGACGCTGAGTGCCTCCCGGACAGCACGAACCTGTCGGATCCGACAGGTTCGTGGGAGCTACGGCCAGGAGGTGCCGGACGGGGGCAGCAGGCCCATGGCCTCCTTGGCCTCGGCCAACGTGCGGGACGCCACCTCGCGGGCCTTGTCCGCCCCGATCTGCAGCTGCCGCTGCACCTCACCGGGGTCCGCCGCCAGCTCGCGGTAGCGCTCCTGGTAGGGGCGCAGGAGGTCCACGACGGACTCCGCGACAGCCTTCTTGAAGTCCCCGTACCCGCTGTCGGCGAAGCGCTGCTCGAGATCCTCGACGTCGTCGCCCGTCGCGGCGCTCATGATCTCGAGCAGGTTCGTGATGCCCGCCTTGCCCTCCTCGCGCCGGATCTCGGTGCCGCTGTCGGTGACGGCCGACATGACCTTCTTGGAGATCCGCTCCGGCTCGTCGAGGAGGTCGATCGTCCCCTTGGGTGACTCCTCGGACTTGGACATCTTGTTCCCCGGCTCCTGCAGGTCCATGACCCGCGCCCCGCTGGTCGGGAACGTCGGCTCCGGGAGCGCGAACACCTCGCCGAACCGGTGGTTGAAGCGCTGGGCGATGTCACGGGTCAGCTCGACGTGCTGCCGCTGGTCGTGACCGACCGGGACGAGGTCGGCCTGGTAGATCAGGATGTCGGCGGCCTGGAGCACCGGGTAGTCGAACAGGCCGACCGAGACGAACTCCTGCGTGGCCGACTTCTCCTTGTACTGGACCATCCGCCCCAGTTCACCCATCGACGCGACGCAGTTCAGCAACCACGTCAGCTCCGCGTGCTCGTGCACGTGCGACTGCACGAACAGCGTGACGGCCTCGGGGTCCAAACCGGCGGCCAGCAGTCCGGTCGCGAGCTCCCGGGTGTCGGAGCGGAGCGCCTCCGGATCGTGCGGGACCGTCATCGCGTGCAGGTCCGCGATCATGTAGAAGGCGTCCTGCTCGTGCTGGTCGTCCACCCAGCGACGGATCGCGCCCAGGTGGTTGCCGAGGTGCAGGGCACCCGAGGGCTTGATCCCGGACAGCACACGCGTCACGCGGTTCCTCTCTGTCGGCCGCCGAGGCTACCGTCGCCGCGTCCCAGGAGAGCGGTGACGAGCGGTCGCGGCCCGGCTACAGGAGGTCGGAGATGACCTCGCGCTCGTCGCGCAGCTCCTGCACCGAGGTCTCGATCCGCTGGCGTGCCTCGTCCGAGAGGTCGAGGCCCTCGACGATCTCGTAGTTGCCCTTGCCGTCGGTGCGGCACGGGAAGCTGGAGATGACGCCCGGCTCGATCCCGTAGGTCCCGTCGGTCGGGACGGCCATCGACACCCAGTCGCCATCGGGGGTCGGGCGGCCCCCGACCCAGTTCCGGACGTGGTCGATCGCGGCGTTGGCAGCCGACATCGCCGACGACTGGCCGCGGGCT
>CAZHZQ010000228.1:0-3753 GCA_964537235.1 uncultured Actinomycetota bacterium | reverse complement strand
CCCCCCAACACGAGAGGGGTGGCCTGATGGGCGAGCGGACGCACTACGGGCGGGTGCTGCTGAAGCTCTCCGGGGAGGCGTTCTCGGACCCGGCCGTCAAGGGCGGGATCGAACCGGGCATCGTGTCCCAGATCGCCGGCGAGCTCGCCGATCTCCAGGAGACACACGGCACCCAGGTCGGGGTCGTGGTCGGGGGCGGCAACATCTTCCGCGGCAACTCGCCACGCGCCACCGGCATGGACCGGTCCTCGGCGGACCACATGGGGATGCTGGCCACCGTCATCAACGCGCTGGCCCTGCAGGACGCCCTCGAGAAGGTCGGCGTCCAGACGCGGGTTCAGTCGGCGATCTGGATGCAGGAGGTCTGCGAGCCCTACATCCGACGTCGCGCGGTCCGTCACCTCGAGAAGGGTCGGGTCGTCATCTTCGCCGCCGGCCTGGGGGCCCCGTACTTCTCGACCGACACCGCGGCGGCTCAGCGCGCGCTCGAGATCGACGCCGAGGCGATCCTGAAGGGCACGCAGGTCGACGGCGTCTACGACTCGGACCCGCGCGAGAACCCCGATGCGACCAGGTTCGAGACGATCGACTTCCTCGAGGTGCTGAACCGGGGACTCAAGGTGATGGATGCCACCGCGATCTCGCTGTGCATGGACAACAAGCTGCCGATCGTGGTGTTCGAGCTGCTGCGCCCCGGCAACATCCAGCGTGTGGTCGAGGGGGAAGCGGTCGGGACGCTCGTCAGTGCCGGCGGCGAGGGACGCTCCCGGAGCTGACCGCAGCCGTTCAGTAGCGTTGTAGGCAGCGACCAGGAGAGACCCATGGCCGACACCGAGAACCCAGAGGCGATCCTCGATGACGCCGGGCACCGCATGGATGTCGCGGTCGAACACACCCAGAACCAGTTCGCGAGCGTCCGGACCGGCCGGGCCAACCCGCAGCTCCTCCACGACATCCAGGTCGACTACTACGGACAGAAGACCCCGCTGCAGCAGCTCGCGACGTTCTCGGTACCCGAGCCGCGCATGCTCGTCGTCAACCCCTACGACAAGGGCTCGATGGACGACGTGGAACGGGCGATCCGCGACGCCGACCTCGGTCTCAACCCCGCGACCGACGGGCAGATCATCCGTTGCGTCTTCCCGGAGCTGACCGAGGAGCGTCGCAAGGAGTACATCAAGCTCGTCCGCACCCGTGCGGAGGAGGGCAAGATCTCCGTCCGCAACGTCCGTCGCGACGCCAAGGACGCGCTGCAGCAGCTGGAGGACGAAGGGGTGATCGGCATCGACGTGCACGAACGTCACGCGAAGAAGCTCGAGGAGCTGACATCCCAGCACGTCAATCGCATCGATCAGCTGCTCGAGAAGAAGGAGGAGGAGCTGCTCGAGGTCTGACGGCCGCAGCTCCATCCCCCCATGAGCGATCCCAGCAGCGACCCCGGGAGACCGCAGGACGCGCGCGGGGTCCTCGCCCGTTTCACCGACCGGGACCTCCCGGTCGCGATCGCCGTCGGCGTCGTGCTGGTGAGTCTGCTGATCGGCACCGTGTTGTGGAGCCGTGCGGCCTTCACGGTGCTCGTGTCGGGGCTCGTCCTGGTCGGGCTCGTCGAGACCGCCCGCGAGTTCCGTGCGCGCGGGGTGCGGGTCTCGGTCCCGGTGCTGGTCGTCAGCGCGCTGGTCATGCTCGTCGGTGCCCACCAGGCGGGGACCGCCGGTCAAGCGGTCGGGATCCTGACCCTGCTGTTCGGTGCCGTCGTCTGGGAGCTCACCGACCGCGACCGCCGGGACGTGATCCAGCGGATCGGTGCGACGATCCTGCTCGGCGTGTGGATCCCCTTCCTCGGGTCCTACGCGGTGCTCCTGCACGGGCGGGAGGAGGGGGGCTGGATCGCGATCATCGCGACCGCGGCCGCCGCGTTCGTCGCCGACGTCGGCGCGTACTTCATCGGGACGCGGTTCGGTCACCGCAAGCTCGCCCCCCGCGTGAGCCCGGGCAAGACCTGGGAGGGGGTGCTCGGCGGCGTCGCCGTGGCGGTCGCGGTCGCCGTGCTGATCTACCCGCTGCTCGGCTCCGAGCCGCTGTTCGGTCCCGGTACGGCCGCCCTGTTCACGGCCGTCGTCGCGGCCGTCGCCACGGTCGGGGACCTCACCGAGTCGATGCTGAAGCGTGATCTGGGGGTCAAGGACTTCGGCGGCATCTTCCCCGGACACGGCGGGGTCCTGGACCGGGTCGATGCGATCCTGTTCGCCCTGCCGGTCGGCTACTACCTGCTGGACGTCCTGGGACTCTGACGGGCAGCGGACGGGTGCTGACCACCAGTCGGTCCCCGCGCAGGTCGCTGAGCGGCGCTGCCGTACCCTCGACGGCGATGTCGCCACCTCCCTCCACACCCCAGGTGATCGACCCGTACGACCTCGACCGTACGGGTCTCGAGGCGTTGCTCGAGGATCTCGGGGAACCTGCCTACCGGGGACGCCAGGTCCTGAGCTGGCTCGTCCGGGGGGTGGACGACCCCACGCAGATGACCGACCTCCCGAAGGAGCTGCGTCCGAGGCTCGCCGAGCGTTTCGCTCCCGCCCGCCCCGAGCTGCTGCGCCACCGCACGGTCGACGACGGCGCCACCCACAAGCTGCTGCTCGGGTTCCCCGACCCGGGGTGGGACCGAGGGGATGACCCGGGGCGGGACCGAGGGGATCACCCGGGGCGGGACCGAGGGGAGGATGACGGCGGAGAGGGCTCGACCGCGATCGAGACGGTCCTGATGCTCTACCCGCAGCGCGACGACCGCTCGGCTCGCGCGACGGTGTGCGTCTCCACGCAGGCCGGATGCGCGATGGGCTGCCCGTTCTGCGCGACCGGCCAGGCCGGTTTCGAGCGTCAGCTGACGGCCGGCGAGGTGGTCCGCCAGGTGGTCGTCGCCGATGCGTTCCTCAGGGAGCACGCCGACGACCGGTACCCGGACCACGTCACGAACGTCGTGTACATGGGCATGGGCGAGCCGTTGGCGAACGTCGACGCCGTCGAGCGGTCGGTGCACTGGTTGCACGACCCGGACGGCTTCGACCTGTCGGCGCGGTCGATCACCGTGTCGACCGTGGGCTTGGTGCCCGGGATCCGGCGGCTCGCCGATCTGGGGCTTCCGCTGACCCTGGCCGTCAGCCTGCACGCCCCGGACGACGAGCTGCGCGACGTCCTGGTGCCCCCGAACCGGATGCATCCCCTGGACGCGATCATGGCCGCGGTCCGTGACTACCGGGACCGCACCGGCCGTCGGGTCTCCTACGAGTACGTCCTGATCGACGAGGTCAACGACGCCCCGGAGCAGGCCCGGGCGCTCGCGGACCTTGTCCGTGACACGCGCGGGCACGTGAACCTGATCCCGCTGAACCCGACCCCCGGCGTCCCCGAGTGGCGTGAGCCTTCATCGGAGCGGGTCGCCGCGTTCGTCCGGGCGCTGCGCGACGCCGGCGTCACCACCACGGTCCGTGACACCAAGGGTCGCGACGCGGATGCCGCGTGCGGACAGCTGCTCGCCACGTACCGGGTGGGGGAGGGGCGCCGGCTGCCCGTGGCCGTCGGTGCGGCCGAGCGGGTCGAGGAGCTCCGGCGCAACCGGGCGGAGGACCAGCCGTGACGGAGCGCCGCCGGGTGATCGTGCTGGGTTCGACCGGCTCGATCGGCACCCAGACGCTCGAGGTGGTCCGCGAGCATCCCGATCGGTTCGAGATCGTGGCGTTGGCCGCCGGTCGCGAC
>CAZHZQ010000227.1:0-3769 GCA_964537235.1 uncultured Actinomycetota bacterium | reverse complement strand
CTGGAGATCGAGAAGGAGCTCGGCCTGAACTCCAAGGCCGAGATCGAGGAGTACGGGATCGAGGAGTTCAACCGCCGGTGCCGCGAGTCGGTCTCGCGGTACGTCGAGGACTTCGAGGACCTCACCGAGCGCATCGGGTTCTGGGTCGACATGCCCGACGCGTACTGGACGATGGACACCGCCTACGTCGAGTCCGTGTGGTGGGCGATGCAGCGTCTCTGGGAGGAGGGGCTGATCTTCGAGGACCACCGAGTCACGCCCTACTGCCCCCGCTGTGGCACCGCCCTGTCCGACGCCGAGGTGGCACAGGGGTACGAGAAGATCGAGGACCCCAGCGTCTACGTGCGGTTCCCGATCCTCGACGGTCCGCTGGGCGACCGAAACGTCAGCCTGCTGGTCTGGACGACGACCCCCTGGACCCTGCCCAGCAACGCCGCGGTCGCGGTCGGCCCCGGCGTCGAGTACGTCCTGGCGCGCGGCCCCGACGGCCACGAGGTGGTCGTCGCCCGCGCCCGTCTCGAGCCCGCGCTGGGTGAGGACGCCGAGGTGATCGAGGAGGTGGAGACCGGCGACCTCGTCGGGCTGCACTACGCGGCGCCGTTCACGCTCGTCGAGGTCGACGAGGACCACCGCTACGTGATCGCCGCCGACGTGGTCACCACCACCGAGGGCTCGGGCCTGGTGCACATGGCCCCGGCCTTCGGGGCCGACGACATGGAGATCGGCCGGCGCGAGGGCCTGCCGGTCGTGAACCCGGTCGACCTGGACGGACGCTTCTCGACCGGCCCGTGGGAGGGGACCTTCGTCAAGGACGCCGACCCGGCCATCATGGACGCGCTCGAGGACGCCGGCGTCCTGGTCAAGCGCACCACCTACGAACACACCTACCCGTTCTGCTGGCGCTGCGACACCCCCCTGATCTACTACGCGAAGCTGTCGTGGTACATCGAGACGACCGCCCGTCGCCAGGAGCTCCTCGACGCAAACGCGAAGATCGACTGGTACCCCGAGCACATCCGCGACGGGCGGTTCGGCAACTGGCTCGAGAACAACGTCGACTGGGCGCTGTCCCGCGACCGGTACTGGGGCACGCCGTTGCCGTTCTGGCGCTGCACCCAGGGCCACCTGACCGTGGTCGGCTCCCTGCGCGAGCTGGGCGACCACGCCGGACAGGATCTGTCCGATCTGGACCCCCACCGCCCGTACGTCGACGAGATCACCTTCGCCTGCCCGGAGGACGGCTGCGGGGAACCGGCGACCCGCGTCCCGGAGGTCGCCGACGCCTGGTTCGACTCCGGTGCGATGCCCTTCGCCCAGTTCGGCTACCCGCACCGGGGCGAGGAGCAGTTCTCCGCACGCTTCCCCGCGGACTTCATCTGCGAGGCGATCGACCAGACCCGCGGGTGGTTCTACACCCTGCTCGCGGAATCGACGCTGCTGTTCGGCGGATCCTCGTACCAGACGTGCCTGTGCCTCGGCCACATCGTGGACGAGGAGGGGCGCAAGATGAGCAAGTCCATCGGCAACGTCTTGGATCCGTGGGAGCTGCTCGACCGCTCCGGGGCGGACGCCTTGCGGTGGTTGATGCTCACCGAGGGCAACCCGTGGGTGAACCGTCGGGTCGGCCCGCACCTGTTGGACGACATCACCCGCCGGTTCCTCCTCACGCTGTGGAACACCCACTACTTCTTCACCACGTACGCCACGATCGACGGGTTCGTCCTCGATGGAGAAGTCCCCGACAGAGACATCCCCGCCGTCGCCGACCGCCACGTGATGGACCGGTGGGTGCTCGCCGAGCTCGCGGATCTGGTCGCGACGGTCGACGCGGCCCTCGAGCGGTACGACGTCACGACGGCGGGGCGACGGCTCGAGGCCTTCGTCGACGACCTCTCGAACTGGTATGTACGTCGCTCCCGTCGGCGCTTCTGGAAGGCGGCGGACGAGGACCCGGGCGACAAGGCCGCCGCGTACGCCACGTTGCACACGTGCCTGGTGACCCTCGCCCAGCTCCTCGCACCGTTCACTCCCTTCCTTGCCGATCAGCTGTGGGAGGATCTGGTGCGGTCGCAGGATCCCGACGCCCCGGCGTCGGTGCACCTGACGGACTTCCCGAGCCCGCACCGGGCGTGGCAGGGCGACGATCTGCGCGCGGCCATGGCCACGGTCCGGCGGGTCGTCGAGTTCGGCCGGCAGGCCCGCAACGAGTCCGGGGTCAAGACCCGCCAGCCGCTCGCTCGCGCGCTGGTCACCGTCCCCGCCGGCGAGCGCGACGGGCTGCGTCCGCTGTTGGGCGAGGTGTCCGACGAGCTGAATGTCAAGGACATCCAGCTCACGGATGCCACGACGGAACTCGCCGAGCGGTCGCTGAAGCCGAACTTCCGGGCGCTGGGTCCCGCGTTCGAATCCGACGCCCCGAAGGTCGCCGAGACGCTGCGGTCGCTGGATCCCGACGCCGTCGACTCGCTCGTCGACGACCTCGAGGACGGCAACGCCACGCTCGAGGTCGGCGGCAGCAGCCGCGCGATCACCCGGGAGATGGTCGAGATCGTGGAGACCCCGAAGACCGGGTGGGTGCTGGTGGGCGAGGGAGCGACCTCGTTCGCGCTCGACGTCGAGATCGACGACGAGCTGCGGACCGAGGGTCAGGTACGCGAGCTGATGCGGGCGGTCAACGATCTGCGCAAGGAGCGCGACCTCGCGCTCGACGACCGCATCCACCTGCAGGTCGCGATCGAGCCCACCGAGCGCGCCGAGGCGTTCGCGCCCTGGTGGGACGCGGTGTCCCGCGAGGTGCTGGCCACCGAGGTCACGGTCGAGGAAGACACGGTCGAGCGCGCGGAGGACGCGACGCCGGTCGAGCTCGACGACGACGTCGAGGCGTGGATCTCCCTGGATCCGGCCTGATCAGCGTCTGGGACGGGTTCTTCTTGACAGGGCAGGTCTTGCTTGATCAGGGCAGGTCTTTCTTGATCAGGGCAGGTCTTGCTTGAAAATTACGCCAGACCCTTCTTGATCTGCTGCGCCGTCGCCTCGCCGATGCCCTTCACCTGCTGCAGATCGGCGACGTCGGCGTCCCGGATCGCTTCGAGCGAGCCGAACTCGGCGAGCAGCGCCTTCTGCTTCGCCGGCCCGAGACCCTTGATCTGATCGAGGCGCTCGCGGGCCGCCTTGCCCGTCGTCTTCTTGGCTGCAGACTTCTTCTTGGCTGCAGACTTCTTCGCAGAACGCGTCTGTGCCTGCTTCTTCTGCGCCGCCTTCTTCTTGACCTTCGCTTCGGCCTCGGCGACCGCCTCGTCCGCGGCCTCCTCGACCTCGGCGCGACTGATCTCCCCACGGGCGTCGGAGACGCTGCGCTTGGGGACGACCGAGACGTCCTCGGCGGGGACCGCGGCCTCTTCGCGTTCCTCGTCGTCGCTGGAGATCAAGCCGCCGATCGCTCCCGGACCGTAGGCCTCGCCCTCCGCCTCGTCGGACTCACGACGGCTCGACCGTCGCTGGAGGACACCTATCCCGAGGAAGACCATCGCGAGGACGCAGGCGCCGATCGACATCCAGATCCAGGTCAACGTGTCCTGGAACAGACCGATGAGCAGCGTCACCGCCGCGAAGACGACGAGCAGGAAACTGAGGACGATCACCCTGGTACCACCCCTCGTGGATCTCGGTGCGCAGACTCGTCTGCCCCGGTCGGCGCGGACGGCACTCTACCGACGAGTCCGGACGAACGTGTAACGGCGGCGCGTCGTCGCGATCTCATACCGCGATC
>CAZHZQ010000226.1:1960-3782 GCA_964537235.1 uncultured Actinomycetota bacterium | reverse complement strand
GCGAACCGATCGACACCCGGGAGTACGGCCCCGACGCTGCCGACGACCCGATGGCCGTCTTCGACCTCACCGACCGGGTCCGGGACACGATCCAGCAGATGCTGCACCGCAACCTGATGGGGCGGCGCTCGATCTTCTTCTGATCAGGCGCTCTTCTGATCAGGTGGTCCGCCGCCACAGGCCGCTTCCTGGCGGCCTACCGCATCCGCTGCTTGAGGCCGAGCGCACCGGCCATCGCGAGCAGCCCGACGATCATCGGGACCGCGCCACCACCGGTCCGGGGCAGGTGCACCGGGGGGTCGGGAGCCGCGGGCGGCGGGTCCGACTCCGTCGGCGGGTTCGGGGAGGCGGCGACGACCGACTTGGTCTGCAGGAGGTTCAGGTCCAACCCGAACAGGGCGTTGGCATCGTCACCGGCCGCGTTCAGCGGGTGCAGGCTCAGCGCGAAGGCGCTGGTCGAGGCCTCGGCCTTCGAGCCGTCCTCCGCGGTGGAGGTGCTGGTCGTGCCCTGGGCGACGGAGACACCGACCGCGTCGAGGATCTCCGTGAGCAGGTCCGTCACCGGCCCGAGCACCTCACTGCCGTCGAGCTCGCCGAACTCCGGGTCGTTGAGGTCGAGCGTGAAGTCACCCACGGTGAGCTTCGTGCCCTCGACCGCGACCAGGGCCTCGCCGGCCACCTGCACGGCGATGGTCGTGACCTTGGCGTCGGCGGACGCACCGCCGGGCTGACCGTTGGCCCTGGCGACCGTCTCGTACTGGAAGGTCGGGACCTTCACCAGACCGCCGAGGAGGCTGGCCTCCACGATGCCGGACTCGGAGGTCGACAGCACGGAGTCGGCCTCGGTGGTGATGACCGACTCGGCCCACATCTTGCGGACGTCGAGCAGGTTGACCTTGGTGATGTCCGGGACCTCGGGCAGCTGGTCGGGGGTCACGTCGGGGATGTCGACGCCGGTCCCCTCTTCGACCGCGCCGGAGGCGTCGTTCACGGCGTTCTCGACCTCCCCGAGCGCGCCGTTGAGCTCACCTGCGAGCTCGTTCACCGTTCCGGTTGCGGCGCCTACGGCGTCCTGGAGGGCGGTGCGTACGTCCTCCGGGAGGGCCGAAGAATCCGAGAACAGCGGTTCGAGGCTGATCGACAGGTTCGCCAGTTCCGAGAACGACCGCGACAGGTTCGCCGCCGAGTCGGCCGTGCACTCCATCGTGCCGATGCCGAGGGACACGATGCCGGCGGTGTCCTGCGGGGCGATCTCGGCGAGCGACTCGCTGCCGCAGTTGCCGTCGGCGGAGCTGCGCGTCTGGTTGTACAGCCCCTCGAGCAAGGTCGTCGTAGCGGACGCGTCGCCGACGGAGCTGAGCTCGGCCAAGGTGGCGGACACCTTCTGGTCGAGCTTGCCGTTCTTGGCCCCGATCGGGCCGAGCAACGCGTCGGGCGCCGTGAGCTGGAGGTGGAAGGTCAGCGCCTCCGCCGCCCCGGAGAACTGTGCAGGTCCGGTGGCTGCGGCCCCGGCGCTCGGTGCGACGAGCACCAGCGCGGTCGTGGCGGCGAGCACCGATGTGGCGACTCGGCGCCAGGTGGCGGAACGGATCATCCCTTGCTCCTTCTTGTTCCCGAGCTGGGTGTTCGTGACGTCCCAGCGCCGCGATAACGGACGACGTACGACTGGCAGACCGCGTTGTGGCAGACCCCGTTGGGGGCCCGACGGGGGGAGCGTACATGACTAGTCACTCGTAGTCACCTCTCCTGGCCGACTCGGTCACCGAGAAGAACGACTGCGGAGCGTTGCCGGTGACGTACACAGCGCGAGACGTGCGCAGAG
>CAZHZQ010000226.1:0-1860 GCA_964537235.1 uncultured Actinomycetota bacterium | reverse complement strand
GTCTCGTCCAACGTGTCGCTGAGGGTGCCGTCGAGCGGCTCGTCCTCCAGGAGCTGGGGATCACCGTCGGTCGTGGTGTCGCCCGTCCCGTCCGGCGTGTCCCCGGTGTCGGTGTCCGTGGCGGTGTCGGTGTCCGTGGCGGTGTCCCTGGCCGGCGCCTCGCCCGGGGGAGGGATCGAGGTCTGCCCGTCGACGCAGTTCACGCACCCCAGGAACAGCTCGGTCGCCTGGATCTCGATGCGACGCACCAGCTCGAGCGAGCGGTCCGCGAACGGGACGACCTCGATCGGCAGGTCGTCGCTGATCGCGAAGAGCCCGGCGCGCTGATCGTCGATGAAGGACGCGAGCTCGCGCAGGACGTCGGTGTCCCCGGTGCGGTCGTAGGTGTCGAGCAGTTCGTTCGCCCCGAGGGCGCTCGAGTCGTTCATCTCCTCGAGCGTGTCGACGAGACGGCTCGGTGCGAGCTCGTCGACGCCGTCGGTGACCTCCTCCAGACGTTCGCGGGCGAAGGCGAGGTGCAGCCTTCCCGTCTCCAGGTCACCGCTCGCGACGGCCATCCGCACCGATTCGATGCCTCGCTTCACCCCGTAGAGGCTGTCGTCGGGCAGGGCGCTCTGGGACGCGATCGCGACGCCCGCGCCGCCGATCGTGGTGGCGGACAGGGCTGACGCGACCGCGAGGCTCACCGAGCGCCGCCAGTGCGCCAGGCGTTCACGCCATCCGATCGTGGTGGGCTCGGGGGCGGTCTCGGTGACCGGCAGCATCGCGGCGGCCTCGGTCAGGAGCTGACCGCGCAGCCGGTCCCGAAACTCGGAGGTCGGTGCGGCGGTCGGCACGTCACGCAGTCCCTCGGCGAGGTGGACCAGATCGGCGAGCTCCTCCTCGGAGCCACTCGCGGCCATGTCGATGTCGTCGGCCTCGAGCAGCCGAGCGAACTCCTCGACCATCTCGTCTGGGGTCTGGTTGCGGGTCACGGTCTTACCTCTCCGTGTACGGACCGGGTGAGAACGAACGCATTCCCGGCAGCCGGGTGACGGGACTTCTGTCCCCTCTTCTTCCTCTCGATGGCTGGGCTCATCGGATCGGCTCCTCGGTGAACGCGGGGTCCTCGCGGACGATCTCGGCGAGCGAGCGCAGCGCCCGGTACTGGAGGGCCTTGATGGCTCCGTCCGTGCGCTCCATCGCCGCGGCGGTCTCGGCGACCGACATCGATTGGGTGAACCGCAGGAACAGCACCTCCCGGTGGTCCTCGCTGAGGCGGTGCATGGCCTTCTCGAGGGTGGCCGTCAGGTCCTGTGCGAGAACGGCGGATTCCGGCAGTTCGGGTGGAGCGGCGAACTCGGGGTCATCGTTCAGTTCGTCCGCCGGCCGCTCGAGGCGTGCACGGGCGGACTTGAAGTGGTCGGTGCACCGGTTGCGGGCGATCGTCGTGAGCCACGCCCCGAGGTCGACGCCCTGCCACTGGAAGTTCGGCAGTCCTCGCAGCGCGCGCAGGAAGACGTCGGAGGTCAGGTCCTCGGTGAGGTGCCGGTCGCGGACCTTGTTGTAGATGAACCCGAAGATCTGGTCGACGTAGCGGTCGTACAGCGCGGCGAACGCCTGGCCGTCCCCGTTCTGGGCACGCTCGACGAGGTCCACGACCTCCTGATCGACGGTGCTCGTGTTCACGTGGTCCCAGGTTCCTCACTCGCCTCGCGGCGGTTGTACTTCCTCACGAGCTCTGGATCAGTTGGAGGCCCGTCGCGACGATCATCGCGAGCAACAGGGCGACCAAGATGATGGCGGTCCCGTTCCGCACGTGCCTCCTCGAGTGCTCGCTCTCCGACGTTCACCCAGCGTACGCGCAGGATGGCCGCGCGT
>CAZHZQ010000225.1:1565-3787 GCA_964537235.1 uncultured Actinomycetota bacterium | reverse complement strand
GGGGCGAGGCCGGCCGCCCACACGAAGTCGATCGCGGGGTAGCTGAGGCGCGCGCAGCCGTGCGAGGCCGGGTAGGCCGGGACCGACGTCGAGCCGTGGATCGCGTGGCCGGCGGAGGTGAAGTACTTCGGCCGCCACAGTTTCCCGAGCGGGGCGTCGCGCATCCCGTCGATCTGCCGGAAGAACCGGAAGGTGCCCTCCGGCGTGTGGGCGAGCTTGCGCTGTCCTTCGTGCCAGTAGTGGTCCTCGGTGCCGGTCGAAGTGTTGAAGATCCACTCGACGCGGCCGTCGACCACGAACATCATCACCTGGCGGGTCTTGTCGATCTCGACGTAGCGCCCCCTGCGCAGGTTGCGGGGGCGCGGGCGGTCCGCTGTTGACAGCCGGTCGCGGACCGCCTGGTCGACCGAGCCGGTACGTGGCAGGCCCTCGTACTTCTGGAACGCCATCACCGCCTGGGTCGTCAGCGTTCCGAAGGTGCCGTCGGGGTCGTCCAACCAGTAGCCGAGCGAGGTCAGTCGGTCCTGCACCGCCTGCACGGAGGTGCCGACGTCGCCCCGCGACAGATCCAGCGTCCGCAGCGAGAACGTCCACTCGAGGTGACGGACGTCGGTCCCGTCGCGGGCGTGCACCCACACGCGCACCGGGTAGACCTCGTTGGGTGCCGCGTCGAACGGCAGCGCCCCGGCGCGGAACACCAGTTCCGAGGCGAAGTCGCCCTGGACGAGCACGCCGTAGACCTCACGCCCCGCGACCTCGACGTACACCGTGGAGATGTCCAGGTCGACCTCGCGGCCGAACTCGACGGTCACCGTGTCGAGGGTGTTGATCTCGGCGCCGGGTGACGGGGCCAGCCCCGTCTCGCGCAGCCCGGTCCCGTCGATCACCGCGCGCTGCGCATCGCCCGCGACGAGGTCGGCGAGCACCGCTTCGCCCCCGTACAGCCACCCCCCGTCGATGCCCCACCCGGCCAGCCGGTCGATCTGCGGGGGCGCGAGCCCGCCGGCGGGCGACAGCAGCAGCGGCACCCCGTTCGCCCCCGCGTGGGGTCCTCCCGACAGGGCATCGGGGAACCGCTCGCCGCTGGCGACGGCGACGCGCGAGACGTCGTCGCCGTAGAACCTGGCGGCGATCCGGTCGGCGGTCTCGTAGCGGCCGGTGCCGGCGACCCGGACGACCCGGTCGGCGATGGCGTCGATCTCGGCCAACACGGCGTCGCTGACGACCGCGGAGCCGCCCACGACGTACACGGTCCCGAACGGCTCGGCGGCGGCGCCCCAGTGGGCGTTCGCGAGCGCGTCGCGGGTCGAGCCGGGCAGCGAGTCGGTCTCGGTCAGCAGGATCGGCAGGCCGTCGCGGGCCGCCGGGGCCGATGCGGCCAGCGCGTCCGGGAAGCTGCGCCCCGACGCGACCATGGCCGTCGTGGACTCGGGCACGAGGTCGAGGACCGCGGCCGAGGTGGCGTACCGGTCGCGGCCGTCCTTGCGGACGGGCTCGAAGCCCAGCTGCCTCACCGCGTCCGCGACGGCGGGCGCCAGGGCGACGTCACCGCCCAGGAGGTACACGGGGGCGCCGTCCGGCAGCACCCGACGCAGCTCGTCGCGGGTCTCGGCGTTGAGGTGGTCGCTGGTGGTCAGCAGCAGGGGACCGCCGACCTCGGCGGCGGCCGGGGCGCCGGACAGGGCATCGGCGAAGTCGCCGGCCTTGGCCAGGACGGCGGCACTCGCCGAACCCGCCGCCGGGTACAGGTCCCGGCTGATCGCGACGGACGTCTCGATGCGGTGGGCGCCGGCGAGCCGACCGAACGCGACCGCGCTGGCGCTGAACTCCCAGGCGCGCCGGGTCGCCTCCCCGTTGCCGTCGGTGAACCGGACCTCGACGATGTGACGGCCGGCGTCGACCTCGCGGTGCGTGCGCATCCGGGTCGTGTACGTGCTGACCTGGTCGAGGTCGGCGTCCACCACGGCCCCGTCGATGCGCATCTCGGCGGAGGCCACGCCGGTCCGGGTGTGCAGCAACGCCTCGATTCGCACGGTGCCGTCGGCGACCACCGCGCCGGGCGCGGGTCGGGGACGGACCACGCCCGGATCGGGATGCTCGGCCACCTCGTCGGCGGCGGTCGGAGCCGGCACGACCGCCGACAGCAGCAACCCGAGCGCCAGCACGAGGGCCACGCGGACGGGACGGCGTGGTGTGATGGTCGATCCGGATGTGGTGCGCAA
>CAZHZQ010000225.1:0-1465 GCA_964537235.1 uncultured Actinomycetota bacterium | reverse complement strand
CGCGAGACCAAGACGTTCGTGGACGTCCTCCGATCGGGCGACCTCGACGCCACGGTCCCCGCGTGTCCCGACTGGAGCCTGTCCGACCTCGGTGTCCACCTGACCGGCGCCCACCGGTGGTGGACCCACGTGGTCGAGACCGGCGGCACCGAGCGACCAGACGACCGGCCGGACGTCGAGGAGGATCCCGACGACCTGCCCGGCTACGTCGAGGACGGCGCCGAGGCGCTGCTCGACGCGCTCCGGGACCACGACGAGTTCGATCCCGCCTGGACCTGGTGGGGCGAGCACTACGTCGGAAGGATCGGCCGGCGCATGGCCCACGAGACGGCGATGCACCGGTGGGACGCCCAGGACGCGGTCGATGAGGCCGAACCGATCGAGGGGCGGCTCGCGGCGGACGGGGTCCGGGAGTTCATCGACGTGTTCGTCACGTCGCAGGAGGAACCCTGGCCGCACGAGGCCGCGACGCTGCACCTGCACCGTTCCGACGGGCGGGGCGACTGGTCGGTGACCCTCGATCCGATCGCCGGACAGAGCCGTCGGGCCCGGGACGACGCGGCGGTGCTGCGCGGCACCGCCTCGGACCTGCTGCTGGTCCTGTGGCGCCGCAAGGATCTGGACGCGATCCGCGTGACCGGTGACCGCCCCACGGTCGAGCGCTTCCTCGCCTGGACGGACCTGACCTGACACGCTGAGGGTCCGGTTCCGACCCGCCCCACAGGAGGATCCCACCGGATGAGGACCCGCGCTCGCCCGTTGCTCGGACTGCTCCTGGTCGCGGCCCTGGTCGTCGGCGCCTGTGACACGGGCGGGGAGCCGAGCGCGGCGCCGACCGGCACGCTGACCGCCGCGCCCCTGGACCCCGCCGAGGAGCCGGTGACTCCCGGACCGTCGCCGACGGTGTCCCCCGGCCCGACGGCGAGCCCCTCGCCGAGCGGACCCCGCGACCCCTCCGACGCCGACCGCGCGAGGTTCGTCGCCGGCTACCGCCCCGGCGGGACCTCGGACATGCGCAACATCGCGATCGACCTGGACGGTGACGAGCAGAAGGAGATCGTGTTCGCCTACGTGGTCGATGCCGAGAACCGCAGCCAGGTGGACGTCGCCGACTGGACCGGGACCGAGTACGCGATCAGCGAGCAGGCTCCGGGCGGTCCGGCCGACGAGCTGTCCGACCTCGCGGTGCGTGACATCAACGCCGACGGGGTGATCGAGGTGGCCGTGTTCCAGACGGTCGGGGCGTCCGGCAACTCGGTGACGCTGTGGGCAGCAGGGGAGGACGGCACCCTCTCCGGGCTGCCCGCGCACGGCGACTGCTTCGACGGGCGCAACACCTACGGCGACACCGGCGCCGAGATGGCGGACCGCGACGGGGACGGGGCCGGCGAGATCTACGCCACCTGCCAGGACGAGGATCTGCCCGCGCCGCTGTGGCCGGAGGTCGTCTACGTGTGGGAGGACG
>CAZHZQ010000224.1:1787-3788 GCA_964537235.1 uncultured Actinomycetota bacterium | reverse complement strand
TCGTCCTGGTAGCGGAACGGGTCCTTGCACAGGACCGTGCGTTGTGCCTGGTCGTTGAGCTTCAGGTGCACCCAGTCCACGGTGTAGTCGCGTCGGCGGGCCTTGGCGTGACGGATGAACCGGCCACGCAGGGCCGCGCGCGTGCGTTCCGGTGGTTGGGTCTTGGCCCGGTCGATGTCCTCGTCGTCGAACAGCCGCGCGGCCTTGCCGCGGCGCTGGAGCACGTAGAACAGCCCACGCTCACGGGCGACGTTGTGGTAGGCGAGGTCGATCATCGCGACCCGTGCGTGCGACAACGGGAGGTCGTGACGGTTGCGGTAGGCCTCGACGAGGTGGTACTTGGCAACCCAGTCCAGCTCGTGCTCGAGCTCGAAGGGATCGTCGGCGATCTGCTCGAGGATCTCCTTCCAACGCTCCACGACCTCCTTGGCCTCGGGATCCGGATCGTTGGCCGCGACGAAACGTTCGACGCGTTCGAGGTAGGCCTCCTGGATCTCCAGTGCGCTCATCTCGCGGCCGTTCGCCAGCCGCAGTCGGCGACGTCCCGTCAGGTCGTGACTGACCTCACGGATCGACCGGATCGGGTTCTCCAGTGAGAGGTCCCGCATCACCGACTGTTCCTCGAGCATGCGCAGGACGAGATCGGTGGTGGCCACCTTCAGCCAGGCGGTGAACTCGTTCATGTTCGAGTCGCCGACGATCACGTGCAGGCGCCGGTAGCGCTCGGCGTCGGCGTGCGGCTCGTCACGGGTGTTGATGATCGGTCGTGATCGGGTCGTCGCGGACGACACGCCCTCCCAGATGTGCTCGGCCCGTTGGGACAGGCTGAAGATCGCGCCCCGCGGCGTGTGCAGGATCTTGCCGGCACCGGTGAACACCTGCCGCGTGACCAGGAACGGGATCAGCGCGTCCGCGAGCCGTTGGAACTCCCCCACCCGGGCCACGAGGTAGTTCTCGTGACAGCCGTAGGAGTTCCCGGCCGAATCGGTGTTGTTCTTGAAGAGGGAGATCTCGCCCGCGATCCCCTCCTCGTGCAGGCGCTGCTCCGCGGCGCGCACGAGGTCCTCGAGGATCCGTTCCCCCGCCTTGTCGTGGATCACCACCTGCCGAGGCGAGTCGCATTCCGGCGTCGCGTACTCCGGGTGGCTGCCCACATCGAGGTACAGCCGCGCCCCGTTCTCGAGGAACACGTTCGACGATCGTCCCCAGGAGACGACCCGGCGGAACAGGTAGCGGGCGACCTCGTCCGGGCTCAGGCGACGCTGGCCGCGGAACGTGCACGTGACGCCGTACTCGTTCTCGATACCGAAGATCCTGCGGCGCACGCGGCCTCTCCCGTCGGGGCCACATGGTAGGGCCGTACACATCGGGTGGCCGGAAGCCGGATACGCGAGAGCCGCCCTCATGGGGCGGCTCTCGCGCTACTCGGGCTTGGTCAGATCGGTTCAGCGGCCGTTGGGTGGGCCTGGGTCACTGGGCGGGCCGACGTCCGACGGGGGGCCGACGTCTGCGGGAGGTCCAGCGTCCTCGCCCCTGGTGCCCGCGTTGTCACCACCGGACCGTTCCGCGGCGGTGTCCCGCCCGAAGCTCTCGCCACCCTCCTCCTCCGAGGAGCCGTTGACGGTCTCGTCGTCACAGCCGGCCTGCAGCGCCGGGTGTCCCTCATCGACCGCCGCCGGGTCGTCCGGGTCGAAGTCGGTGGGACCGTCCTGCGCGTTCGCGGCGATCGTCAGACCACGCTCACAACCTTCGAGGTCCAGGCTCTTGACCCAGTCGGAGAAGGCGGTGCCGTCGCCGTTCTGGACCGCGTTCGTGGCCGTCTCGTTGCCGAGTTCGAGGGTCTCGACCTCACCCTGCGCCTGCGTCGCCGCCTCATCGGGCAGCTCGTCGGGCGGGCCGCCGGCCTGTGCGAATGCCATGGCGCCGCCGCCGAGGACCAGGACCCCGCTGGCGAGGAGGCTGCTGAGCTTCAGTCCGAACATGTGGGTGTCTCTCCGGTGG
>CAZHZQ010000224.1:0-1687 GCA_964537235.1 uncultured Actinomycetota bacterium | reverse complement strand
GGTGGTGTCTCTCACCCCTGTAGGCGCACCGTCCCCACGCTGCGTTACGGGTTCGACCTCATAGGGTGGTCGACGTGCGCTCAGCGCACGACAGCGGACGCTGTGCGTCCATCAGGGGCGATGCCCACACGCACCTCGTCACCGGCGCACCGGATCTCCGCGTCCTGTTCTGCCCCGTCTGCAGACATCCCGTCGCCCCGTTGGGTGACCGCCGCTGACGGGAACGCGGCCCGGTACCAACCGGTCACCGCCCCGCAGAGCTCCGGGGTCCCGACCAGCGCCGCCCCGACCGCGAACCGGCCGCCCCCGTCCGACCACAGGACCGCCTCGCCGCCCCGCCACGTCATTGCTGCGCCCCGCGGGTCCTCCAACGCCCGCGACGTGTCGCCGCCGGGCGCCTCGAACAGGAAGAGGAGGTCCGCGGCGCCGATCGCGACCTCGTCCACGCGCTCCCAACCGTCACCGGGCGAGGCCGGATCGCGAGGGTCCCGGGCGACACCCTCGCCCCGGAGGTACAGCTCGGGGCGAAGGATCTGCAGCGTCGTCTCGGGGCGTCGCGCGTACGCCGCGTCCACGGTCTCCCATCCGCCCCGCGCCTCGAGGGCGGACACGAACGCCAGACCCTCCTCGTAGGGGAACAGCAGCGTGCGTTGCAGGTAATGGGGCATCTCGGTCAGCGATCCGAGCTCCGCCGCGAGACGGCCCTGTTCGGCCAGCAGGCGCGCCTGGTCGATGACTGACAACGCGCGGTCGGCGTAGCGGACCATCGTGAGGGTCGCGTCTCCCTCGATCAGCGCCTGCACCGCGAACGCCGCATCCTCGTCGCCCGGAGAAACCTCGGCGAGGTCGGGGAGGGTGAGCGTCTGGTCCGCCAGGGCGTGCTGGAGCTCGTGGGCGAGGACGATCTCGTCCAGCGGACCCAGGCGACTCCCCTGGGCACCTGCGCCGATCACCATCTCGCCGGTCTCCGGGTCGTAGAAACCGGCCACCTGCTCCTCGAGCGCGGTGGCCAGCAGCCCGCGCAGGTCGGTTCCCGATGGGATCGCGCCCAGGGCCTCGAGGAGCAGGCGGTCCTCCTCCGCGTCCTCCCCGGAGTAGTCCTCGAGGAACCCCGATGCCCGCTCTGCCAGCTCGTCCGGGGGCAGGAACGTCGGGGTCGGCACCTCGTCGAACCGGAGCTGTCGCACGTCCTCGACGATCCCGGCGACCCGTTGGAGCTGCTCGCCGAGGGTCTCGACCGTGGCCGTGGCGGTGGGTCCGGCACGGGGGATCGGGGTCGGCCCGTCGGCAAGATCGAGCAGACCGGTGCGGTCGGCGGCGACACCTGCCGCAGTCAGTCCGATGAGCGCCGCCAGGACGCCCAGCAGGGGCGCCCAACGGCGGTCAGGGCCGGAGATCACTCCCCTCCGCCGCCGATCATCTCGGCGATCTCCTCCGGCTCGACCCGGAAGAACTTGCGTCGTCCCCGGCTGCGGGCCAGGCCGGAGACCTCCAGGTCCCCGGCGGGGATCTCGCGGTCGACGTTGCCGGCCAGGACCGACGCCCCGAGGGACACCGCATCCGCGAGCGACAGCTCGTCGTTCCAGCGCTCCTCGAGCTGCGCGCTCAGCTCGTCGGCCTCGCCGCCGATCGCCACGAAGTGGTGCTCGTCGACGATCGAGCCGTCGTAGAGGATGTGGTACAGCTC
>CAZHZQ010000223.1:0-3893 GCA_964537235.1 uncultured Actinomycetota bacterium | reverse complement strand
GTGGCCATGGCGGTGACGACGTGCCCCAGGGTTGGCATGGTGCCTCCGGCGGTCTCGTCGGGCGGTCGCCGTCAGCCTAGTGTCCGGGTGCCGGGTCGCGGACGATCCTCGGACGGAGGGAGCTGCCGGTGGAGCTGATCGCCCACGCCGGGGGGGCCGGCGCGCTGATGTCCCTGGTCACCGCGCTGTCGGCCGGCACAGCGGTGGTGTTCGTGGGGGCCGCGGTGGGGCGCATCGAGCTGCGATCGGGCGATGATCTGGTCCTGCCGCTCGCGAGCGTCGCCGTGGTGTCCTCGGCCGCCCCGCTGCTGGGCGACCTGCTGTCCGACGCCGCCGCCCCGGCTGCGGTCGTGGGCGTGGTGCTGCTCGCCGCCTTGCTGGCCGGCGCCCTGACCCCCCTGGACATCCGACGGCCGACGGTCGCGATCGGGGCGCTCGTGATCGCCGTCCTCGCCGCGGCGGTGCTGGGTCCCCCGCTGGCGGACGGCCCGTGGCGGGAGGGCCCCGAACCGGCGACGGAGGCCGCCCCGCTCAGGCCACCGGGAGCCGCAGCCACAGCCGGCCGTCGCTAGAGACCGTCAGCCGACCACCGGCCGCGTCGGCCAGCCGACGGGCCGCGTACAGCCGGATCCCCGAGGGCGACGGGTCGCCGCCCGGGAAGGGGTCGAACGCGTCCGGCTCCGCGAGCCCGGGGACCGGCCCCGCCCCGACGGTCGACAGCGTGATCAACGCCCCGTCCGCGTCCTCCTCGACGGTGACCGTCACGGACGCGCCGCCACGCATCCGCAGCCCGATCGCCGCCGCACGGAGCAGCACCTCCAGGGCATCCGGGGCCACACCCACCGTCACGGCGGGGACCGCACCGTCGAGCTCGACGTCGCGGATCTGGCCGACCGCGTCGGGGACGACCTCGGCGAGGGGGCTGGCCGCGTCGGTCGGGGCGTGGGCGTGGGCATCGGCTCGCAGCTCGACGAACAGCGCGTCGAGCAGATCGATCACCTCGCCGACGTTGCGCTGGATCGACGTCACGGCGCGCTCGCGGTCGGCGGTCGTCAGGCCGTCCCACATGATCACGAAGGTGTCGGCCCACCCGCGGATCACCGCCAGTGGCGTGTTGGCCTCGTGCTGCACCGCGGACAGGAAGCGCAGTTGCTCGCGGACCTCGTCCCGCGTCATCCCGTCACTCCGTCACCCGGTGGATCCCGCCTCGACCCGTTGCTGACGCCGCTGCTCGGCACGCCGCTCCGCCTCGAGCCGTTCGAGTTCGGCCGCCCCGTGGTCGACGTGCGTCATGGCGTCGGCGACGAGCCGGTGGCCGGCGACGTCCCGGATCAGCTCGTGCATCCGCTGGACGACCCGCCGGTACGTCGGATGACCCTGGGGTGTGGAGCGCAGCTCGATCATGTGCATGGCGGCGCGCGCGTTCATCTGCATGACGTAGCGGATCCGGTAGGCGAAGCAGACCGCGTACTGCGCCTGGGCCGGGTGGTCGTCGTGCAGACGCAGGTACAGCTCGGCGGAGCGTTCCAGCGCCTCGCGGTAGCGGTCGACCACCCCGACCTCCTCGAGCTCCGGAGGGATCTCGTAGCCGTGCTCGACGGTGAGGTCCTGCCACTCGATCGTCATCATCCGGTGGCGCTGCAGGTCACGGAACGCCCCGAAGTCGCCGAGGACGTCGAAGCGGTACCAGACCCGCTCGAAGGCCCGCCCCGGCTTGTGACGGCGATTGACGCGCTCCCCGACGTACGCCTCGACGATCCGTCGACGCTCGTCGGGGCCCATCATCGCGACGGCCCGCAGGGTCTGCTCCTCCGGCAGGTTCGTCGACGAGTACAGGGCGGCCGCCGCCAGCTCGACCTCCGCCTGGACCGGGTCGCTGGGCGCCCAGTCGACCAGCGTGACCTCGGGTGCCGGGTCGGGGCGCAGCTGGCCGAGGTGCTCACGCGCCAGCTCGCGGGTCCGCTCGCGGGTCTCGGCGAGGTACTCGGTCCAGACGCCGCCCCGGTCGGGCCGGTCGACCCTGGTGAGGAACGACGGGATCACGTGGCGGAGCTCGGCGAGCAGCCGGTCGGCGCAGGCCCGGTCCTCGGCCAGCTCGCTGGCGCGCAGGCGCAGCAGCATGTTCTCGTAGGCCTGGCCGGTCGCGAAGATCCCGACGTTGGAGGTGGTGGCCGCAGGCAGCAGCCCCCGGAGCAGGTCCAGCGCCTTGGCCTTGGTGGCGTTGCGCCACACGAACTCGCTGGTGGCCTCGTCCCGGGGGTAGCGGTTCTGGACCCAGTCGAGGACCTGGGGTACCAGCTCGCAGTAGATGTCGAAGATCGCGTCCAGCGCGGTCACGTACGCGTCACCGTGCGGACCGGCGAGGACGTCGGGATCGCGGTAGTAGCGGTAGGTCCCGTCGGGCTTGTCGGTGTACGGGATGTAGCGGGTGGACTGCTCGAGGTACGCCGCCAACCTCCCCCACTCGAGGTGCTTGGTCAGGAGGTTCGACGCGTTCTCGACCGCGACGTGCGCCCCGCCCAGCTGCGCGACCGAGTCGTCGCCGTACTGGCTGAAGATCCGCTGGTACAGCTCCTCGGCGCGCTCGAGACCGATGCCGCCACCGCCGTCGCCGATCGCCGCGCCGCCCTCGTCGTCGAGGTGCGGGACGAACTCGTCGAGGAACAGACGACGCAGGCTCTTCGGGGAACGCGAGTAGCGGGCGAACAGCGCGCCCTTGACGACCTCCGGGAGGTCGGTCAGCGCGAAGACGTCGTCCTCGAGGTTCGTGAAGTGGGGCGCGAGGATGGCGCGCTCCTCGTCGGTGAAGTCCTCGTCGGTGAAGTCCTCGGCCACGTGGCCTCCTGCTGGTCGAGGGGCGAGGATAGCCCTCGCCCCGTGCGGCCCCGAGGATGCCGTGGACGCCACTCGGGTAGCGTCGCGCTGCGTGCGAGACCGGCACCGCTGACGCCTCCGACCGAAGGGGACGACCGTGGTCGACGACCAGCAGGACCGCCCGGCCGAAGGCGTGCCGCCCGACGCGCCGCCTGCCCAGCAGACCGGCGACCACGGCGAGCACGGGTGGGACGACACCTCACGGTGGGCAACGGGCGGTCCTCGGGCTGAGGACCACCCCCGGACGACGATCGCGTTCGTGCTGTCGCTCGTCGCGCTCGTGTTCGTGGTGCTGCTGTTCTGGCTGATCATCCCGCCGCTGCTCGCGATCCCGATGGCGATCGTGGGGATCGTCTTCGCCGGACAGGCACGCCGGGACATGAAGGCCCAGCCGGGGCGCTACCGCAACGAGGGTCTGGCGACCGCGGCGCTGGTCCTCGGCTGGATCACCCTCGGCCTGATCGTGCTCGGCATCGTCCTGGTGGTCCTCGTGATCGCCGTCTTCAGCGTGAGCTTCAGCGAGGTCTGGAACGATCCCCAGTTCCAGGAGCAGATCCTCGAGGAGATGCAACGCCAGAGCCTGAGGAGGCGGTGATGAGCCACGGCGACCGCCGCATCGAGGTGCTCGATCACGCCATGGCCTACCACGAGGAGGGGTCGGGCGATCCGATCGTCTTCCTCCACGGCAACCCGACGTCGTCCCACCTGTGGCGGGAGGTCATCCCGCACGTGGCCGATCTCGGTCGCTGCATCGCGCCCGATCTCATCGGGATGGGCAACTCCGACAAGCTCGCGGACCGCGGCCCCGGCAGCTACGGGTTCAACGAGCACCGGCGCTACCTGGACGCGTACCTCGACGCCGTCGACGTCGGCGACCGCGTCACCCTGGTGATCCACGACTGGGGATCGGGCCTCGGGTTCGACTGGGCGCACCGCCACCCCGACCGCGTCGCCGGGATCGCCTACATGGAGGCGATCGTCGACACGATGGGGTCGTGGGACGAGTGGCCCCAGTCCGG
>CAZHZQ010000222.1:0-3910 GCA_964537235.1 uncultured Actinomycetota bacterium | reverse complement strand
ACCGCCCACACGACCGCCCACACGACCGCCCACACGACCGCCCACACGACCCCGAGAACCAGGTCGAGTGGCAGCTGGGTTGCAGATCTGCGGCTGAGCTGCCACTCGACGGGACGAGAACGCGCGTGGCGCGGGACGACGGGATGAGGAGGAGGCCGACGTGACACGGATCGACGGCAAGGTCGCGGTGGTGACGGGCGCCGGCTCGGGGATCGGCCGTGCGCTCGCGTTCGAGCTCGCCCGACGGGGCTGCCGGCTCGCCCTGACCGACGTGCACGCCGAACGGCTCGATGACACGGCGTTGCGGTGCAGCCAGATCGGCGCCGAGACCGCCACCGCGGTGGTGGATGCCGCCGACGGCGAGGCGGTCGCCGCACACGCCGGGGAGGTCGTCGACCGGTTCGGGCAGGTGCACCTGGTGTTCAACAACGCCGGGATCGCGCTGATCGGCGACGCCGGCGTCCAGCGGCTCGAGGACGTCCAGCGGGTGATCGACGTCAACCTGTGGGGGGTGATCCACGGCAGCCGTGCCTTCCTCCCCCACCTGATCGCCTCGGGCGACGGACACCTGGTGAACATGTCCAGCCTGTTCGGACTGCTGGCGATCCCGAAGCAGAGCGCCTACCACGCCAGCAAGTTCGCGGTCCGCGGGTACACCGAGGCGCTCGCGGTCGAGCTCGCCGCTTCGCAACGCCCCGTCCGCGCCAGCTGCGTGCACCCGGGCGGCATCGCCACGCGTATCGTCGAGGACGCCCGGTTCACCCACGACCACGACCGCGCGGGCGTCCTGTTGCTGTTCGCGGAGGCCGCGAGAACCACACCGCTGCAGGCCGCCCGCACGATCCTGCGCGGCGTCGAGCGCGACCGTCCACGGATCCTGGTGGGCATCGACGCCCGGATCCTCGATGTGCTCGTCCGCGTGCTGGGGCCGCGCTACCTCGGACTCGTCAGCCGCCTCGCCCGACGGGTGATGCCCCGCGCAGGCATACCGCCGAGCCCACCTCCTCAGCCGACCGGTCCCTCCTCGGGCGACACCCCGACCGCGAACAGCATCTCCGCGGCCGACGTCTCCAGCAGGTCGATCAGCTCCTGACGCGAGACGGCGTCGTCCTCGTCGCGCAGCCAGGTCACGACCACCTCCTCCGCGAACCCGACGTACCCCCGGGCGACGTATCGCACGGGGCGCGGGGCCTCCTCGGGATCCAGGTCCAGACCTCGCAGGATGCGCTCCGCCAGGACCCCCCGGGTGCGTTCGAACACCTGCTGCATCCGGGCGCTCCCGCCGGCCGCCCCACGGATCAGGGCGAGGTACATCTCCCGGTGGTCGGTGACGTGGTCGACGTAGGCGGCCAAGGCGGCACGCAGACGGACGAAGGGTTCGAGCTGGGGGTCGGCGTCGATCACACCGACGAGCTCCTGCGCCGCGTCCTCGGCGACCGCGAGCATGAAGTCGTCGCGGGTCGGGAAGTAGTGGAACAACAGGCCGCGGGAGATGCCGGCCGCCCCCGCGACGTCGTCGGTGGACAGCTCATCGAACGAGGACCGTTCGACCTGACGCCGTCCGACCTCGATCAGCTGCGCGCGCCGTTCCTCACGGGACAGCCGCCGCCTCGCCGTACCGACGTCGCCACGCCCTCTGGCCGTACCGACCTCTTCACCACCGTTGATCGCTGCTCAACAGGAGGCTACCTCCAGCTGCTGAGGACGCAGGGATCCTGGCGGTGCATCCGTCCTCAGCGTCCCTCTTCAGCCGTGGATGCGACGGGCCTCCGGGCTGCGACGCCACGTGACCACCGCTGCGGCCGCCCCCGGCCCCAGGTAGAGCGCGAGCGCGACCACCCATCCCGTACCACCCACCGCCCGGCCGATCGCGATCATCACGATCGCGGTCACCGCGCCGTTCAGCGAGGTCGTGGCCAGCCGCAGGTGATCGCGCCCCACGTACCGGACGAGGTACCCGTCCAGGGTCCCGAGCATCAGCCCGAGCACCGCACCGAGCGCCAGGCCCATCGGGAGCACCGCCACCCCCGCTGCACCGAGCGACCGCAGCCCGCCCGTGAAGACGGCGAACCCGAGCATCAACGCGATCGCGTACGCCCCGCCGAGCGCCGTCAGGTGCGTGAGACCGAACCGGATCCAGGCACGCGGGTCGCGGACCGTCGTCGGGTGTTCGTCGAGCTTGTCCGTCATGGGGACAGCATGCCCGACGGGCCTCCTACCGCCCGAGTGGGACGGGGCGGTTCACCCGTCGACGGTGATCCGCTCGTCCTCCGCGTCCGACCAGGCCAGCTCCTCGCGCACGACCTCGAGCGCGTCGGCCACCCCGGCGGCGTAGTCCTCCGGGTGCTCGAACAGGAACGCGTTCTCGGACAGCCGTTCGCGCAGCGACACCAGGTCGAGATGTCGTTCGGGGTGCATCCGTGATCGCATGGTCCACCTTCCCCCTGGGAACGACCACCATGACACACGCGGTCGCCCACGTGAAGAGGCGTGTCGGGATACGACCGCCCTAGTTGCCCGATCGGCACCGACCGTGCCGGGATGGTTACGCGGTGTGGGTGACCCCGGGGGTGGGACCCCGTTCGACGCCGGCGCGGCGGGTCCGCGGATCAGCCGGAGATACCGAGCAACCCGTGCTTGATGCCCTCCGCGACCGCGGCGGCCCGGTTGTTGACCCCGAACTTCGTGTACACCTCCGCCGCGTACGCCTTGACGGTGCGTTCGGTGATGCCCAGTTCCCCGCCGATCTCCTTGTTCGTCATCCCCTCGGCGATCAGCTCGAGGACCTGCTGCTGCCGCGGGGACAGGTCGGGACCCGTGGTGACCTCAGGCGTCGAGAAGACCCGCGTCTCGGTGTCGACGGTCCCCTCGTCTTCGCCCTCGAGGAACGTGCACTCGACCGGTCCGAACCCGATCTCGTCGCCGTGCTCGAGGGCGCAGGGACCCTCCAGGGTCTCGCCGTTGACGGTCGTCCCCGCGGAGCTGCCGAGATCAGCGAGGAACACGCGCCCCGCCCGCATCTCGACCTGGGCGTGGACGCGGGACACCCGCGGGTCAGCGAGCACGTACGCGTTGTCCTCGCGGCGACCGACCGTGCCGCGCGCCTCGTCCAGCACGATCGTCGTGGTGTCCTGCGCCTCATCGTCTTCCAAGCGCAGCTGCGGCCGTTCGTCCCGTTGCATGCTCGGACCTTCTGGTGGTGTGCGTGGACCACCAACACTGTTCCACAAGCGCCGGAACGACCAACGGCCAGACGGACAGGAGGCACGGGGACCCGACCGGCCAACATCGGCGACGAACGGGAACCCGTGGCACTCACGGGACTCGCGTATGGTCGTGCTGTCGGCACCAGAGGAGTGAACATGGCGAAGATCTACCACGTGAGGTACCGGGACGACGGATGGGTCGTCGAGGCCGAGGACGCCCAGCAGCCCAGCGCCGTCGAGGCCCGCAAGAAGGACGCCGTCCAGCGTGCGCGGGAGATCGCCGACAACCAGCAGCCCTCGCGGCTGATCGTGCACAAGCAGGACGGGACGGTCCAGAGCGAGTCCACCTACGGCGACCTCGAGGAGGTCGAGGCGGCCGAGGAACCGCACGAGCGGGCGCGGGAGCGCGAGCGGGCACGGGAGGGTGGACCCGGCGCGGACGCCGGCTACGCCCTGGCCGCCCTGGCCAACGACGCGCTGCAACTCGCGACGGAGGCCGTGTCCCTGGCGCGAGCCCTCCCGTCGAAGGCACAGGAGTTGCGTGACCTCGCGAGTCGGCGGGAGCAGCTCAACGAGCGCATCCGTGAGCTGCGAGAGGTCGCCGAGCAGCGCTTCGACGAGAAGGCCGCTCAGGGGCGCACCGTCGCCGAGGAGGTCCTCAGCGACGAGCGTGTCCAGCGCGTGATCGACCAGGCGAAGACCGC
>CAZHZQ010000221.1:0-3927 GCA_964537235.1 uncultured Actinomycetota bacterium | reverse complement strand
GCGATCGACCGGCGCCAGCCGGTACGCGATTGACCGGCGCCAGCCGGTACGCGATCGCTCGGCGCTAGCCGGCGGTCGGTCCTGTCCACCGCGACGACGAGGAGCCTGCATGCCCCGTGTGGTGCGCTACACCGACGCCGCGGGCGGTGACCCCGCCTACGGACTGGTCGAGAAGGGACGGGTCGAACGCATCGCCCCCCACCCGTTCGTCCCGCACGACCGCACCGGAGAGAGCCTGGCCCTGGACGAGGTGCGGCTGTTGGCCCCGGTGATCCCCAGCAAGGTCGTGTGTGTCGGACGCAACTACCTCGACCACGCCACGGAGCTCGGGAGTGAGATGCCCGCGGAGCCGCTGCTGTTCCTGAAGCCGTCCACCGCGGTCATCGGGCCGTACGAACCGATCCGGTACCCGTCGGAGCTGACCGAGGAGGTGCACTACGAGGGCGAGCTCGCGATCGTGATGGGCCGGCTCATCTCGCAGGTCACCCCCGAGCAGGCCCGTGACGGGATCTACGGGTTCACGTGCGCCAACGACGTGACGGCGCGGGATCTCCAGCGCCGCGAGGACCAGTGGACCCGCGCCAAGGGGTTCGACACGTTCTGTCCGCTCGGCCCGGCGATCGCCACCGACGTCGACCCGTTCGACCTCCGGATGCGCACCTACGTCGACGACGACCTCAAGCAGGAGACCTCCACCGCGGACATGGCCTTCGACGTGCTCCAGCTCGTGGCCTACATCAGCGACGTGATGACCCTGGTGCCAGGGGACGTCGTCCTCACCGGGACACCGGCCGGGGTCGGGCCGCTCGCGCCCGGTCAGCGCGTGCGCGTGGAGATCGACGGGATCGGCGTCCTGGAGAACCCGGTCGAGGAACGTTGAGCGCCCCGCTCGCCTAGGTTGGCTCCGACCGACCGACCCACCGACCGACCGACGGAGGACACATGAGCAACGTCTACAAGAAGATCCAGCTCGTGGGCACCAGTGAGGAGGGGATCGACGACGCCGTTCGGCGTGCCATCTCGCGCGCATCCGAGACGATGCGCAACCTCGACTGGTTCGAGATGAAGGAGGTCCGGGGCTGGATCAAGGACGGCCAGGCGCAGCACTTCCAGGTGGTCCTGGACGTGGGATTCCGTCTCGACGAGGGCGAGGACCCGTCGTAGTGGCTGACGAGGTCATCCCCAACGTCCTCGCGTCGCGCTACGCGAGCGAGGACATGCGCGCGGTGTGGTCACCGCGCGGCAAGGTCGTGCTCGAGCGGCGCTTCTGGATCGCCGTGCTGCGGGCGCAGCGGGAGCTCGGCATCGACGTGCCGGACGGGGTCGTCGAGGCCTACGAGGACGTCGTCGAGGATGTCGACCTGGCGTCGATCCGCCAGCGGGAACGACGCACCCGTCACGACGTCAAGGCGCGGATCGAGGAGTTCTGCGACCTCGCCGAAGAGCAGCACATCCACAAGGGGATGACCTCCCGGGACCTCACCGAGAACGTCGAGCAGCTGCAGGTGCGCCGCTCCCTGGAGATCGTCCGCGACCGGACGGTCGCTGCGCTGGCCCGGCTGGCCGACCGGGCGGCGCAACACGAGACCACGGTCGTCGCGGGGCGGACCCACAACGTCCCCGCACAGGCCACCACGGTCGCCAAGCGCTTCGCGAACGCCGGTCAGGAGCTGCTGGCCGCGCTGCGTCGGGTCGAGGACCTGCTGGCCCGTTACCCGCTGCGTGGCCTGAAAGGTCCCGTGGGGACCCAACAGGACCAGCTCGACCTGCTCGACGGTGACGTCGACCGCCTGGACGAGCTCGAGCTCGCGATCGCCCGGCACCTCGGGTTCGACGAGGTGCTGGTCAGCGTCGGTCAGGTCTACCCGCGGTCGCTGGATCTCGACGTGGTCTCGGCGTTGGTGCAGGTGGCCAGCGGCCCCGCGAACCTCGCGCGGACGCTCCGGCTGATGGCCGGCCACGAGCTGGCCACCGAGGGGTTCCAGGAGGGACAGGTCGGGTCGTCGGCGATGCCCCACAAGATGAACAGCCGCTCGTCGGAGCGGATCAACGGCTTCGCGACGATCCTCCAGGGCCACCTCACCATGGTCGGGGGGCTGACCGGCGACCAGTGGAACGAGGGCGACGTGTCCGACTCGGTCGTCCGGCGAGTCGTGCTGCCCGACGCGTTCCTGGCGATCGACGGGCTGTTCCAGACCTTCCTGACCGTCCTCGACGAGCTGGGCGTCTACCCGGCGGTGATCGAGCGGGAGCTGGAGCGCTACCTGCCGTTCCTCGCCACCACCCGGATCCTCGTGGCCGCCGTGCGCAAGGGGGTGGGGCGCGAGGAGGCGCACGAGGTGATCCGCGAGCACGCCGTCGCCGTCGCCCGCGAGCTGCGCGAGGAGGCGCGGCTCGACAACGACCTGCTGGCACGGCTCGCGGCCGACGACCGGTTGCCACTCGGCGCCGACGAGCTGGCCGAGGTGCTGGACGACCGGATGGCGTTCGTCGGGGCCGCCCGGCGACAGACCGCCGTGTTCATCTCCGCGGTCGAGGCGATCGTGAAGGACCATCCGGAGGCGGCTGCCTACCGTCCGGAACCGATCCTGTGACCGGGGGTTAGGATGGCCGGCGTCCCCCGACCGCTCCCTCCTGGAGCCTCCTCGTGACGCCAACCTCGTCCCCGCGTGTCCGCTTCGCTCCCGCCCCCAGCGGGGTGCTGCACGTCGGCAGCGCCCGGTCCGCGCTCTACAACTGGCTGCTCGCGCGACAGCAGGGCGGCACGTTCGTCCTCCGGATCGAAGACACGGACGCCGCGCGCGCGACCGAGGAGTCGATGCACGCCGTTGCCGAGGCGCTGCGGTGGCTGGGCCTGGACTGGGACGAGGGCGTCGAGGTGGGCGGGCCCTACGGCCCCTACCGCCAGTCGGAGCGGGCGGACTTCCACCGCGCGGTGATCCGGCGTCTGCTGGAGTCGGATGCGGCCTACGAGGACCACGCCACGGCTGACGAGCTGGAGGCGTTCCGCCAGACCCAACGCGATGCCGACCAGCATCCGGTCACCAAGGGCCCGGTCCGTGCCGAACCACGCCCCGGCGAGACCGACGATCCGTCGGTCCGCCTGCGGACCCCCGAGACGGGCGAGATCACGATCACCGACGAGATCCGGGGCGACATCACCTTCGACTGGGCCACCATCGGTGACTTCGTGATCCAGCGCTCGGACGGCACCGCCACCTACCCGTTGGCCAACAGCGCCGACGACGTCGCGCAGGGGCTCACGTTGATCTGCCGGGGGGAGGACCTCCTGTCGGTCACCCCCCGCCAGGTGCTGCTGTACGACCTCCTGCTCGAGGACGACCTGCTCGACGACGCGCTCGCGGAGACCGCCCTGCCGGCTCGCGAGGACGGCTGGGAGGCACCGGGGCGGTTCGCCCACCTGCCGCTGATCGTGGGCGAGGACCGCCAGAAGCTGTCGAAGCGGCACGGGGCGGTCGCCGTGCAGGAGTTCGCCGAGCAGGGCTTCCTCCCCGAGGTGATGGTCAACTACCTCGCGCTGCTGGGCTGGGCGCCGGGCGACGGCCGCGAACGGCTGACGGTCGACGAGATGGTCGCCGCGTTCGACCTGTCGACGGTGAACAAGACCGCGGCGGCCTTCGACGTCGACAAGATGACGGCGTTCAACGGCGAGCGGATCCGTCAGCTGTCCGAGAGCGAGCTGGCCGACCGGCTGGTCCCCTTCCTGGACGGCACGCACGGCGAGCCGGTGATCTCCGACCCTCCCACCGAGGAGGAGCGCGAGATCCTCGCGGGGCTCGTGCCTCTGGTGCAGGAGCGGATGCAGCGTCTGGACGAGGTGCAGCACCACGCCCCGCCGTTCTTCCGCGAGGACATCGAGCTGGATCCCGAAGCGGTGAAGAAGGTCCTGTCGAAGACCGGGGCCGT
>CAZHZQ010000220.1:0-3936 GCA_964537235.1 uncultured Actinomycetota bacterium | reverse complement strand
GGTCCGCGAGCATCCCGATCGGTTCGAGATCGTGGCGTTGGCCGCCGGTCGCGACGTGTCGACGATCGCGGAACAGGCCGAGGAGCTCGGCGTCGTCGACCTGGCCCTGGCCGATCCCGACGCCGCCGTGAAGCTGCGCGAGCTGCGTCCCGACGCGCGTGTCCGCGACGGGCTCGGGGGCGTCGCCGAGCTGGCGGCAATGCCCGACGCCGAGGTGGTCGTCAACGGCATCGTGGGCTCTCAGGGGCTGCGTCCGACCCTGGCGGCGTTGGAGGCCGACCACACCGTCGCTCTGGCGAACAAGGAGAGCCTCATCGTCGGGGGTCCGCTCGTGACGCGTGCGGGGCGCGGTCGGGAGGCCCTGGTGCCCGTGGACAGCGAGCACTCGGCGCTGGCGCAGTGCCTGCGGGGCGGCCGTGCCGAGGAGGTGGCGCGGCTGGTGCTGACCGCCAGCGGCGGCCCGTTCCGCGGCTACGACCGGCAACAGCTGGCGGCCGTGACCCGGGAGGACGCCCTCGCCCACCCCACCTGGGACATGGGGCCGGTCATCACCGTCAACTCGGCCACCCTCATGAACAAGGGCCTCGAGTTGATCGAAGCGCACCTCCTGTTCGGCACCCCCTGGGACCGCCTCGACGTCGTCGTCCACCCCCAGTCGGTCGTGCACTCGATGGTCGAGTTCGTCGACGGCTCCACCGTTGCGCAGCTGTCCCCGCCGGACATGCGCCTGCCGATCCAGCTGGCCCTGGCGTGGCCGGACCGCCTGCCGCACGCGTTCGCGACGATGGACTGGTCGCGACCCACGGGGCTCACGTTCGAACCCGCTGACCGTGCCACGTTCCGCGGGTTGGACCTGGCCGAGGAGGCCGGCCGACACGGTGGGACCCATCCGGCGGTCCTGAACGCCGCCAACGAACAGGCGGTCGCGGCCTTCCTCGACGACCGCATCGGCCTGCCCGACATCGCCGCGGTGGCCGCAGACGTGCTCGACGAACACGACGGGTCGGGAACGAATCTGACCCTGGACGACGTTCTGGAGGCGGAGTCGTGGGCGCGTCACCGCGCCGACGAGCTGCTCGGATCACGAGGGAACGAAACCAGATGAGTGCCTGGCTCGGCAGCCTCCTGTTCGTGGTGGGGATCGCCGCGGCAATCGCGATCCACGAGTGGGGCCACTTCGTCACCGCCCGTCGGTTCGGGATGCGCGCCGAACGGTTCTTCCTCGGGTTCGGCCCGACGTTGTGGTCCACACGTCCCGGGGAGACCGAGTACGGCGTCAAGGCCTTCCCGCTGGGTGGGTTCGTCCGTATCGCCGGCATGGCGACCGGTGACGAACGCCTCCCGCCGGTCGCGCAGGCCGTGTTCGATCCCGAGGCCGTGGCCAACGACCGACGTGTGGAGGCACAGGATCGCGGCGCCGATCTCGAGCGCGTGCCCGCCGTGCCCGGCCGGACCTGGCGCCGGCTCGACGAGGAACTCGAGCGACGTGGCGTCCCGGCCGCCGAGCGCCGACGGATCGTGTCCACGACCGAGCAGCGCACCCCCCGTGACGCCTCGGCGCGGGAGACGGCCGAGGTCTTCGAGCATGCCGCCTCCGAGGAACTGCCGGACACCGGCCGGATCAGCGATCCGCGCCACCGGGTGCTGCAGGGCGACCGTGGGAGGTTCTTCCACGACCGCCCCGCCTGGGAGCGTGCCGTCGTCCTGTTCGCCGGGTCGGGGATGCACTTCCTCCAGGCGATCGTGCTGCTGTTCGTCGCCTTCTGGGCGTTCGGCCTCCAGCCCGTGCCGACCGTCGAGCAGGTGCTGCCCGAGACCCCGGCCGCGGAGGCCGGACTGCAGGCCGGGGACCGGATCGTCGCGGTCGAGGGCCAGCGGGTGGAGCGGTTCGAGACCGCCCGCGGCATCATCGAGGCGCACCCGGGAGAACCGATCCGGGTCACCGTCGAGCGCGACGGCGAGACCGAGCAGGTCACCCTGACCACCGCCCTGGTGATCGACTCGGTCCCGCCGGGATCCGCCCTCGAGGAGGCCAGGTTCCAACCGGGCGACCGCGTCGTCAGCGTGGCAGACACCGGGGCGCCGGACGTCGACGCGATCCGCCGTGCCGGCTCGGGCAGCGGCGACGTGACGGTCACGGTCCAGCGGTTCACCGGTTCCCAGGACGGCAGCGTCACCTCCGAGCGCGCCGAACTGCAGGTACCGACCGAGGCCATGGACGGGCTCGCCGAGGCGGTGACCGGTCTCGCCGGTTTCCAGCCCGCGCTCGGCGACTACGGACCGATCGAGGCGTTGCGGGCCACGTTCGTCGGCGAGGCCAGCTTCCCGGCGCTGTTCGTGGGGTCGGTCGAGGCGTTCGGGCAGCTGTTCAGCCCCGAGTTCCTCGGGTCGATCCCCGACCAGATCGGCGGGCAGGAGCGCGACCCGACGGGGGGCGCGTCGCTCGTCGGCCTCACGCAGGTCGCCGGTGAGGGGACCCAGATCGCCGGGTTGTTCTTCCTCCTCGGGCTGCTCGCGTCGTTGAACGTGTTCGTCGGCATCTTCAACCTGGTGCCCCTGCCGCCCCTCGATGGCGGGCACCTCGCGGTGCTGGCCGTCGAGCGCGGCGTCAACACCGTGCGCAACCTGCGCGGCCGACCGACCGATTACCGCGTCGACCCGTCCACGATCACGGCGATCGCGATCCCGGTGATCGTGCTGCTCGGCGTGTTGTTCCTGTCGTTCGTGCTGCTCGACATCGCCAACCCGCTGCGGCTGCCCCAGTAGCTGCCCCAGTAGCTTCGCGAGGGCGGCGTCCGGCCGGGGGGAGCGGTTGGTAGGCGTCCCTACGGCGGTACCGTGGAGCCCGCGCGGTTCCGTCGCATCTGCACGAGCGATCGGCGAGCGATCGGCGCAAGGATCCCGTGTGAAGAACCTCCCCGTGCTGGACCAGGAGCCGTCGCCCGATCAGGCGCACGGCGCGGTCGCGGACGCCCCGGAACGTCGCCGGACCCGGCAGATCCACGTCGGAGACGTCCCCGTCGGTGGCGGGGCGCCGGTGTCCGTGCAGTCGATGACCACGACCCCGACCCACGACGTCGACGCGACGCTGGGTCAGATCGCGGCCCTGACGAACGCCGGCTGCGACATCGTCCGCGTGGCGGTCCCGCGCGAGCACGACGCCGAGGCGCTCGAGGCGATCGCCACCAAGTCCAAGATCCCGGTGATCGCCGACATCCACTTCCAGTGGAAGTACGCGGTCGCGGCGATCGAGGCGGGCTGCGCCGGGGTGCGGATCAACCCGGGGACGATCCACAAACACGACAAGGTCGCCCTGATCGGCGAGCTGGCGGCGGAGGCAGGCATCCCGATCCGCGTCGGCGCGAACGGCGGCTCGCTCGAGGACCACCTGCTCGAGAAGCACGGCGGTCCGACCGCCGGGGCGCTGGTCGAGGCGGCCCTCGACGAGGTCCGGTTGCTGGAGGACGTCGAGTTCCACGACATCAAGATCTCCGTCAAGCACAGCGACCCGTGGATCATGATCCAGGCCTACCGACTGCTGGCCGAGCAGACCGACTACCCGTTCCACCTCGGCGTCACCGAGGCCGGCACGCCGAAGGTCGGCAACGTCAAGTCCGCCGTCGGGATCGGCACGCTGCTGGCCGAGGGCATCGGCGACACGATCCGGGTGTCGCTGTCCGCCGACCCGGTCGAGGAGGTCAAGACCGGCATCGCGATCCTCGAGTCGTTGCACCTCAAGGAGCCCGAGGGCTTCCAACTGATCTCGTGCCCCTCCTGTGGGCGGGCCGAGGTGGACGTGTACGCGTTGGCCGAATCGGTCGAGAAGGAGCTGGGCGAGCTCGATGTCCCGTTGCGCGTCGCGGTCATGGGCTGCATCGTCAACGGGCCCGGCGAGGCCTCCGAGGCCGACATCGGCATCGCCGCCGGTCGCGGCAA
>CAZHZQ010000219.1:0-3999 GCA_964537235.1 uncultured Actinomycetota bacterium | reverse complement strand
GAGTTGAAGTCCTTGAAGTACAGGATCTCCTTCTCGCCGTTCGCGTAGGTGACCTCGAGGAACTTGTTGTCGTCGTCCTCGGCGTACATCTTCTCGACCGTGGCGTCGATCATGGACTCGACCGCGGCGTGGCGGTCGCCGTCGTGCGTGGACACCTCTTCCTCGGCCAGCGGCAGGTCCTCGCTGAGGTAGATGTCGAAGATCTCGCGCGCAGCGTCCTTGTCGGGGCGCTCGATCTTGATCTTCACGTCGAGGCGGCCGGGGCGCAGGATCGCGGGGTCGATCATGTCCTCGCGGTTCGACGCGCCGATCACCACGACGTCCTTGAGCGACTCCACGCCGTCGATCTCGGCGAGCAGCTGCGGGACGATCGTGTTCTCGACGTCGGAGCTGACGCCCGACCCGCGGGTACGGAACAGCGAATCCATCTCGTCGAAGAAGACGATGACCGGGTTGCCCTCGGCGGACTTCTCGCGTGCCCGCTGGAAGATCAGCCGGATCTGACGCTCGGTCTCTCCGACGTACTTGTTGAGCAGCTCCGGGCCCTTGACGTTGAGGAAGTAGCTGCGGGCCTCGACGTTGCCCGTCTTCTCGGCGACCCGCTTGGCCAGGGAGTTGGCGACGGCCTTGGCGATCAGGGTCTTCCCGCACCCCGGCGGCCCGTACAGCAGGATCCCCTTCGGTGGCTTGAGCTGGTACTCGGCGAACAGGTCGGCGTGGAGGTAGGGCAGCTCGACGGCGTCGCGGATCGCCTCGACCTGCTCCTGGAGCCCACCGATCTGGTCGTAGGTGATGTCGGGGACCTCTTCGAGGATGAGCTGCTCGACCTCGGCCTTCGGCACGATCTCGAGCGCGTAGTTCGCGCGGGCGTCCACCAACACGGAGTCGCCGGCCTTCAGACCGCGGCCCTCGAGCTGGTCCGCGAGGTGCACGACCCGTTCCTGGTCCCCGTTGCCCACGACGACGACGCGCCCGTCGTCGAGCAGCTCGGAGACCGTCATCATCTCGCCGGCGTCCTCGTAGTCGCTGACGTCGATGATGTTCATCGCGTCGTTGATCCGGACCTCCTGACCCGGCCGCAGCGACTCGCCGTCGACGTCGGGTGCGAGGTTCACACGCAGCTTGCGGCCGTGGGCGGAGATGTCCGCCGTGCCGTCGTCGTGCACCTCGAGGAAGGACACGTAGGTCTGCGGTGGCGCCGAGAGGCGTTCGACCTCCTCGCGCAGGGCGTTGAGCTGCTCGCGTGCGGAGCTGAGCGTCTCGGACAGCTTCTGGTTCTGGTTCAGGGCGGACTGCAGCTGGCCCTTGGTCTCGAGGAGCCGTTCCTCGAGCATCCGGATGCGGCTGGGGCTCGACTCGAGCCGACGGCGCAGGAGCTCGACCTCCTCGCGCAGGAACTTCAGCTCGGCGTGGAGGTCGTCCTCGTCGCCGATCGTGCCCTGCTGGTCGAGGATGTCGGCGAGCCGATCGGCCGCCTCGGCGGCGACCTCCTCGGGCCCGGCGTCGGATGCGCCCTCGTCAGGTCGTCTTCCTCGCGGCTGGCGCTCGGTCACGGGACCTCCTTCGCGCCCAGGCGGTGCCTGTCGGCGAGTATAGAACCGGTCGTGCTGGTCGCCGGTGAGGTTCCGCCTCGGGCGGGGCCGTCGTTGTGGTCGTCGTTGTGGTCGTCGTTGTGTGGGGATGGGTGTAGGCAACGTCCGGCGCCGGTCGTAGGTTCCGCCGTACCGGCTGCGGGTGCGGGGGCCGTACCGGGTGCGGAGGCCGTCTCGATCACGTTCGACCCACCGGTCCGCCGTCGTCCGGTGGGAGGACACGACGGGTCACGGTGAGGAACGCCGTGTGGGCGACCATGCGGTGGTCGGGGCGCACCGACAGCCCGTCGACGTTCCAGGTCCGCAGGAGCGTCTCGAAGGTCCGCGTCTGACCGAAGCGTCCGTCCTCGTCCAGGGACTCGACCAACCGCATCACCTGGGTGATCGTCGGGGTGTAGACCACCAGCAGGCCGCCCGGATGCAGCGCATCGCCGACGATCCCGATCAGGTCCCACGGTTCGAGCAGGTCGAGCACCACCCGGTCCCCGTCCGTTCCCGGCAGGCCGTCGGCGACGTCGGCGTGGTGGACCTCCCAGTTGTCCGGTTCCCCGCCCATGGAGGTCGTGACGTTCTCGCGGGCGACGTCGAGGTGGTCCTCGCGTCGTTCGAACGAGATCACGCGCCCCGTGGGACCCACCGCCTGCAGCAGCGCGAGCGTCAGCGCCCCGGACCCCGCTCCGGCCTCGATGACCGTGCACCCGGGGCGGATGTCCCCGAACCCGACGATCAGGGCCTGGTCCTTGGGGTACACGACCTGCGCCCCGCGCGGCATCTTGAGGGTGATGTCCTCCCGGGTCGGACGCAGCGCGGTGATCTCCATGTTCTTGGAGGTGCGCACCGCGGTGCCCTCGGGCCGCCCGATGAGGTCCTCGTGGCGGATGAAGCCGGCGTGGCTGTGCCACTCGCCGTCGTCCTCGAGTGTGATCAGGTACCGGCGCCCCTTGCGGTCCCGGAGGATCACACGTTCGCCCGCCTGCATCGGGGCGCGGGAGCCGGGGAACGCGGGGCGGATCATGCTCGGACCGTACCGGCGGCGAGCGACCGTCCTCCCCGGCGCTTGTAGCGGATCGGGGTGGAATATGTTCAACATGTTGAAGAAGATCCACCCCGATCCGCATCAACCGCGGTCGGAGACGACGTAAGCTCCGGACATCTCACACCGAACCCCAGCGACCCCCGCCGAACCCCAGCGACCCACAGGCGATCCGGACGAGGAGTGACCGCGTGCTCGAAGCCCAGGCGTCCGAGGCCTTCGACCCGATCGAACCGTTCATGGCCGCCCGGGGCTACGAGCCCGGCGGGGCGTTCGGCCGGATCCCCCCGGGGGCGGAGCTCGCGGCGATCCGTGAGGCCGCGGGAGACGTCCGCACGGCGATCACCGCCAGCGGCACCCCCGACGGTGTCACCACGTGCGACCTGGTGACGTTGCCCTACCCGACGCGGTTCGGCCTGTGGCGTGCCGGCAGCAGTCCCGCCCCGTTCGTGTGGATCACCAACCGGATGCTCGTGATCCGATGGACGGACGCCGACGGGACCCTCCGGACCCTGCTCTGGGAGGCCAGCGATCACGAGCAGGGCGAGTACACCCCGTACTTCGAGGGACTCGCCGAGGGGCGTCCGTCCCCGATCGCCGGGGACCTCACCCTCAGCAGGACACTCGGCGCCGCGAGCCGCTTCGCCCCCGACCGGCTGATGGTCACGCGTCACGGGACGGTCCTCGGGCACCTCAGAGCCCTCGGGATCGATCCCGCGGACGTGGACTACGTGACCTTCGACCACCTGCACACGCAGGACGTGCGGCGGCTGATCGGGACGACCCGGCCGGCACCGGATCTCGGCGCCGAGGATGCGCCCCTGCCCGCGTGGTTCCCCAACGCCAAGCTCATCACCCAGGTCCGGGAATGGGAGACGATCCGACACATCCATCCGCTCCAACGCCCCTGGTACCAGCCCGAGACGTACGAGGATCTGCCCGAGGAGCGGCTGCTGTTCGTCGACGGTGACGTCCTCCTCGGCCCCGGCGTCGCGCTGCTGTACACGCCGGGGCACACCGCGGGCAACCAGTCGCTGGCGGTGAACACCGACCAGGGCATCTGGGTGTCCAGCGAGAACGGGATCGCCGCGGAGTGCTGGGCCCCGCGGGCATCGCAGATCCCGGGGATCGCGTCGTGGTGCGGGGCGTGGGGCCAGGAGGTCGTCCTGAACGCCAACACGCTCGAGTTCACCGCGTGGCAGTACGACTCGATGGTCGCCGAGTCGCTGGTCGCCGACGCCACCGCCGACGGGGACTTCCGACTGACGTTCCCCTCCAGCGAGCTGACCGCGCACGCGTTCTCGCCTAGAACGGGGCCGACCTTCACGCACGGGGCGATCGA
Source organism: uncultured Actinomycetota bacterium (assembly GCA_964537235.1). GTDB lineage: Bacteria > Actinomycetota > Nitriliruptoria > Nitriliruptorales > JAHWKO01 > CAZHZQ01. The sequence continues at coordinate 32 of CAZHZQ010000219.1, read as the reverse complement.
GCACGGTGCCGTGCATCCGACGGCCATCGAGG
>CAZHZQ010000218.1:0-4000 GCA_964537235.1 uncultured Actinomycetota bacterium | reverse complement strand
CCTACCTCGGGACCGTCATCCTGCTCGTGTACCTGGCCACCGCGATCGCCGGACCGGCCGCGCTGTGCCGGGACCGTCGGTCCGGGGCGCTGGCGCTGTACCTGGCCTCGCCCCTGTCGCGCGACACGTACCTCGTCGCCAAGGCCGCTGCCGCCGTCGGGTTCATCGCGGCCGTCACCGTGGTGCCGCCGCTGATCTACGTGCTTGGAACGGTGATCGCCGGCGTCGGTCCGGACGGGCCGGTCGCGGTCGCCCGGACGGTCGCGCAGGCGATCGGTGCCGGTCTGGCGATGGCGGCGCTGTTCGGCGGCGTGTCCCTGGCGGCGGCCAGCCTGTCGGACCGCACGGGCGCGGCGGCCGGCACGATCATCGTGTACCTCGTGCTGAGCGGCGTGATCGTGAACACCAGCGTGGCCGCCCTGGGCGCCCCGGCACACCTGCTGCTCCTGGACGTCAACCGGGTGGCGGCCGATGCGGTCGCGCGGCTCTACGGCGGGTCGATGAACGACGCGGTCTCGACGTGGGCGGTGTTCGGGGCGCTGGCCGCCTGGGTCGCCGGGCTCGGGGCGTTCACCCGCTGGCGGTACCGGCGTCTGGCGGTCACCCGATGATCGTCGTCCGGTTCGACGCGGTCTCCAAGACGTTCGGCGACGTGGTGGCGCTGTCGGACGTGACCTTCGAGATCGAGGACGGGATGACGGCTCTGCTGGGCCCCAACGGGGCGGGCAAGTCGACGATCATGCGGCTGATCTGCGGGTTGGCGGTGCCGGACGACGGGGCGATCGAGGTGCTGGGTTCCCGCCCCCGCGGCGACCTGGACCTGCACCGTCGCATCGGGTTGGTGCCCCAGCAGGAGGAGCTGCTCGGGGCGTTGGACGCGGCCGGCTTCGTGCGGTGCGCCGCGGCGCTGCACGGCATGGACGAGCCGGACCGTCGAGCCCGCGCCGCCCTGGACCGTGTCGCGCTCGATCCCGACGAGACGCGTCCGCTGGCCACCTACTCCAAGGGGATGCGCCAGCGGGTGAAGCTCGCGCAGGCGCTGGTCCACGAGCCGGAGCTGCTCGTGCTCGACGAGCCGCTCAACGGGCTGGACCCGGTCCAGCGGATCCGCATGATCGGGCTCTTCCGCGATCTTGCCGCCGAGGGGCGCACGGTCCTGGTCTCGAGCCATGTCCTGGACGAGGTGGAGCGGTTCGGATCCCGGATCCTGCTGGTCGTCCGGGGACGGATCGCGGCCGAGGGCGACTACCACGGGATCCGCGAAGCCCTCGAGGATCGCCCGCGACGGGTGCGTGTGCGCACCGCCGACGCCCGGACGGTGGCCGCCCGGCTGGTGGACGAGGGCGTCGCAGACGGCGTGACCGTGGCGTCGCCCGACACCGTGCTGGTCGACACCGCGGACATCGCCCGCTTCCGCCGCGCCGTGGCGCGGGTGACGGGCGAGGCCGACTCCCGGCTGTACGAGGTCGCCCCGTTGGACGAGTCGCTCGAGTCGGTCTTCCGCGATCTGGTGGTGAGGCGGCTGTGAGCGGTCCGTCGCGACGTGCGGATGTGGGTGGCGGGCCGCGGAGTGCGGATGTGGGTGGCGGGCCGCGGGGTGCGGATGTGGGTGGCGGACCGTCGCGTGCGGCGGCGCTGCGTGTGGCGACGGCGGTGCTGCGGCGGGTGCAGTCGACGGGCGGCCGGCTGGGACTGGGCGCAGCCGTCGGGGCGGCGCTGACCCTGGCCGCCGTGGCGATCAACGTGGGCGGGGCGGGTCGGGCCGCGGTCGCCACCCTGTTGACGGAGGCAGCGTTCCTCGTGGCGGTGCCGGTGGTGTCCCTGGTCTACGCGGGTGCGTCGCTCGGGGACCTCCGGGAGGACGGGACCCTGGTGTACCTGTGGTTGCGGCCGGTCCGGCGCGTGGACCTGGCCGGGGCGGCGACGCTCGCGAGCGCACAGCTGGCGGTCCCGCTGAACGTCGCCGTCGTGACGCTCGTCGTCGTGGCGGGCGGCCAGCCCGGTCTGCTGCCGGCGGCCGTCGTCGCGGCCGTCCTCGGGACGATCGCGTACGTCGCCGTGTTCGTCGCCGTGGGCCTTCGTACCAGCCGGGCGCTGCTGTGGGGGCTGGGGTACGTGCTGCTCCTCGAGGGCTTCCTGGCCCGGTTCAGCGACCAGCTCGCCGCCGTGTCGATCCGCCGGTTCACGACGTCGGTCCTCACCCAGATCGGCGGGCTGCCCAACGACCTGCGGGAGGTGTCGCTGACCACGGCGGTCGCGGCGTTGGTGGTCGCGACCGCGGTGGGCGTGGCGCTGTGCACGTGGTGGCTGCGGCGCCTCGACGTCGAGTAGCCCCGTCGAGTGGCCCCGTCGAGTGGCAGCTGGGTCGCAGATCCGCAACTGAGCCGCCACTCGACGGGTCAGCCGCGGTAGGAGGGACAGGAGGTCTGGCAGGTGGGGCACCAGTAGGTGACCCGCGCGTGCAGGCCCTGCTTGCGCACGGCGATCGCGGTCCCGCACGTCCGGCACGGTTCGCCGGCCCGGCCGTAGACGGCCAGCCCCTCCGGCACCGTCGTGCGCGGGTGACCGGTGAGGTTGGCGCGCAGCTGGCGCGACGCGGTCTCGATCAGCTCGCGGCGCGTTTCTGCGTCCAGCGCCCCGACCGTGGCGAACGGGTGGACCCGGCAGGCGTGCAGGGTCTCGCTCTTGTAGACGTTGCCCACCCCGCAGGCCACGCGCTGGTCCAACAGCGCCACGCCGATCTCCGTGTCGACGTCCAGCCGCCCCAGCCGCACCACGGCCTCGTCGAGGTCCGCGTCGGACCGGGCGAGGTCCGGACCCAGTCGCGTCAGCTCGGGGTGACGGTCGAGCCGATCGGTGGGCAGCACCTCCACCACGGGCGCGTTGAAGCACACGGCCACGGCTTCCGGCGTCTCGATGATCAGGCGGGCCTGCCGGCGCGGCTTCTGCCAACGTTCGCCCGGCCGGTAGGTGTGCCACGAGCCGGTCATCCGCAGGTGGGTGCGCACCGACAGATCCGCGCGACCGTCCCGGCCCTCGACGTGGACGAGGAGGTGCTTGCCGCGCGCCTCGACGTCCGTGACGACGTCGCCGGGGCGGGGCACGGTGCCGACGACGCGGGGCAACTCGAAGGCGGTGATCGTCCCGCCCCTCAGCACCGTCCGGAGCGTCTGCGCCACCCGGAAGATCGTGTCGCCCTCAGGCATCGAGGTCGTGCTCCGCCTCGAGCTTGTCGCGCAGCCCGTCGATCGCGGCGTCCATGACCCGGTCGTGGTTCCACGCGAGGAACGGGCGCAGGATCGGGCCGACCACCCGCATCCAAGCGGGGTCGGCGATCACGTCCAACGTGGAGTGCACCTGGGTCCCGCCGGCCCCGTCCTCCGACAGCTCGAGCCGCCCCGTCCCCTGCAGGTCCCCCTCGAGCCGGACGACGGCCAGCCGGGGGCGGTCCGCCTCGATCCACCGCCCCTGCCCCTCGACGAGGTAGCCGAACGGGGCGCGGACCCGGAACCGTTCACGGCGGGGATCGTGGTCGGTCCGCTCGACCGAACGCATGGCCGGCCACCACGTCGGCCAGTCGCGGGTCTCGCGGATCGCGTCGAACACGGACTCGCGCGGGGCGGCGATCGTGAAGGTGCGTTCGAACCGGAAGCGCATCAGCCGACCATCAGCCGTGGAAGGTCAGGCCGCGGTAGGTGTCGATGAACCCGGCGTCGGTGAGCAGCGACACGTACGGGGAGTCGTGGGCGTCGTTGCCGTCGATCCGCTCCAGCTCGATCTTGCGTACGCGCCCGTCCTTGACCAGCCCCGTCAACGCGTCGACCCACGCGGCGGTGTCCGCGGCCGGCCCGAAGGTCGCCAGGCTGCGCGCGCCCCGCTCGAGGTACACGACCGCCTCGCCGTCCACCAGCACCAGGTACGCCCCGGCCTGGCGCGCGGGACGACCGTCGCTGTCGGGCCAGGCCAGCGCCGCCCCGTACGGCTGGGCCGGATCCGTGGC
>CAZHZQ010000217.1:2091-4020 GCA_964537235.1 uncultured Actinomycetota bacterium | reverse complement strand
CCGACCACCGACACCCGTCGAGTGGCAGCTCAGCCGCAGATCTGCAACCCAGCTGCCAGTCGACGGGTCCTCCACCGGGCGCGGTCGGTCGGGCGCGGTCGGTCTACGGTCGGAGGCGTGAGTTGCGGACCCGACCTCGACGTCCTGGTCGCCGATCTGCGTCGGCTCGTCGAGGCCGAGTCGTTCTCGGAGGATCCGGCCGGTCTCGAGCGCTGCGCGCGGTTGCTCGCCGAGCTCCTCGAGGAACGCGTGGGTGGTCGGGCGGAGGTGGCGGACGACAGCCGGGTCCGGTGGCGGTCGGAGGACGCCGCGGGGCGGGTGCTCGTGCTCGGACACCTCGACACGGTCTGGTGGCCGGGGACGATCGAACGCAAGCCCTTCGACGTCGCCGACGGGGCCGTCACCGGTCCGGGGGTGTTCGACATGAAGGCCGGGCTGGTGTGCGTGCTGCACGCGATGGCCGCGCTGCGGCGTGCCGACCGGCTCCCGGCGGTCGAGATGCTCGTGACCACGGACGAGGAGACCGGCAGCGGGCGCTCGCGGGCCGAGGTCGAGGAGGCCGCCGTCCGGTGCGGCCGGGTGCTCGTGCCGGAGCCGTGCGGGCGGGACGGCGCGGTGAAGCGGGCCCGGAAGGGTGTGGCCATGGGGACCGTGACCGTGACGGGGCGGGCCTCCCACGCGGGTGTGGCGCCGGAGGACGGGATCAACGCGGCGGTCGGACTGGGGACGCTGCTGCCGGAGATCGTGGGCCTGGGAGACCCCGAGCGCGGCACCACCGTCACGCCGACGGTGGTGCGGGCGGGGTCGACCACCAACACCGTCCCGGCACAGGCCACGGCCGCGATCGACCTGCGGTTCCTCGACACCTCCGAGGTGGACCGCGTCCGCGCGGCGGTGTCCGCCATGGTCCCCGCGAACGGGGCGGCGCTGCAGGTCGAGCTCGAGGTCAACCGCCCACCGCTGACCCCGGAGGCATCGCAACCCCTCATGGCGGCGCTGGAGGAGGCTGCCGGCGCCGTCGGCCAACGGATCGGGGCGGAGACGACGGGCGGGGCGTCGGACGGGAACTTCGCCGCTGCGGCCGGGGCGTACGTCCTCGACGGGCTCGCCCCGCCGGGGCGCGACCCGCACGCGGAGACCGAACAGGTCCGGGTGGACGGGCTCGTCCCGCGCGTCGAGCTGCTGGCGGAGCTGATCCCGCGGGTCGCGGCGGTCGGGGCGCCGGACCGCTGAGCGGGCCGCCCGGCCGTGTGCCGTGGCGGCCTCCGGGGAGCGAGGGATGGCGTCGAGGGGTAGCGTGACGTCGATGTCGTTGGTCGCCCGCCTCTCGCTCGTCGCGGCCGCCCTCTCGGGGGCCGTGCTCGTGCTGCTGCCCGTCATGTCGTTCGCCGCCGACACCCACCGCGTCGCCGTCGTGGACAACGCCTACGACGACGGCAACAGCGACGGCAACGACGCCCCGGCGACGACCGTCGTCACCGCGGGCGACACGGTCGTGTGGGGGTGGCACGACGGCAACGAGAACCCGCACACGGTGACATCGCGGGCGGACGCCCCGATGCCGTTCGACTCCGACGCCGACTGCGGGGAGGACGAGACCGCGTGTCGTGAGGCGGGCAACCGCTTCGCCGTGACGTTCGACGACCCCGGCACCTACGACTACTACTGCAAGGTCCACTCGTCCGGCAACGGGTTCTTCCCGACGGACATGAGGGGCGCGATCGAGGTCCAGCCGGCGCCGGAGCCGTCCGGGAGCGACTCCGGTTCGTCCGAGCCGCCCTCCGAAGGGTCCTCGGAACCGCCGTCGGAGCAGGAGTCGTCTTCGGAGCCGCCGTCCTCGGAGCCGGAACCCGGCGAGTCGCCCTCCCCGCAGGAGGAACCGCACCCGGAACCGACGTCCGAGAGCGCCTCCGAGCCACAGGACGACCC
>CAZHZQ010000217.1:0-1991 GCA_964537235.1 uncultured Actinomycetota bacterium | reverse complement strand
GACCGCCCGTTTGAGGCGGTCGGCGGCCTGGGGTACCGTCGTGCGGCCTCGGCGGATGCCGCCGGGTGCCACCCCTGCTCCCGACAGTTCCCGCCTCGACACCCGGTTGCCCGTGTGTCGAGCACCGGAGCGCACCGATCGGGGGCCGCCACAGTCCGGAGGGAGTGCGATGAGGCACTACGAGATGATGCTGATCATCCACGACCAGCTCACCGAGGAGGACGCCCAGGCCCTGGTCGAACGGGTCGAGGGTCTGATCTCCGGGGTGGGCGGGACGGTCGAAGCCACCGACTTCTGGGGCAAGCGGCCGCTCGCGTACGAGATCGATCACCGCAGCGCGGCGTACTACGTCGTCTACGACTTCGAGGTGGAGGCGAGCTCGCTCTCCGAGATCGAGCGCCAGCTCAAGATCAACGACGACGTCGTGCGGTTCAAGACGCTGCGGCCCGACATCCGCGTGCGCAAGCCGCAGGCTCCACGCGCCCGGACCTACAACTGATCCACCGACCGGAGACGGCGGTGCGGTCCGGGTCGGATCACCACTTCCCCGCGACGGCGGTGCGGACCTCCGAGCCGCCGGCACGTGCGGACCGCTGGCGGTCCGCCTGACCGCCGCAGACGAGCGAGAGGAACCAACGTGGCTTTCGAGAGCAACTACGTGACCATGATCGGCAACCTGACCGAGGATCCGGACCTGCGGTTCCTCGGCAACGGCACCCCGGTGTGCTCGATCCGGATCGCCTCCAACCGCCGCTGGACGAACAAGAGCGGGGAGCAGCAGGAGGAGACCACCTTCATCAACGCCAACGCCTGGCGGGAGCTCGGCGAGAACGTCGCCGAGACCTTCTCCAAGGGCGACCGCGCGATCGTGATCGGTCGCCTGCGGATCCGGTCGTACGACACGTCCGACGGCCAGACGAAGTGGGTCACCGAGATCGAGGCCGACGAGATCTCCCCGAGCCTGCGCTGGGCGAAGGCGAAGATCGAGAAGTCGCGCTCCGGCAGCACCAGCAGCGGCGAGGGCTCCGGCGCCCCGCCGCCTCCCGAGATGGACGACGTCCCCTTCTAGATCACCGCACCGGCGGCGCCGGACCACGGCGTCCGCCACACTTCCCCGAGGAGGAAGCCCATGGCCTACCGCCGCAGGTCCAAGTCCAAGATGTGCCAGTTCTGTCAGCAGAAGGTCGAGTACATCGACTACAAGGACCTCCAGACGCTGAAGTCCCACCTGAACGATCGCGGCAAGATCAAGGCGATGCGCAGCTCCGGCGTGTGCCCCCGGCACCAGCGTCTGCTGGCCGCCGCGGTCAAGAACGCCCGCGAGATGGCGCTGATCCCCTACGCGGTCCGCTGACCGACCATTTATCACCGACCACTTATCAGAGGAACACCCGTGAAGGTCATCCTGAAGGAGGAGGTCGACAACCTCGGCTACGCCGGGGACGTCGTCGATGTCGCGGACGGCTACGGCCGCAACTTCCTGATCCCCCGCGGACTGGCCATCTTCGCCACCAAGGGGGCGCTCAAGGAGGCGGAGACGCTGACCCGCGCCCGCAAGAAGCGCGAGGCGGCGACCGTCGACGACGCCGAGGAGCGCCGGGAGGCGATCCAGTCGCGCACGCTGCGGATCGCCAAGCGCGTCGACGACCAGGGCCACCTCTACGGCTCGGTCGGCGACAGCGACATCCATGAGGTGCTCAAGGAACGCGGCTTCGAGGTGGAGCGGCGGCGGATCGACCTGCCCCGCAACATCAAGAAGATCGGCCAGTTCGAGGTCACCGTCCACCTGCACCCGCAGGTCGATGCCGAGGTCACGATCGACGTCGTCGACGTCGAGGGCGAGGTCACGCTCGAGTCGCTCGAAGCCGAGCGCCGGGCCGAGCGCCTCGAGGCCGGTGAGACGCTCGAGGAGCGGGCGCTCGAGGCGGCCGAGGAACTCGAGGCCGAGGAGGCCGCCGAGGAGGCCGCCGACGTCGCCGAGCCTGCCGAGG
>CAZHZQ010000216.1:0-4063 GCA_964537235.1 uncultured Actinomycetota bacterium | reverse complement strand
GCGCTGATGCAGCCCGGGCTGTGGCTGCAGAAGATCACCACGCGGCCGCCGACCGGGGACATGATCGAGGTCGCGATCCGGGCCTTCGAGGCCGTCGTCCCGCAGCCGGACATCGAGGGGCGTGTGGCCGACCTGCCCAGCGAGATCGTCATGGGCGACGACGAGGGCGCCCCGCAGACCAGCCTGCTGCACCCGCCCGCAGCCGAGGGGACGTAGCCGGGGTCACCGCGACCCTCCCACCCGCTACGCCCACAGGAACACGACACAGGAACCGGGCAGTGTTCGAACGTCTCGATGAGCTCGAGGAGACCTACCTGGAGCTCGAACGCCAGATGGCCGATCCGGAGGTGCTGTCCGACGGGCAGCGATACACCGAGATCGCCAAGCAGCACGCCGAGCTCGCCGACGTGGTCGACACCTACCGCGCCTATCGCGAGGTCGTGGGTGACCTCGCCGCCGCCCGGGAGATGGCGGAAGAGTCCTCGGGCGAGGACGCCGAGATGATGCAGGCCGAGGCCGCACAGCTCGCGTCCCGGCGCCGACGGCTCGAGCAGCACCTCAAGGAGCTGCTGTTGCCCAAGGATCCCAACGACAAGAGGGACGTCATCGTCGAGATCCGGTCCGGTGCCGGCGGCGACGAGGCGGCGCTGTTCGCCGGCGAGCTGATGGCGATGTACCGCCGCTACGCCGAGCGCCACGGGTGGAGGACCGAGCTCATGTCGGTCTCCGAGGGCGACGTCGGCGGGGTCAAGGAGGCGATCTTCGAGGTGCGTGGCGACGGGGCGTACTCCGAGCTGAAGCACGAGTCCGGCGTCCACCGTGTCCAGCGGGTCCCGCAGACCGAGTCCTCCGGGCGGATCCACACCTCCACCGCCACCGTCGCCGTGCTGCCTGCGGCCGAGGAGGTCGACGTCGAGGTCGATCCCAACGACCTGCGGATCGACGTCTACCGCTCGTCGGGCCCCGGGGGACAGAGCGTCAACACCACCGACTCGGCGGTGCGCATCACCCACGAGCCCACCGGGTTGGTGGTGTCCTGCCAGGACGAGAAGTCCCAGCACCAGAACCGTGAGAAGGCCATGCGCATCCTGCGGTCGCGGCTGTTGCAGGCCGAACAGGAGCGCGCCGCCCGCGAACGCGCCGACGAGCGCAAGGGCCTGATCGGCACGGGGGACCGCAGCGAGAAGATCCGCACCTACAACTTCCCGCAGACCCGGATCACCGACCATCGGATCAACTTCACCACCCACGACCTCGACGGTGTGCTGTCCGGTGACCTCGGCGCGATCGTCGAGGCGCTGAAGCAGGCCGAGCGGGCCGCCAAGCTGGAGGAGGTCACCGACCCGGAGGAGGGGCAGTGACCAACGACGTCCGCACCGGGTCACGGGACGGAGCATGCGACCGCGCGGGTGGCGGTCCGCTGATGGACCTCGTCCGCGAGCACGCGCAGCGGCTGGGAACCGCCGGCGTCCCCAGCCCGATGCAGGACGCGCTGACGCTCGCCTCGCACGCGCTTGGCGCCCCACCGGCCGAACTGCGGATCCGCGACGTCAGCGAGGTCGATCCGGCGGGACTCGATCGGCTCGCCGACCTCGTCCGACGCCGCGCGGGGCGCATCCCGCTGCAGCACCTCACGGGGACCGCGGGCTTCCGGACCCTGACGCTCACGTGTCACCCCGAGGTCTTCGTCCCGCGCCCCGAGACCGAGGTGCTCGCCGGCCTCGCCATCGACCGCGCGGGTCCGGACGCGGTGGTCGTCGAGCCCTGCACCGGCACCGGGGCCGTGGCCCTGTCGGTGGGGGCCGAGGCGCCGGGGGCGACGGTCGTGGCCACCGACCGCGACCCCGCCGCTGCCGAGCTGGCCCGACACAACGCGACCCGGCTCGGCCTGTCGGTTGAGGTCCTGCGCGGCGACCTCCTGGTCCCGGTCGACCCGTCGCTGCGGGGCCGTGTCGACGTCCTGGTCGCCAACCCCCCGTACCTGACCCCCGACGAGGTCGACGCGTGCGAGCCGGAGGTCCGTGAGCACGACCCGGTCGGGGCGCTGGTGTCCGGCCCCACCGGGCACGAGGTCACCGATCGTCTGATCGAGGCCGCGGTGGACTGGCTGCGCCCCGGCGGCACCCTGCTGCTCGAGATCGCCGAGATCAGAGCCGCCGAGGTCGCCGAACGCGTCCGCGCGGCCGGGCTTCGCGACGTGGGGATCGCCGGCGACCTGACCGGCCGCGAACGCATCGTCCAGGGGGAGGCCCCGTGAGCGAACCAGAGAACCAGCCACCGGGCCATCCATCGAATGAGCCGGACGAGTCGACGGACGGGGCCGTGGTCGACCGCGCCCCGATCGTGGTCGATGCCGCGGGCGACAACCGCCCCGAGGCGGTCGCACAGACCGCCGAGGCGCTGCGGCAGGGGCAGCTGGCGGTGATCCCGACCGACACCGTCTACGGCGTCGCGGCCGATGCCTTCAACCCCGAGGCGACGGCGGCCGTGTTCGCGGCGAAGCAGCGTTCGCGCAAGCACCCGCTCCCGATCCTGATCCACTCCCCGAAGCAGCTCCCGGGTCTGGTCGGTGCCGTGCCGCCGGCAGCGGAGCGTCTCATGGCGGCCTACTGGCCCGGGGCGCTGACCCTCGTCGTGCCGGCCACTCCCGATCTGCAGTGGGACATCGGGGACAACGAGGGGACCGTCGCCGTCCGCATGCCGTTGGACGACGTCACCCTCGAGGTCATCCGTCAGGTCGGCCCGCTGGCCGTCACGAGCGCCAACCGCTCCGGTGAACCCCCGGCCACCGGCGTCCAGGAGGCACGGATGGCGCTCGGCGGCGAGGTCGCGCTCTACCTCGACGACGGTCCGCGGACCGACCGCCGCCCCAGCACGATCGTCGACCTCACCCGCGCCGAGCCGTTCCTGATCCGGGACGGCGACCTGCCGCCGGACGAGGTGATGGCCACCGCACGGGGCGAAAAGCTCGACGACGGCGAGGCCGCTCCGTGACCGACCACGTCGTGGACATCCTGATCGTCTGCACCGGGAACATCGCTCGCAGCCCGCTCGCCGAGGTGCTCCTGCAGGAGGAGGCCCGACGTCGCCTCGGGCCGGAGGCTCCGGTGTGGGCGCACAGCGTCGGGGTGCACGGCCTCGACGGACGCCCCGCGGTCAACGAGATGCAGCAGGAGGCGGTCTCTCGCGGGGCGGACCTGTCTCGCCATCGGGGGGCGCGCGTGCGCCCCGACGACCTGCGGGACGCCGATCTGGTCATCACGATGACCGAGGACCACCGCCGTCAACTGCTGCGCAGCGTGCCCGCTGCCGAGGAACGTGTCTTCACCCTCAAGGAGCTCGCACGGCTGCTGTCGGTCGTCGACGAGCCGGACGACCCGCCCGCGGAGCCGCCCGACGATCGGTCCGTCGCCGAACGGGTCCGGGGGCTCGCACAGCGCGCACACCGCGCCCGCCCGCGCGCCCCGCAGGCGGCCGGCCCCGAGGACGTCCGCGACCCCTACGGCGGCTCGCGGGCGGGCTACCAGGAGGTCGCTGCGGAGATCGACGGACTGGTCTCGGAGGTCGCCGAGGTGCTGTTCGGCCGGGGCGCCGGGACCGGCCGGGACGGCGACGGGCAGCGGTAGGCTGCCGGCCACCCGAAACCGCGGAGCCGGCATGACCACCCCGACGGGACCCTCGCTGCGTGACACCGACCCCGAGATCGCGGATCTGATCGCGGCCGAGGAACGGCGTGAGGCGGCCAAGATCCGCCTGATCCCCTCCGAGAACTACGTGTCCCGTGCGGTGCTCGAGGCCACCGGCTCGGTGCTGACCAACAAGTACTCCGAGGGCTACCCGGGCAAGCGCTACTACGAGGGCCAGGAGGTCACCGACCAGGTCGAGAGCCTGGCGATCGACCGGGCCAAGGCCCTGTTCGGTGTCCAGCACGCCAACGTCCAGCCGTACTCGGGGTCGCCGGCCAACCTCGCGATCTACCTCGCGTTCCTCGCACCCGGTGACACCGTCATGGGGATGTCGCTGCCGCACGGCGGGCACCTCACCCACGGCTGGAACGTGTCGA
>CAZHZQ010000215.1:0-4148 GCA_964537235.1 uncultured Actinomycetota bacterium | reverse complement strand
CGGCCGGCATCCAGCCCCAGCACGAGGAGCTGTGGGCCGTGTGCGAGTCCCTGGACCTCCCGCGGGTCGTCTACCTCAACAAGCTGGACAAGGACAACGCCGCGTTCCAGCGCAACATCGACGAGCTCCGGGAGCGCTACGGGAAGCGCGTGGCACCGGCGGAGATGCCGATCGGGATCCGGTCCGAGTTCACCGGCGTGATCGACCTCCTGCACTTCACGGCGGTCGAGCACGAGAACGGTGAACGGGTCGAGCAGGAGGTCCCCGAGGAACGGATCGAGCAGGCCGAGCGCAACCGCGAGTTCCTCGTCGAGGCGATCGTCGAGAACGACGACGACCTGCTCGTGCGCTACCTCGACGGCGACGTCCCCGACGCCAAGGAGCTGGCCGAGGTCTTCGCGCACGGGATCGCCCAGTCGGGGTTCTTCCCGGTGCTCTGCGGATCGGCCGAGATGGGGATCGGGGTGCACCTGTTCGCCGACTTCCTGATCGAGGAGTGTCCCTCGCCCGCCGACCTGGCGGCCGTCCGCGGGCAGCCGATCGAGGGACCCACGGTCACGACCGTGATCAAGACCTTCTCCGATCCGTACGTCGGCCGGATCAACGTGATGCGCGTCTCACGCGGCGAGCTCGAGGCCGACGACCACCTCACGAGCGCGCGCACCGGCAAGACGTCCCGGCTGCACCAGCTGTTCACCTTGCAGGGCAAGGACCAGATCCCGGTGGCGAACGTCCCGGCCGGCGACGTGTGCGCCGTGGCCAAGCTGGACGACGTCACGACCCGTGACGTGCTCGTCGAGGCCGGGGACGTCCCCGACCAGGCGGAGCTCCCGGAACCTCCGGAACCGTACTTCCGCATCGCGGTCTCGCCGATCACCGCCGGCGACGACGAGAAGCTGTCCAGCGGCCTCGCCCGGATCGTCGAGGAGGATCCGAGCCTCGCCGTCGAGCGGGACCAGGCCACCCACCAGGTGGTGCTGCGCGCGTACGGGCCGACCCATGTCGACGTGACGCTGAAGCGGCTGGAACGCAAGTTCGGGGCGTCGGTCACGCAGGCGCCCCCGCAGATCGCCTACCGGGAGACCGTGAAGAGCCGCTCCCAGGGCATCGGCAAGCACGTCAAGCAGAGCGGTGGCCACGGCCAGTACGGGATCGCCCAGATCGAGGTCGAACCGCTGTCGCGCGGCGCCGACTTCGAGTTCGAGGACGCGATCGTCGGTGGGGCCATCCCGAACCAGTTCATCGCCTCGGTCGAGAAGGGCGTGATCGAGGCGATGCAGCGGGGCGTCATCGCGGGGTTCCCGGTCGTGGACGTCAAGGTGAAGCTCTTCGACGGCAAGCACCATTCGGTCGACTCGTCGGACATGGCCTTCCAGATGGCGGGGATCCTCGCGTTCAAGGACGCCGCGGCCAACGCCGGGGTCAGGCTGCTCGAGCCGATCCTGGAGGTCGACGTCGCGGTCCCCGACGACCTCACCGGGGACGTGATGGGCGACCTGTCGTCGCGCCGTGGACGGATCCAGGGCACCGACCCGGCCGGCACCGGCCGCCAGATGGTCCACGCTCTGGTTCCCGAGGCCGAGATGCAGGCCTACGTCCCGGAGCTGCGAGCGCTGACCAGCGGGCAGGGCACCGTCGCGATGCGCTACGACCACCACGAGGAGGTCCCCGACCACGTCGCCCAGCGCATCGTCGCCGAGCGCGCCGAGGAGACGGGCTGACCCGGGATCGTGAAGACCTGCGGCAACATCTTGCCGGACCTGTTCACGATCCCGGTCTTCAGTCGGCGAAGGCCGGCGCGAGCTCGTCGTACATGTCGTCCAGGGCACGAGGCAGGATCCGGGTCGACCCGATGACGGACACGAAGTTGGTGTCCGCTTCCCACCTGGGCACGACGTGCAAGTGGAGGTGCTCCGCGATACCGGCCCCCGCGGCACGACCGAGGTTCATCCCGAGGTTCGCCCCGTCCGCGGCCAGCGTGTCGCGCAGGATCGTCGCCGCCCGCCGACCGAGCCGCCAGAGTTCGTCGGCGACGTCCTCCTCCAGGTCGTCCAGCTCCCCGACGTGCTCGTACGGCACCACCATGAGGTGACCGGGGTTGTAGGGATAGGCGTTGAAGATCACGTAGCAGTCGTCCGAGCGGTGCAGGATCAGGCTCTCGCGGTCACGCTCCGGCCCACGCCCCGGCAGGACGCAGAACGGGCACCCCTCCACCCGCCCCTCGCCGGCGATGTACGCGAAGCGCCACGGTGCCCACAGGCGCTGGATCCGCCGTGAGGGAGGGGCCTGCTCGTCCTGCGGGGTGCGCACGATCCGACCCCGCGAGGGTGCGCCGTCGCGAGGCGGCACCTCCGGAACCTCGTCCGTCACTCGCCCGCCTCTGGGATCCCGCGTTCGCGCACCTCGGTGACCAGGTCGGCCAGGAACCGCTCGACCGGCACGTCCTTGCGCTGGTCGCCCTCGTAGGGGCGGATCGAGACGGTGCGGGCCTCGGCCTCGTTGCCGCCCACGATCGCGAGGTACGGGACCTTCTCGACCTGCCCCTTGCGGACCTTGTTGCCGAGGGTCTCGTCCGACGCGTCGACCTCGACGCGGAGGGCGGCGGCGCGGAGGTGCTCGGCGACGTCGTCGGCGTACTCCACGAAGTCATCGGCGACCGGCACCACCCGGACCTGCTCGGGTGCCAGCCACAGCGGGAACGCCCCGTTGGTGGACTCGAGCAGCACCGCGAAGAAGCGTTCGATCGAACCGAACAGCGCCCGGTGGATCATGAACGGTCGGTGGTGTTCCCCGTCCTCGCCGACGTAGGTGACGTCGAAGCGTTCCGGGAGGTTGAAGTCCATCTGGATGGTGGTCAGCTGCCACTCACGACCGATCGCGTCCTCGGCGTGCATGTCGATCTTGGGACCGTAGAAGGCGCCCTCGCCCTCATCGGTCTGGCACTCGAGCCCGGCGCGACCGACCGCCTCGGCGAGCGCCTTCTCCGCGAGCTCCCAGTCCGCGTCCTCGCCGATCGCCTCCTCCGGCTTGGTGGAGATCGCGACGCGCGACGGCCGCCCCAGCCCGAAGTCGCGGTACAGGTCGAGCGTGAAGCCGATCACGTCCACGACCTCGTCGACGACCTGGTCTCTGGTGCAGAAGATGTGCGAGTCGTCCTGGGTGAACCCGCGCGCCCGCAGCATCGCGTTGACCACACCCGACTTCTCGTAGCGGTAGACGGTCCCCAGCTCCGACAGCCGGATCGGCAGCTCCCGGTACGAGCGCACCCGCGAGTTGTAGGCGAGGATGTGGAACGGGCAGTTCATCGGTTTGACGCGGTACTCGGAGGTGTCCGCCTCCATCCCGGGGAACATCAGGTCCGCGTAGAAGTCGAGGTGACCGCTGGTCTCCCAGAGGTCGCTCTTGGCGACGTGCGGGCTGTAGACCGGCTGGTAGCCGCGGCGCAGGTGCTCCTGGCGCGCCCAGTCCTCCATCACCTGGCGGACCATCGCGCCCTTCGGCAGCCACACCGTCATGCCCGGACCCAGCTCCTCGGCGAAGTGCACGAGCTCGAGCTCGGGCCCGATCCGCCGGTGGTCGCGCTTCTTGGCCTCCTCGATCCTCTCGAGGTGGGCCTCCAGCGCCTTCTTGGACTCCCACGCGGTGCCGTAGATCCGCTGGAGCATCGGCCGGGACTCGTCGCCCCGCCAGTACGCACCGGCGATCCGGGTCAGCTCGAAGGCCGGCACCCAGCTGCTGTCGGGGATGTGCGGACCACGGCACAGATCGACCCAGCGTTCCTCCTCTTCACCGTCGCCGACCACGTTGCGGTAGACGGTGATGACATCATTTCCCCGGCCGTCCTCCCGGTCTCCCCGGCCGTCCTCCCGGTCTCCCCGGCCGTCCTGACCGTGGCCGGCCTCGACCTCGGAGGGATCGACCTCCTCGATGATCTCCCGCTTGAACGGCTGGTCCGCGAACAGGTCGAGCGCCTCGGCGCGGGACAGCTCCTCGCGTTCGAAGCGCTGCCGCTCCCGGATCAGCTCGTGCATCCGGTCCTCGATGCGTTCGAGGTCCTCCGGGGTGAACGGCTCCTCGACCTCGAAATCGTAGTAGAACCCGTCCTCGATCGGCGGGCCGATCGCGTACTTGGCGTCCGGGTACAGGTC
>CAZHZQ010000214.1:0-4162 GCA_964537235.1 uncultured Actinomycetota bacterium | reverse complement strand
GAGCCCGGTCACCGGCGGGAACATGAAGCCCGGAGAGGGGCGCCTGGACTTCGAGCTGCCGGACTGGGACAGCGAGGAGCAACAGCCGCTCGAGGACCAGCTGAACCAGGAGCTCGCCGCCGCGCGCCCCGTCGAGATCGGCTTCCTCCCCCGCGAGGAGGCCGACGAGGACCCGAGCCTGATCCGCACCAAGGTGTCGCTGCTGCCCGACAGCCTGCGCACCGTCCGCATCGTCGACATCGTCGGGCTGGACCGCCAGGCCGACGGCGGCACCCACGTCGGGTCGACGCGCGAGGTGGGGCGCGTCGAGATCACCAAGGTGAAGTCCAAGGGCAAGGGCTTCCGCCGCATCCGCCTCGCCCTGATCGACGACGAGGTGCCCGCCCCGACCCCCTGAACCCCGCCTCTACCCCCGCCCCGACCCCCGGCAACCCCGTCGAGTGGCAGCTGGGTCGCAGATACGCGGCTGAGCTGCCACTCGACTCAGGGTTCGGGGTCGTCCTCATCGAGGAACCGCTGCAGCAGCGCGTCCTTGGGCGCCGGCAGGTCGGTCCGCGACACGATGTCACCGCCGCACTCGAGACAGGTCTCCACCCACGCGGGCACGTCGCGGCGACAGTCCTCGCAGACCTTGTCGTCGGTGTCGACGTGCAGGCCCTCGCCCTGGGGCCCGGTCTCGTCCTGGCCGCCGCCGTCCTTGTTCACGAAGGGACTCATCAGCCACGAGCCTACGCGAGCGGACCCCCCGCCAACGACCGGACCCTCGCCAACGAGCGAATCGGGGTGGATTTTGTTCAAGATGTTGAAGTTATTCCACCCCGATTCGCAACACTGAAGGTTTGGTGGGGGTTTGGTGGGGGGGTCGGGGTCGGTTCGGGGCGCCGACCCGGCGCGGGCTACCGTCACCGGTCATGAGCTCACCGCGCCCCGCCCCCTCCGACGACCCCGCCCCCTCCGAGGACAACGCCCTCGACGTGCTGCAGCGCCGTGGGTTCGTGGCGGACGTCACCGACGAGGACGGGCTGCGCGAGCTGTTCGCCACCGATCAGGTCAGCTACTACGTCGGCTTCGACCCGACCGCCCGGTCCCTGCACGTCGGCTCCCTGGTCGGGATCATGGCGATGGCCTGGTTGCAGCGGCTCGGCCACCGCCCCATCGCGATCGCGGGCGGCGCCACGGGCCGGATCGGGGATCCGTCGGGGCGCGACGACGAGCGCGAGCTCCTGGACGAGGAGGTCCTCGCGGCGAACCTCGACGGCATCCGCTCCCAACTGTCGTCCTTCCTCGACCTGTCCGGCGACCACGGGCTGCTGGTGGACAACCACGACTGGCTGGGTGAGCTGTCGTTCCTGGACTTCCTCCGCGATGTCGGCAAGCACTTCTCCGTCAACCAGATGGTCGCCCGGGAGTCGGTCAAGCGGCGCCTCGAGGAGCGCGAACAGGGCATCAGCTACACCGAGTTCAGCTACCAGCTGCTGCAGGCCTACGACTTCGCCCACCTGTACGCCCAGGAGGACTGCCGCCTGCAGGGCGGCGGGACCGACCAGTGGGGCAACATCGTCGCCGGGATCGAGCTGACCCGTCGCCTGCACGGGGGCGAGGTGTACGGGCTCGTCTGGCCGCTGCTGACGACCGCGGACGGCGCGAAGTTCGGCAAGTCGGCCGGCAACGCGGTGTGGCTCGACCCCGAGATGACCTCCCCCTACGCCTACTACCAGTACTGGATCAACACGCACGACGACGACGTCGTGCGGTTCCTGCGCCTGTTCACCTTCCTCGACGAGGACACGATCGAGGGACTGGCGGCCGCGCACAGCCGGGAACCGGCGGGGCGCGTGGCCCACCGCCGACTCGCCGAGGAGGCGACCCGACTGCTGCACGGCGACGACGGCCTGGCCGAGGCGCAGCGCGCGACCGAGATCCTGTTCGGCGACGAGGAGTTCGCCGGGCTCGACGACCGCATCCTCGCGGACGCCTTCGAGGCCGCCCCGTCCTCGGAGCTGCCGCGGGAGCACCTCGGAGACGGCATCGGACTGTTGAACCTCATGACCGAGGTCGGTGCCGCCGCGTCCAACGGTGAGGCGCGCCGGCTGATCCAGCAGGGCGGCGTGCGCATCAACAACGTCCGCGTCGAGGATCCGACCCGCGAGGTCGGCCCCGACGACCTCGCGAGCGAGAGCCTGCTGGTGCTCCAGGTCGGACGCAAGCGCCACTATCTGGTGCGCTTCAGCTGATGGCGGCTCCGCTGCGCAGACAGCACCGCCTCGGCGAGTTCGAGCTGTCGGTGCTCGAGGCCGGCCCCGAGGACGGCGAACCGGTGGTGCTGCTGCACGGCATCCCGACGGGGGCCGAGCTGTGGCGGGAGGTCCTCACGCGACTCGGCGACGAGGGCTACCGCGTCTACGCCCCGGACCTCCCCGGCTACGGACTGACCCGCGTGCCGGAGGATGCGGACCACTCGCTCGCGGGCGCCGCCGAACTCGTCGCGGCCTGGCTGCGCGACCGCGGCACCGGGCCCGTCTGGCTCGTCGGCCACGATCTGGGCGCCAGCGCCCAGATCCTCGCCGTGCGCCACCCCGACCTGGTGTCCCGGATGAGCCTGACGAACACCGTGGTCGACGACACGTGGCCCGTGGCCCCGGTGAAGCTGCTGCGAGCCGTGGCGCGCCTCGGGCTCTACCCGGCCATGGTGCGCGCGAAGCTGTTCTCGAACCCGTACCTGCACCGCGAGCTGCGACGCGCCTTCTCCGACCCCGACCGGCTCACCGACGACCACCTCCACCGGGTGATCTTCGACGGCAAGGTGAGCGACGCGGACGGCCGGAGGGCCTTCCAGCGCCACGTCGGCGCCGTCACGAACGAGGACACCAGGGAGATCGTCGACGACCTCGCCGACCTCGACATCCCGTGTCAGCTGGTGTGGGGGATGGCCGACCCCTTCCAGCCGTGGGAGCTCGCCGGCGTGCGGCTGCTCGGGCTGCTGCCGGACCCGGCGGTCACCCAGCTGCCGGACTGCGGCCACTTCACGCCCCTGGAGTGCCCGGACCGGCTGACCCAGGCCCTCCTCAGGTGGAGGCGCTGATGCCGCGACCACGAGGGCCGTTCGGTCGCTTCGATCCCCCGCCCGCCCCGGACCTCGCCGGGCCGTACGCCGAAAACGCGCGTCTGGATGCCGGCGAGCGGTGGGAGATCCCGGACGGAATCGGTCCGGAGGCTGTGGCGTTCGACGACGAGGGCAACGCCTACACGGGCATCGAGGACGGCCGGATCCTGCGCTTCCCGCCAGGGGGAGGGCGACCGGAGACGGTCGCGCACACCGGGGGCCGTCCGCTGGGGGTCGAGGTCGATCGCGACGGGACGCTGGTGGTGTGCGATCCGTACCGGGGACTGCTGCGCGTCGACCCGGCGACCCGTCAGGTCGACGTGCTGGTCGACCGGTTCGAGGGGCGGCCCCTGCTGCTGTGCGACAACGCGACGATCGCGTCGGACGGGACGGTCTACTTCACCGACTCGACCCAGCGGTGGCAGTTGCACGAGCAGCGCGAGCCGTTCATCGAGCACGACCCCACCGGCCGGATCCTGGCCTACGACCCGGACGCCGGGGAGGCACGGCTGGTCCTCGAGGACCTCTACTTCGCGAACGGCGTGGCGCTGAGCCGGGACGAGGACTTCCTGGCCGTCGCTGAGACGGCCCGCTACCAGGTCACCCGGCTGTGGCTCCGCGGCGACCGGGCCGGCGAGCGGGACCTGCTCGTGGACAACCTCCCGGGGTTGCCGGACAACGTCACCGCGAACGGCCAGGGGGTGTTCTGGGTGGCGCTGACCCGGCGGCGGGATGCGACCCTGGACCGCGTCTTCCTGTCCCGGCCGACGTTGCGCAAGATCGTCCAGCGCATCCCCCAGAAGCTCCAGCCGGACCCCGACCGGCGCGGGATGGTCGTCGCCGTCGACGAACGGGGCCAGGTGGTCGACAACCTCCAGTCGCCGTCCGGGCAGGTCCACGACGTGACCGGGGCGCGGGAGCACGACGGCTGGCTGTACGTCGGCAGCCTCGAGATGGACGCGGTGGTCCGGGTCCGCCTCCGCTGACGCCCTGCGGCGTGTACGCCCTATATGTCTTGCGGGCGAGTGCGCCCTATATGTCTTGCGGGCGAGTGCGCCC
>CAZHZQ010000213.1:0-4167 GCA_964537235.1 uncultured Actinomycetota bacterium | reverse complement strand
ACATGACCGGAGCGCGCGAGACCCGTGACAGCCGGGGGCTCGCCCGCCTACAGTCGGGTCGTCGGCAACGATGCCGGTAGTAGCCTACGACCGGAGGGCGGGGACAGATGCGGGAGGTTCTGGACATGCGACGTTCGAGATGGATCAAGCTCATCATGATGGTGGCGGTGTTCGGCTTGCTGCTCACCGCCTGCCCAGGGGGGACCGACGACGGCGACACCGGTGGCGCGGAGTCACCCGCGACCGGCGGCGAGGACGGCGGCGAGAACGGCGGCGCTGCGCAGGGCGAGACCCTCCAGGAGGTGCGGGACCGTGGCACGCTGAACTGCGGGGTGAACGGTCAGCTACCCGGCTTCAGCGCCGTCGACGCGGAGGGCAACTGGTCCGGCTTCGACGTGGACTACTGCAAGGCCCTCGCGGCGGCCGTGCTCGAAGATCCCGAGGCCGTCGAGTACACGGCGCTCACCGCGCAGGACCGGTTCACGGCCCTGCAGTCCGGCGAGATCGACGTGCTGATCCGTAACACGACGTGGACCGCCACGCGGGACGGCAGCGAGGGCGCGACCTTCGCCACCACCACGTTCTACGACGGGCAAGGGATGATGGTCCGCTCCGACTCGGGCATCGAGTCGCTCGAGGACCTGGACGGCGCGACCATCTGCGTGCTGGCCGGCACCACGACCGAGCTCAACCTCACGACCGCGTTCGAGTCGCGGGGCCTGACGATGACCCCGCAGACCTTCGAGGACAACGAGTCGCTGCAGGCGGCCTTCGAGGCCGGCCAGTGCCAGGGCTGGACCTCCGACCGGTCGCAGCTCGCAGCGCTGCGTGAGGGCTTCCCGGAGGGACCGGAAGCCCTGACGATCCTCGACGTGGTCATGTCCAAGGAGCCCCTGGGGCCGGTCACGCGCGACGGCGACTCGCAGTGGTCGCAGATCGTCGACTGGGTCGTGATCGCCACGATCCAGGCCGAGGCGTTCGCCGACGAGAAGGGCGGCGAGGCCATCACCCAGGCCAACGTCGAGGGCTTCGAGACCGAGGACCCGGACATCCTGCGCTTCCTCGGCCAGGCCGAGGAGGGCGAGCCGTTCGACCCCGGCATCGGCCTCGACCCCGAATGGACCGTGCGGGTGATCAGCGCCGTGGGCAACTACGGCGAGATCTACGAGCGGCACCTGGCACCCCTCGCGATCGAACGCGAGGGCACGGCCAACGCGTTGTGGACCCAGGGCGGCCTGCACTACCCGCCGCCGTACCGCTGATCCACGCATGACGCGACGCGTGTGGGGGGCGACGATGTCGCCCCCCACACGCGTCCGAGGAGTAGGGTCGCGGTGACGTGAGCGCGACGAACCAGGCGCAGCAGCGGCCACCCTTGTGGCGTGACGTCCGGGTGCTGCGTGTCGTCGGACAGGCGCTGTTCCTGGTGCTGGTCTTCGCGGTCTACTGGTTCCTCGCGACGAACCTCGTCACCAATATGTCGCGCTCGAACCTGCCGACCGGGTTCGGCTACCTGGACCAGCCCGGTGGCTTCCAGGTGGCCAACACCGACGTCCGCTCGGGCACGCCGATCCGGCGGGTCATCCTCGTCGGCGTCATCAACACCCTGAAGGTGTCGTCCCTCGGGATCGTGCTCGCCACCGTGATCGGCGTGCTCGTCGGCGTCGCGCGCCTGTCGACGAACTGGCTGGTGCGCAAGTCGGCCGCGTTCTACGTGGAGAGCCTGCGCAACATCCCCATCCTGGTGATCATCATCTTCTTCTCTGCCGCCATCCTCCTGCGGCTCCCGCAGATCCAAGCGCCGATCGAGTCCCCCGGACGCTTCATCATCTCCAACCAGGCCTTCTGGCTCCCCTGGGTCGTGCTCCCCCAGGGTGGGGGCGGAACGTTGCTGGCGATCCTGGGGATCGGGCTTGCGGTCGGCGGCGCCGTGGCCTGGTGGCGGACCCGGGTCCACGAACGCACCGGCGCCCCCCACCGTCGGGTGCTGTGGGCGTTGGCCACGTCCGTCGTCGTCGCGTTCGCCGCCTACCTCACGGTCGGACCCGCGGTGGACCTCACCACACCCGCACGTGACGGTTTCCGGGTCACCGGCGGTATCAAGCTGCCCGTGCCGTTCCTCGCCGTGCTTGCCGGGTTGACGTTCTACACGGCGAGCCACATCGCCGAGATCGTCCGCGGCAGCGTCCAGGCGGTCCCGAAGGGACAGGTCGAGGCGGCGGAGGCGCTGGCGCTCACCCGGTTCCAGCGAATGCGGCACGTGATCCTGCCGCAGGCACTGCGCATCATGGTCCCGCCCACCGCGAACCAGTACCTGAACCTCACCAAGAACAGCTCGCTGGCGATCGCGGTCGGGTTCCCCGAGGTCACGCAGGTCATCTTCGTGATCATCGGCAACGGCCGCCCCGCCCCGCAGAACATCGCGATCCTGATGGGCGTCTACCTCGTGATCTCGCTGGTCATCTCGGCGCTCACCAACCTGTACAACCGCCGCATCCAGTTCGTGGTGCACTGATGGTCGAGCGCGGTCCGGCCCCACCCGACCGGGACGGGATCACCCCGGAGCCGGGCCCCGTGGGCGACACCACCCTGCCCGACCCGCCCGAACGTCCGCAGATCCCGGATCTGACCCCGGTGCAGTGGGCCAGGGCCAACCTGTTCAACACCTGGTACAACGCCCTGATCACGGTCGTGTTCGGCTCGGTGATCGCCGTGGCCGTGTACCGGGGACTGCGGTTCGTGTTCGTCACCGCCCGGTGGGAGGTCATCGAGGTCAACCTCACCAACATCATGGTGTGGTTGTGGCCGGGACGACCCAGCCTCGTCCGCCCGTGGATCGCCCTGTTCCTGGTCGCCGCCGCGGTCGGCTTCCTGTTGGGCCGCGCCGTCCGGACCACCGCCGAGCGTGAGGCCGAGGACCCCGAGAACCCCCAGCTCCCGGCGGGACGCCGGAGCCTGGAGCGGGCGGTGCGGCGGTTGTGGCCCTTCGGCCTGCTGCTGGTGGCTATCGCGTGGCTGTCCGGTTCACCGATCACGATCGGGCTGATCGTGGTCCTGGTCGCCACGGTGGTGATCGCCCGGTGGGTCGGACTGCACCTGTTCCCCCCGCGATGGTCCCGGTGGAGCCTGCCGATAGGGCTCGGCGGGTTCATGATCGCCTTCGGGGTGCTGTCGTGGTTCGGCGGGTACGGCTGGCACCGGTGGGGCGGGCTGATGCTGACCCTGTTCCTGGCGACGGGCGGGATTCTCCTCTCGTTCCCGATGGGCGTCGCGCTGGCGCTGGGGCGCCGGTCGAGCTTCCCGGTGGTCCGGGCCGTCTGCGTGGCCTACATCGAGCTGATCCGGGGGGTCCCGCTGATCACGCTGCTGCTGATGGGCAGCCTGATGCTGGGCCTGTTCCTCCCGGCCAACCTGTCCAACCTGGCTGGCGTGACCCGGGCGCTCGTGGCCATCACCCTGTTCACCGCCGCGTACGTGGCCGAGATCGTCCGGGGTGGCCTGCAGTCGGTCCCGGAGGGCCAGATCGAGGCGGCCCAGGCCATCGGTTTGTCCCCGCTGAAGCAGACGCGGCTGATCGTGCTGCCACAGGCGCTGCGCAACGTGATCCCGGCGCTGGTCGGCCAGTTCATCAGCCTGTTCAAGGACACCTCCCTGGTCTCGATCATCGGGCTGTTCGAGCTGCTGCGCGTCTCCCGGGCCGTCACGAGCCAGGGCGCGTTCGCCGGTCAGGGCCTGCTGGCCGAGACGCTGGTGTTCGCCTCCCTGATCTACTGGGTGTTCACGTACACGATGTCGCGCGAGAGTCAGCGGCTGGAGAAGCGACTCGGAGTGGGAGAACGCTGATGGCCACGGGCAGCTACGACCTGACCAAGACCGCCATGGAACCCGGCGGCACCGGCGAACCGATGGTCGTCATCGAGGGCGTCGACAAGTACTTCGGCGACTTCCAGGCGCTCGAGGACATCAACCTCGTCGTCGGCAAGCAGGAGGTCGTGGTGGTGATCGGCCCGTCCGGCTCCGGGAAATCCACCCTGATCCGGTGCATCAACCGGCTCGAGAAGCACGACGCCGGACGCATCGTCGTCGACGACGTCGAGATGTCCGACGACCTGCGCAACATCCAGGAGATCCGCCGCGAGGTCGGGATGGTCTTCCAGTCCTTCAACC
>CAZHZQ010000212.1:0-4194 GCA_964537235.1 uncultured Actinomycetota bacterium | reverse complement strand
CTGCTCGTGGACGCGGTGCAACCGATCGCCAGCCTGCAGACGTGCCAGACGCAGACCCCGCAGGTCCACCTCGTCCGGGTCCGGGACCGGACAGCCGTGGGGTGCCGGGCAGTCCGGCGCGGTCACGCGGCCGGTTGGGCCGACCGCGCGGCCGCGGTGGCCGACTTGTCTCGAGCGGCACGGGCGACCCGTTCGACCTGACCGTCGGCGATCAGGTCTGCCGGCCTCTGCCCGTCCAGCCAGCTCGACGGGGTGTCCAACCACACCCACAGCGCCCACGCATCCATCCCGGCCTGTTTCAACGGACCGATCACCTCATCCAGCCCCTCGTAGGGCTCGGCGGCCTCGTCCAACAGCACCGCCGGTACGTAGGTTTCCCGGCCCGAGGACACGGTGAACAGCCGATCGGCATCCCGCTGTCGGCCCAGCCACGTATGCACCGCCCCGGCCGTCACGTCCCGGACGTCTGCGAGGTCGGCCACCGACCACGCTCCTTCCTCGACCAGACGCCGGCGGCGGGCCGCGACCTTGCGTGCCTGGTCAACGACCGGCTGGGGCACGCTGCCCCGCAGATCGAGACCATCCAGCAGCACGTCCAACAGCCGCCCGCGAGCCTCGGACAGACTGCGGCCCTGCTCCAGCGCCGCAGCCACCACCCGCTCCCACGCCGAAGCGACCGCCTCAGGAGACACCTGCAACCGGTCCGCGAGATCGACGACCTCTTCAAGCAGCGTCCACGCCCAATCCGACTCGCCGCTCTGCTTCGAAGCCGGGCTACGCGTACGAGCAGGCACCGCGAGCGGATCGGACCGGTCGTCACGGGCGTTGGTGTCTTGACGTCGGTCCTCGCTGCGCTCTCGTCTTCCAGACATTCCTACTCCTATTCCTGGGAGAAGTGTGAGACAGTCTACACAAACGCACTCGTCTAACGGGGGTGTCATGCCGGTCAACCGCCCGTTGACGACTGAGGTAGCCGAGGCACTGTCTCGGTAGGTGCCGGGCGTCTCAGTGCCTCCAACTCTGGCGGAGACGCAGGGCCGCGTACTCGAGAGCCTGCACGAGGTTGTGACCCTCAGCATCACCACCGAACCTGAGGACCACGCGGTCGGGATGGTCGGCAACCACCTGACCGTCGACCTCGACCTCCCAGGCCGTTCCGCCCAGGTTCTCGAACGCGAGTACGCATCGGCTGCCGTGACCGGCGTCACCCCCGCGTGGACCCGTGGCGCCGACCTCGACCGCGAAGACAGACGCGTGGTGGAACTCCTGCCGATCGGTATCGATCTCGATGTTGTTCAACGACATGTTCGCTCCTCTCGTGTATGCAACTCCGTCGAGTTGGGCCTCTGCTGCTCGCGGCCTGTCCACCGTTGTGGGCTCGATCGATGCGACGAGTGGCTTCTCACGGACGTACAGAACGACGGCTCCGGCAAGCAAGGCCGTTGACAGTCCCCGCAGGACCGACCACAGCCGACCGAAGACGTCAGCCAGGATCCCGATGACACCAGGCTGATCTGCTGGGGTTGTGTCGATGAACAGCGACATCGTCAGGAACAGCGTCGCCACGACCCCTAGTGCGGCGGCACTCCGACCGTCTGGTCCGAGGTCAGCGAACACACGTCGCATCGCGTCCTGGATCGTCGGTCGACCGCCCCGTTCCCGGTAGCGGTTCGTCAACCACGCGACTCCGCGGGCGGCGATGGCGACAGCTGCCGTTAGCAGTTGGGAAGCGGTGACGGCGAACGCGACCGAGGCCAGAAGGAACGCCCACGTCGAGTTCGTCGCACTGAACCACATCGCGGCTGGTAACAAGCTCGCCGCAGACACCGTCGTGATGATCGCCGATCGCCGACGTGCGCGGAGAACCCGCGTCACGCCAGCACCCACCAGGCAGCCGATGAACAGGGTCGAGGTAGCCGCGATCGTCGGCGTCAGTTCCGGGGCGAGCCCGACGCGCACGAGATCGATCTGGGTGATCGTCGCCGCAGCGAAGGCGATGCTCAGACGTCCCAGGACGACCTCAGGTCGATCCTGAACGTCATCGCGATCGGACGGTCCCACCACAGCCGACACCTTCCGCATCTCACGTCATGTGAACCAGCGCTCATCCAGCCCGATGAGAGCACCATCGTGTGACACGTGGATGCTGTACCCATCGTGAACGAACTCGCCGGCTTCTTCGAATTCGCCGTATGCCACGAGCAGTTCGGTACCGAGTTCAGCGAACGCGGTCACAGTCAACTGGGATAGATCCCCGTGATCCGTCCCCAGTTTGCGCTTCTTCACGGACGGGTCGGCTCCGGGTGGCATGGCCTGTGTCCCTCGTTCGGCGGCGACGAGGGCGGGCTCGAAGGACCGATGGAGCCCGAGCACCATCCCGACCGAGTCGAACTCCGAGGCGATGAACCCGCCCGGAACGTCGATCGACTCACCGTGCTGCACCGTGCTAGCCAAGGCGTCGTAGTAGGCACCGCAGATCACCTCGACCGGTACATACGTTGGACGTCCCCCGGGCTCGGGATCCTCGACGTGGACGGCGAGTTCGCGTCCAGACCGGTCGAAGTACGAATGGTGCACGTAGGGAGTGGTCGCGCCAGTCGGCGAGAGGAAGCGGTACCTGGAGTCAGCAAGCTGGCCCTTGCCAGCATCGATCGCTCTCTGCGCGAACCCATGCGTGCGACCCTTCGCCTCCACCACGTGCAGGTCGACGGAGCGAGAACAGCCGATCAGGTCGGGACGCTTACCGCGGAGAGCGAGCCGGTTCTCGCGGAGGATGTGGTCGACGTGCACCATCCATGCGACGTCGAGCCGCGACCGAGCGAACGCCATCGCCGTGGTCATCGCCAGCCAGTAGCTGACCATCCCCTTCTCCGTCGTATCCAGACCGTGGTCGTACAGCGTCGTCTTCGCCAGATGTCCAGTCGGCTCCTCTCTAAGAACCGCGCGCAGGAGTGCCACCCGCCAGAGAACCTCGTGCACGGACGCCCGTCCGTGCCGGAGCAGGTCGTACCAGCCCGACTTCCCGACGATCACCGCGGCGAGTGCGAGGTCGGGCCACGTGCAGGACAGGCTGCCCGATGCGATCCCAGGGACACCCAGAGACGTGTAGTTGATCCTCATCGGTGCTAGTTCGACCACGCGACCGTTCCGCAACGCAGAGACATGGCGTCACCCGGTGTGGCATTCCTCCGAGCAGTGGACGCATCCGTTGACCTGCGTGAAGTACTCGCGGGCTTCGGACACGGCAGCGGCGCACCCGGCGAATTCGCCGAGGTCGATGCGGTTCTCCTCCTTCGGTAGGTACGAGCACGTCTCTTCGTGGACCTCATGGTCGCCGTTGCTCTGGGCGTTCTCGTTGACGTAGTAGTGCACGTATCGCTCCTCGATCAGGTGGCCTGCTTCTGTTGCTCAGTACCCGTCCGGAGAGCGACGTCTGACACCCGAACGGTCATCCAGGCAGCGAGCGTTCAAGCGCCTGCGAGGGGAACGGGCGTAAGGGTCACGTTGAAACCCAAGTCACCGAGGTCGCCACCCAACTGCATGAGGGTCAGCTTCGCGAAGAACGGGAGGGTCCAGCCCCGATCGGACCATCCGGGCGCGATGATGGCGTAGGCGATCTCGTAGTCGGCAGGCTCGGGTCTCTCATCTGGTACGAGCGCGTCGGACAGTGACTGGTCGGTCCTGTGCTCCGTGAGCAAGTCCCGCAGATCCGACCGGAACATCGGCTCACGCAGGAACGCATGCGCAGACACCGATGCCTGGGCGAAGAGATGAGAGAGATCGGCGGACCCTCGCGTGTAGCGCTTCACGTGGACGAAGACCCCGTCCTCGCCGAAGAGATCGCAGGCCTCGACGCGGCCCTCCGTGGCGCTCCCGCTCACCAGCTCACGATCAAGGACGTGCAGTCGCTCGTCTAGCTCTCCAGCACGGCGGTTGTAGTCGAACTCGTGCTCACCGAGTCGGGCATCGGGAAGGCGAAGAGCGCTCGGCGGCAGCGAGGACACGAAGTCGTTGACCTCTTCTACCAGATCCCTCGCGATGCGTGACCAGGTGCCATTGATGAGCATGTAGAGGTCGTCGTCTCGGCTCAACTCGACGACGAGGCTCCGGTAGACCGACCAACGCTGCCACGGTGCGTCGTCGGCTGTCCGGTACGCCTCCAGCTTGTGCCGCTTGAGCTTCTCGACCGTTAGC
>CAZHZQ010000211.1:0-4213 GCA_964537235.1 uncultured Actinomycetota bacterium | reverse complement strand
CGCAACTTCTCGTTCAACTCGCCGTACGGCGCCTGCGAGGAGTGCAGCGGACTGGGCACCCAGCTGCAGGTCGACGCCGACCTGGTTCTCGGCGACCCGCAGCTGTCCGTCGCCGACGGGGTGATCCTCCCGTGGGAGGGCGGCAACCGGTCCAACTACTACGGCGAGATCCTCAAGGCCGTGGTGGCCGATCAGGGTGCCGATCCGGACCGCGCCTGGCAGGACCTGCCCGAGGACGTCCGCGATGCGGTGCTGCACGGCATCGACCACAAGGTGCACGTCTCCTACCGCAACCGGTACGGACGCAAGCGCTCCTACAAGGCCCGTTTCGAGGGCGTGATCCCGTCGCTGCTGCGACGACACCGCGAGACGGACTCGGACTACGTGCGCTCGAACGTCGAGCAGTACATGCGCGAGATCCCGTGCCCGGTGTGCGAGGGACGACGCCTCCGTCCGGTCGCCCTGTCGGTGACGATCGGTGACACGCCGATCTCGGACCTCGCGGCGATGTCGGTGGCCGCTGCGGACGTGTTCATCGACGGGCTGAAGCTGACCGACCGCGAGGCGTTGATCGGGGCGCGGGTGCTGAAGGAGATACGCGCCCGCTTGAAGTTCCTCCTGGACGTCGGTCTGGAGTACCTCACGCTCGACCGTCCCGCGGGATCGCTGTCGGGAGGCGAGGCGCAGCGCATCCGGCTGGCCACCCAGATCGGCGCCGGGCTGGTCGGCGTCCTGTACGTCCTCGACGAACCCTCGATCGGGTTGCACCAGCGCGACAACGCCCGGCTGATCGAGACCCTGTTGCGCCTCCGCGACCTCGGCAACACGCTGATCGTGGTGGAGCACGACGAGGCCACGATCGAGGCGGCCGACCACGTCGTCGACATCGGTCCCGGTGCCGGCGAGCACGGTGGTGAGATCGTGCACGCCGGCAGCGTGGCGGATCTGAAGGGCAGGGACGACTCGCTCACCGGCCGCTACCTGTCCGGCGAGCTGGAGATCCCGACGCCGGACGAGCGGCGCCCCGTCGACCCCGACCGGATCGTGACCGTGCAGGGGGCCGAGGAGCACAACCTCAAGCAGATCGACGTGGACTTCCCGCTCGGCACGTTCATCTGTGTGACCGGCGTGTCGGGCTCGGGCAAGTCGACCCTGCTCAACGACACGCTCAGCCGCGTGTTGATGCGCCACGTCTACAACTCGCGCGAGGTCCCGGGCCGGCACACGCGGGTGGACGGGCTCGACCACGTCGACAAGGTCGTGGTCGTGGACCAGTCGCCGATCGGGCGCACCCCGCGGTCGAACCCCGCCACGTACACCGGCGTGTTCGACCACATCCGCAAGCTGTTCGCGGCCACGCCCGAGGCGAAGGTCCGCGGCTTCAAGAAGGGGCGTTTCTCGTTCAACGTCAAGGGTGGACGCTGCGAGGCGTGCAAGGGCGACGGGACGATCAAGATCGAGATGCACTTCCTGCCGGACGTGTACGTCCCCTGCGAGGTGTGCAAGGGCCGGCGCTACAACCGTGAGACGCTCGAGGTGCGCTACAAGGGCAAGACGATCTCCGAGGTCCTCGACATGACCGTCGAGACCGCCCTGCACTTCTTCGAGAACCTCCCGACGATCACCAACTACCTGCAGACGATGAGCGACGTCGGCCTCGGCTACATCCGGCTGGGACAGCCTGCCACCACCTTGTCCGGCGGCGAGGCCCAGCGGGTGAAGCTGTCCTCCGAGCTCAAGAAGCGTGCCACCGGACAGACCGTCTACATCCTCGACGAGCCCACCACCGGCCTGCACTACCACGACATCGCCAAACTGCTCGACGTCCTGCACCGGCTGGTCGACAAGGGCAACACGGTGATGGTGATCGAGCACAACCTGGACATCATCAAGACCGCCGACCACATCATCGACCTCGGGCCCGAGGGAGGCGACGGGGGCGGCCGGGTCGTCGCGACGGGGACCCCCGAGGACGTGGCCGACGAGTCCTCCTCGTACACGGGCAAGTTCCTCCGCGACGTCCTCGACCTTGGCTGACACCGAGGGCACGTCGCCGACCCGCCCGGCACCGGCCGCGTGGGTGAGGCGGGCTGTCGATCCGACATCGGGCCTCGCATGGATCGTCGGGGGACTGCTCGTGCTGGCACAGGTCACCCTGTGGATCCTCGCCACGCCCGTCTACGGCGGGCCCGACGAGCCCGCGCACACCCACTGGGCGGCAGCCGTCGCGGGCGGTGACGTCAACGGACGGCCGACCCCGGACGGCCAACCGGGGCGCGTGGTCGAGGTCCCGCCCTCGATCGCGGGCCTGAGCGACCCGGCCTGCTTCGCGTCGCAGCCCGAGGTGCCGGCCGGATGCATCTCTCCCCACACCGTCCCCGGTGACTCCCCGGTCGAGGTCATCACCCGAGCCGGTCGCTACCCACCGGCCTACTACGCGGTGGCGGGGCTGCCGTTGCGTGCGGATGCCGGGCTGGCCAGCTTCTACGGGGCGCGACTCCTGTCCGCCGTGCTGGTGGTCGGCCTCCTCACGCTCGGCCTGTGGGCGGTGCGTCACCGGTGGGACGCCCACCTCGGGATCGGCGTGACGTTGGCGTTGACCCCGATGGTCGTGTTCGTGTTCGCGATCATCAACCCGAACGCGCTCGAGGTCGCCGGCGCGGTGGTCCTCTGGCTCGCGGGGGCGGCGCTCGTCCGCAGCCGTGAGAGCGACCCGATCCGACGGCTCACCGCCGTTGCGGCCGTCGGGGCCGTGGCACTGGCCCTGTCGCGTCCTGCGTCCGCGCTGTGGGTGGGCCTGGTGGGCGCGGCGCTGGTCGTCGTCGTCCGCCGTGAGGCATGGAGCAGGCTGGTGAGGACGCGTGCGTGGTGGGGCGCGCTGACGGCGGCGTCCGTGGCGACCGCGTTCTCGGTCGCGTGGCTGTTCGGGTCGGGGTTCTTCTCCGGGGCGACGACCGGCGAGCCGAGCGGTCTGCCCTCGACGTTCCGCTCGGCCTTCATCGAGACGTTCCTGCGCACCGACGACTACACGGACCAGCTGTTCGGGTTCTTCGGCTGGCTGTCGACGCCCGCTCCGAACGTGGTGCCGATCCTGTGGCTCCTCCTCGTCGGGGCGCTGCTGGTCCTCGGGCTGACCTCCGGACGCCGGTTCGCGCTGGCGATCGTGGGGATCGGGGTCGCCGTGGCGATGGTGCCGGCCGTGCTCGAGGCGCGCGTGCTGGGGACCGAGGGCTTCATCTGGCAGGGGCGCTACACGCTCCCGCTGGCGGTGGGCCTGCCGCTCCTGGCGGCGGTCGCCGTCCAGGAGCGTCCGGCGCTGTCCGGCCCGCGGCTCCGCTCCGTCCTGGCGTGGACCCTCGCGTTCACGTGGTTCGCGCACGTGGTCAGCTATGCGGGCACGTTGCGGCGCTTCGTGGTCGGCATCGCGGGGCCGTACCCGGGCCTGTCGGGCGGTGGGTGGTCTCCGCCGGTTGACGGCAGGGTGCTGGTCCTCGGTTCCGCCGTGGTGGCCGGGGCGTTCGCCTGGTGGATCTGGTCGACCACCTCGGCGGTGGACCGCTCAGCCGCCTGAGACGACGGAGCAGTCGACCGCGACCTGCCACATCCCGGGATCGATCGGGATCTTGACCTCGTCGAGATCGTGGTGTTCGCACCGGACCCGAGCGGTAGCCACCTCCTCGTTCCAACTGGGGCCGTCGCGGAGGGTGATCGCCCGCAGGTTCGTCCCGACGATCGCCGCCACCACCACCACGCAGGCGACGACCGCTCCCGTCCTCCGGGCCGGTCGCCACTCCGACGTCCACCGGTCCATCGCGAGCGCCAGCGCGCTCCACAGCAGCAGTCCGGGCAGGATCTGGTAGCGGTCGACGTGCCCGTTGGCCTCGCCCAGCGGCCACAGCAGGGCGTACGCGGTCCCGCGCCAGAACGTGGCCGAGAAGAGGAACGCCATCGAGTACGCGGTGGCTCCGAGCAGCACGAGCCTGGTCGGCCACCCGGAGGAGGCGATCGCCGCGCCGAGGATGCCGACCACCCCGAGGGCGGCGAGCGCAGGCCACCACCAGCCGAGACGGACCCACAGGAGCGCCGACGCCTCGTGTCCGGCGGGTACGAGGGCGACGATGCGCTGCAGGTAGCCCATGGCGATCTGATCGAGAGGCGCCCCGACGAGTCCCGTCCCCGTGTTCACGACGCGTACGATCACCGCGACGTGGAG
>CAZHZQ010000210.1:0-4264 GCA_964537235.1 uncultured Actinomycetota bacterium | reverse complement strand
CATCCCCGGCAGCCTCGAGCCGACCCGCCGGGCGCTCCCACGGAATCAGCGCCGGTGAAGCCCAAACAGCCCGCGCCCCACGAGTCACTGAAGGATTGGGGCTAAGGTCGACCTCGAGAAGATCGCGGTTGACCTTCGGCGGGGAGGTTGGGCCGCCCGGCAACTGGACGACCTTCGACACATCGAAGTCGATCCTGACCGCCTCTCAGGGCGGCCAGTCATCGCAGGGCTGAGGGTTCCCGCTGAGGACGTCGCACGGCTGGCTACCAGTAAGGGGGGCCGCAAGATCCTGCGGGACGAATACGACCTCAGCGCCGAACAGATCGATGATGCTGTCCGCTGGTGGCGAAGGGTCACCGAATACGAACCGAACGAGTCGGCCGCGTAGGCCGTGCCTGATCGACTGCTGATTATCGATGCGAGTCTCTCGTCCCGAATCAGCAGCGAGCTTCGTAAGCGACGCCCATCAAGGTCGGTGGCGGACGTCTCGGACAAGACCCTGAAGGATCCGCCACTCCTACGTGACCTAACGGCGAGCTGGACGACCCGTGGATCCTGGTTACGGCTGATGATGCCATGCCGGACGAGCACGGCGAACTCGTGGCCGAACTGGGCCCTACCGTTGCCACGTTGGAACCTTGGGATCGCGTCGACACGACGCTGAAGCAGGAGGACTACAAGCATGAGGTAGTCCACCGCTGGGCTCACGTCATGGCCGACCAGGACAGCGGCTCAGTTCGCAGGTATTTCCTCACGACGAACCGTGAGTGGATTCCGAGGCGGTAACGCTTTCGCGAATGGTTCGCAATAGTGCGCTACCGTCCGGGACGTGGACGACCTCCTGGACTACGTCGAAGCGCCCCGCCTGGACGTGCTCGCCACCCTCGGGCTGCACGTTCCCGACTGGCACTCACCAGCCGCGCTCTCGAGTATGACGTTTCAGCGTCGCATGAGCCGGGTCGGGGACAGGGCTCCCGTCCGTTGTCGAGCTGCTGAGAGGCGTGGCTGGCACCGTGCTCATCCGTACGGGGAGGGCTAAGGTCCGAATCGGTCACACCTGAGTGGCACCCTCGTGGGAGCTCGTATCGAGTGTGGTTCCGGTCAGACGCAGGGAGGTCAGAGACCTTGAACGCGGTACTCACACCCCCACCCCTTGTCGGTAGCCGAGAGCTTGCTCGTGAGTTCGTCGCTCAGCTACCGGACGACCTCTCCAACGCTGAGGTAACCGTCGACTGCGCCCATGTGGAGGCCAGCGCTCCGTCATTCGTTGACGAACTCGTGAAGATCGTGCTGGTCGAACGTGAGGCTCGTCGCCTCGTTCTGCAAGCCGTGCCAGA
This sequence comes from uncultured Actinomycetota bacterium, assembly GCA_964537235.1. Classification (GTDB taxonomy): domain Bacteria; phylum Actinomycetota; class Nitriliruptoria; order Nitriliruptorales; family JAHWKO01; genus CAZHZQ01. Next base: position 2,927 of record CAZHZQ010000210.1, on the reverse strand, counting down.
GCGTACGGCTCGGTACGCGACGCGTTCGGCACTCAATCGGGCGGTGAGTGACCGCCTTACGGTCGAGCCTCGGGACCCGGTTCCCGCCTGACCCTTCCGCTCACCTGGCGCAGTACCGGGATGATTCCGAGCAACCGGAGTCGCAAGGCCTCGTCCAGGTGCTCCACCAGGTCGCCGGCCCCCACGAGAACGCTCACCAGCGACGCTTCCGCCATTCGGGGATCTTCGGGCGCTCCTCACCCAACGTCGTGTCGTCCCCGTGTCCGGGGTACACCCACGTCTCGTCGGGCAGGACCCCGAACACCTTCTCCTCGAGGTTGCCCATGAGCTGCTCGAACAGCTCCTCGTCGTTCCAGGTGTTGCCGGGACCGCCGGGGAACCCTGACGCCTCCGGCGACCTGGTCTCGCCTCCCTGATGTTGCTGATGCATCTGGAGGAGGCCCGTCTGCGCGCCGACGATGACGTGATCGAGGCAGCTCTCCGTCAGGTCGGGGTCCGGGCGCGCCGTGACGGGATGCTGTGCCCCCCGCTGCATGCGCCGGTACGTCCAGCCACGGTCGACCCGCGGTCTCTGTGGCTGGTGTGAGGACGATCAGGACGAGATCGAACGGCAGTTCAAGCGCCGCTACGCCCGCCGCAAGGCCCGTGAAGGTGCAGCCTGAAGCCCAGGTCTGGTCTGCCCGATCGACCGGGTGGTCTACAGGAGGTCCCCGGATGGTGCCGATACTGGACTAGGGTTCCGTTTCCGCAAGGGGCAGCCGGAGGTTCCGTGACGACCAGCGACGAGGCGCTCGTCCGGGCGCTGCAGTTCCCTCGCGGGCGCTACAAGGCATCGCGTGCGGCGCAGCTGTCGGGCATCCCCGAGCGCACGGTGTACAACTGGGCGAACCACGATGTGCTCGTGCCCGACTTCATGCACGAGTCCCCGAAGATGTGGTCGTACCGGGACCTGATCCTGCTGCGGATGGTCTACTGGCTGCGCGACAAGGGGATGGAACGCAGCACGGTCGCGGGGCACGTCGCCGACACCCGTCAGATGATGTCGACCGGTGACGAGCGCGCTGCCAGGGCCCGGTCCGGTGGCGACCACCTGCACCGCGGTGGCGATCCGGTAGCGGTCGGCGGGCAGGCCGCCCTCGACGAGATCTTCGAGTACCTGGACGAGTTCACGGTCGACAAGGCCGCCCACTTCGTCGCCGAGGTCGAACAGCGCACCCTGTGGGGCCCCAACCTGCTGCGTCCGTCGGATCGGACCCGGATCTCCCCGTGGGTCATGTCCGGCGAGCCGTGCATCCGGGACACCCGCCTGCCGACGTCCACCATCTACGCCCTGAATCGCACCCGTGCCCTGTCGCCCGTCGCGATCATGAGGCTGTACCCAGGCATCAACCGCGCGGACGTCGAGGACGCCCTGGAGCTCGAGGCGAAGCTCCGCGGAGAGGCAGCCCAGGTCGCGGCGTGACGGCCGACTACCGCTTCCTACTCGATCAGAACTTCCCCAACCCGCCGTTCAAACCGAGCATGGTCGACGGCCGGGTCGAGTACGTGCACGTTAGTCTTCACGATGCGTCACTCACCGAGGGGCAGACGCCGGACTGGCTGATCTACCTGCGGGCCGAGGAGGACACGTTCACCGGGGTGGTCACCCGTGACGCATCGCAGCTCGAGCAGCCCGAGGAGCTCGTCGCGCTGATGCGCACCGACGTGTCGGTCGTGACCTGGAAGGATCCCATCGAGGACCCGATCCAGGAGTGGGGCCAGATGCTCGCCTACATGCCTGAGGTCCTCAAGCGGCTCGACCAGGTTGGCCCCTCGATCTTCTTCTTGCCCAAACCGCAGTTGCGGCGCGGACGCAACATCGTCAAGGCCAGCGAACGCCTGGGGGAGTACGCGAGCGCCCAACGACGCTCTCAACAGGAGCTGCGTCACGAGGCCTACAAGATCATCAACGCTGAGCTCGAAGAGCGCGGACTTGAACGTCTCAAGACGCTCCTCGAGCGGTGAGCGGTCAGTTCTGCCTGCGGGTGCCCGCCAGGTAGCCCTTCGGTCGTATGCGCGGCGCGGGGGATGATCGGCTGAGCGCGGGAGGGGGGACGCGTTAGAGGTCGTTTCGGGCCTCGTCAAGGAACCGCTGGCGCGACTCCGCCCAACCTTCCATCACAGCCCTCATGTCCAAGTCCGGTTGCTCGACCTCGCCTGAAGTGGGATCCTGCAGGTGCTGAGCGACCCGGGCAGCCCACAGCAGCATGGCGCTTGAAATCGGTTGAGGTACATCGTGCAACTCGTCCGCAGCGTCGAGAAGCTCATCACTGGCGACGAACTTGAGGCGGGTCTTGGCTCGGAACAGTTCCCGGCTGGCCTCTTGGGCTGCGGTCATGTCGTCGAACCTCTTGTCATTATCCGTTCGCACCACGCCGAGTACCCAACGATTCAGGGCTGCCCAATATGCGTCTGCGGCCTCAAGGAATGACACGTATACGTCGAGGCGCTGGTCGCGCTGCCACTTGGCACGCTCGATGAGGTAGGTGATCGCGCCGCCAACAGCTACACCCACCAGACCAGCCGTGGCCGTGAGTATCGAGTTCCAGAAGGGTGAAGTGGCCTGCGCGAAGATCACCAGCCGCGTTCGCGCCACTCGGGGATCTTCGGGCGCTCCTCACCCAACGTCGTGTCGTCCCCGTGTCCGGGGTACACCCACGTGTCGTCGGGCAGGACCCCGAACACCTTCTCCTCGAGGTTGCTCATGAGCTGCTCGAACAGCTCCTCGTCGTTCCAGGTGTTGCCCGGACCGCCGGGGAACAGCGAGTCCCCGCTGAAGAGGTGAGGCCGCTCCCGCCCACGGACCAGGAACTGGAGGCTGCCGGGGGTGTGGCCCGGGGTGTGGACCACCTCGATCTCGAGGGTGCCGAAGGGCAACCGCTCCCCGT
>CAZHZQ010000209.1:0-4318 GCA_964537235.1 uncultured Actinomycetota bacterium | reverse complement strand
GACCGTCCGCTGGGCTCGGTCGGCCGCGAGGAGGCCCGCGCGAAGGTCTGAGTCCAGCAGCAATGATCGAGCACTGGTCGGAGAGGACCGGCATGCCATGGGATCGGGAGACACCTCGACCCTCGCCGGCCACAGCATCGGTGCCCGACGACGCCGAGAACCGCCTCCGCCGAGAGATGACCCGGGTGACCGGGGTGTTGTACGCGTCAGGTGGCCTGCTGGTCCTGGTCGCCCTCGTCACCGGACTCGGTGAGCGGGTCGACTCCCCCGTGGGCCTCGTGACCGTGGCGGTCTCCTCGATCGTGATCGGCGTCGCCGTGTGGCTCGTGGGTGAGCGCTTCCCGCTCCCCGCATCGGTCCACGCAATCACGTCAGCGGCGGGGACCGTCGTCGTCAGCGTGATCATCGTGTTCGGCGGCCAGGCCACTGCGGCGCTGTTCGGCATCTTCTACGTGTACGTCGCGGCGTTCACCTTCTACTACCTGCCGGTGAGCTGGGCGATCGGCGAGGTGGCCATCGTCGGCGCCGGGTACGCAGTCGCTCTGCGAGCGGTCGACCTGCCCGGGGCGCTCGGCGTGTGGACGATCGTCGTCGGGGCGTCGATCACTGCCGGAGCACTGATCGGTCGCCTCGGCCAGCGGCAGCGCAGTCGCGCCGCCAGCCTGGCGGCCTACGACGTGGCTCGGGCGACGATGCTGCGGATCGTGTCGCATGATCTGCGAGGGCCGCTGGCGACCATCATCGGCTCCGCGAACACGCTGTTGCAGCGGCTACCGCAGCTGTCACCCGCCGCAGTCAGCGACCTCGTCCGCGCGCAGCAGCGACAGGCGGAGAAGCTCCTCCAACTCGTCGAGGACGTGCTCGCCACCGAGCGCGTCGCGGCCGGGAGCCTGCGACTCGACCGCGATCACACCGAGCTGCGCACGCTGGTCGACGGTGTCGTCGGCACGTTCGGTGAGGAGAGCGAGCGTGTCGTGGTCACTGGGGGGCCGGTCACGGGCGAGGTGGACCCGCCGCTGCTGCAGCGCGCGATCGAGAACCTGATCGGCAACGCGCTGCGCCACTCCGGTGGCCGCATCCGGGTCGACATCGCCGACGGCGACGGGGACAGGATCCAGATCACGGTGAGCGACCGCGGCGATGGCATACCTGAGGAGCTGCTCGGGTCGGTCTTCGACCCCTTCGTGCAGAGCCGCGAGGACGGCGGCACCGCCGGGCTCGGACTGTCCCTGACACGCGCGCTCGTCCGCGCGCACGGCGGCGACGTGACCGCCACGAATCGGACGGAGGGCGGCGCTGCGTTCACCATCACCCTGCCCGGGACCGGCCCTTGACACGTTCGGCCGGATGCAGGCGGGCCGCGAGCACCAGCGCGAGGACGCCGACCAGCGCCGCGCCCCCGCCGGTGGCCGCCAGGCCCGGCTGGTCATCGGCATCGGTCCCGTCCGTCGAGTCCGTGCCGGCGGTCGAGGTGTCGCCCTCACCGCTGTCGCCACCCCGGTCGGGCAGCTGGTCGGCGAGGAAGATCGCGCTGGACAGCACCGATCGGATCCCGCTCGGTTCGCGCACGTCCACCCGGTGGAACGTCCCCAGCGGCCCCTCGTCCGCGGTGCGCACCAGCGGCACCGTCAACGTCTCGTCGTCGGAGGCGATCGGGAGGTTGAGGTAGGCCTGGCCGTTGCGGGTGACCTCCGCCACCTGGCCCTGCGCCCCGGTCACGTGGATGGTCATCGTCGCCTGGTCGGTGACCAGCGTCCCCCCGAGCATCACGGTGTCGTCACCAGCGGTGGCGGTGACCTCGATCGCGGGGCTGTCGGCGACGCCGCGCGTCCGGACGTAGGTGGCGCCGGCGCGCAGCCCGTCGAAGACCGCCGAGCGCGACAGCTCCTCGGCCCACACCGCCGTGGCCGACGAGCCGTGGCCGTCGACGTGCTTGGCGTCGCTGCCGCTGACCGGGGTCACGACGTGGCCGGCCAGCAGCAGCTCCTCGTAGTAGTCGATCGCGGTGTCGACGAACGGATTCTCGATACCGGGCCCGGGCGGCCCGCCGATGTACTCGGGACCGACCTCGACCGGCCCGGTCAGGACCTCCACGGTCGTGACCAGGTCGAGGTCGATGGCGTCGGTGAGGTTGAACTCACACCCGCGGCAGAAGCTGGTGAACACCGGCTCGGGGAAGATCGTGGGGTGGTTGACCTGGAACAGCGCACCTGCCTCGACCGACCGTCGCTGGATGTCGCCGAGCGTCACGTCCTCGTAGCCGTGGCGGTAGTCGACGACGTCGGGGGTCTCGCCCAGGACGTTGGCGTGGCCGAAGTAGGTGATGACCTCGCGGCCGGGCACGACCAGCAGGTCGGGGTTGGCCGCGGCGACGGGTCCCCAGGTGCCGTGGTGGACGGTCGTGACGTACTCGGTCAGCAGGACGATGTCGAGGCCGACCTCGCGCGCGTTGTCGACGACCTCCTCGTGGGTCGGCCCGTCCGGGTTCGAGTGGTAGCCGTGCATGTGGAAGTCACCGTGGAACCAGCCGGGCTCCGGGTCGGCCACGTGGCTCGCATCGACCGGCTCGTACGGCGGCTCCGGTCCGACCTCCGGGTCGAGGCACGTGATCTCGACGTGCCAGGTGCCCCCACCGCGGTTGACGTTGCCGAAGCCGAGCTCGACGTGCCACGTGCCGGGCTCGACCGCCCCCGGCGTGAACCCGCGATCGGCCGAGTCGGCCTGCACCCACACCGGCGGCATGTCCCGGGAGATCACGCCCTGGCGGCTGCCGCCCCAGCCCCGGAACGCGTCGGCACCGGCCAGGCCGTCGGCGTCCCACAGGCCCAGGTCGACCACGGTCTGGTTCTGCGGCTCCTCGGCAAGCAGCGGGTCCTGGTCGCCCCAGTCGTAGGCGACCTCGACCCGGGTGGTGCCGGCTGCGACCTCGAACGGCAGGTAGCGGTAGGTCTTGGCCTCCTCGGGCGCGACCGTGCCGTCCAGCACGATCGTCTCGCCGCCGGGCACACAGGCAGGAGCCTCTGCGGTCGTCGCGACCGCTGCCACCGGGCCGACGACGGTCGTGGTCGCGACTGCTGCGATCGTGACGGCCAGGACTGCTCGCACGTGGGGCCTCGCGGTGTGGTGACGGCCACCGGGCGGGGTGGCCAGGGTTGTCATCGGGGAGAACGAGCGGTTCAGGCGGGGGTGACGGGGGTGGCCTGCGCGCCCAGCACGAAGCCGGCCACCGCGGCGATCGCGGTGAGCGCGATCACCACCAGCCGCACCCGCGGGTCGAAGTCGCCGGGCTCGACCGAGGTCCCCGCGAGTCGGTCGTGGAAGCCGCGCCGATCCCCGGATCGCTCCACCGACACGAGCATCACCAGCAGCACACCGAGCGCTGCGGCGGTCGCGACGGCGCTCGGGAGCGGGCCCACCAGCTGCAGTGGGAGCAGCCACCCCCACGGGCGCCGCATCGCCGCGGTCACGACCGAGACCGGGCGTCCGTCCTCGCGCCTGACGCGGATGCCGGTGACGTGCTTGCCGGGGGAGGAGCCGGTCAGGCCCTCGACGACGACGAGCAGCAGCCACAGGACCAGCAGGGAGGCCTCGGCCAGCAGTGGCGCGACCTCGCGGACCGGCACGGCCAGCACACCAACGACCCATCCGAGCACGAGCAGGTCGTACAGCGCCGCACCGCGCCGCTGCTTGGTCGTGCCGGTGTCGTCGGGATGACCCAGCACGACGTCGCGGTCGTCGGTCATCGGGTCCTCCTGTCGACGCGGAGTGAACCACCCCGCAGCACGCCGACCGGGTCGCCGTCGATAGCCTCGGTGGCGAGGCGGCACGCGTGTGCCGCGAGCGCGAGCAGTGCAGGAGTTGGTGACCATGGCAGGCCACAGCAAGTGGGCGAACACCAAGCACCGCAAGCAGCGGCAGGATCAGAAGCGGGCCAAGGAGCACGGCAAGGCGATCCGCAAGATCGAGGCGGCGGCCCGGGAGGCCGGCACCTCCGATCCCGAGATGTCCCCGTCGGTGGCGCAGGCGGTGCAGGACGCCAAGGACATCTCGGTCCCCAAGGACAACATCGAGCGCGCGCTCAAGCGCGGCGCCGGTGAGCTCGACGAGGGCGTCGCCTACGACGACGGCACCTACGAGGGGTACGCGCCGGGCGGCATCGCGCTGATGGTCGACTTCCTCACCGACAACCGCAACCGCACGGCCTCCGACATCCGCAACATCTTCGAGAAGGCCGGCGGCAGCCTCTCCGAGCCCGGGGCGGTGTCCTACATGTTCAGCCGTCGCGGCCGGGTGGTGCTGGCCGGCACCGGCCTGGACG
>CAZHZQ010000208.1:0-4346 GCA_964537235.1 uncultured Actinomycetota bacterium | reverse complement strand
CGCAGCTCGCCTGGGTCGACGTCGTCGACGGGATGCGCCTGAGCGACATCGGGGATCACGCCGGGGCGTTCGCGGTGCTGCGTGAGGGGGCGGACGCCGCCGGGTCGGACGACCGTCGCGCCGCGGCGTTCGCGCGGTCGCTCCTCGGGCGACTGCACCTGCTCCGGGGCGAGCACGGATCCGCACGTGAGCAGCTCGACGAGTCGCTGGAGCTCGTGCGCAGCGAGGCGTGGACCAGCTTCCTGCCGTGGCCGGAGGCGCTGCGGGCGGACGTGGACCTGGACGTGGACGAGGTGGACGCCGCCGCCGACGGGTTCGAGCACGCGTACACGTTGGGCGCCCAGCTCGGCGACCCGTGCTGGGAGAGCATCGCGCTGCGCGGGCTGGGCCTCGTCGCCGCGCGGCGCGGCGACGAGGACGGCGCGCTGGAACTCCTGGACGAGGCCCCCCGGGTCTGCCGACGGCTGCCGGACTCGTACCTGTGGGTGGAGGCCTACGGGTTGGAGGCGCTGTGCGACGTCGCGGTGGACCGGGGCGCCGAAAACGCGTCCCGGTGGGTGACCGCCCTGGTGGACATGGCCTCGCGCAACGGCATGCGTGAGCTGCTGGTCCGCGCACACCTCCACAGCGCCCGGCTGGGGATCCCGGGAGCCGCCGAGGCCGCCGCGCTCCTGACCGAGGAGCTCGGCAACCCGGCGGCGGATCAGGCCTTGACGGTCACCGCCTGATCCACCCTCACCCCCCGAGCCACCGCCACCGCCCGAGCCACCCTCACCCCCCGAGCCACCGCGGGGCCGCCGACGACCGTCGAGTGGCAGCTGAGTTGCAGATCTGCAACTCAGCTGCCACTCGACCTGGGTGGTGGGCCGGTCGACGGGGGTGGTGGGGCGGTTACGGTGGGTCCGACGAGGAGGCCCACGTGGGTTGGTGGAGGCGGATGAACCGGCGGCTGAGCAGGAACCGGTGGTACGCCACGGTCATGCGGCCGATCGCTCCTCGGCTGGACCGCCTCCTCCATCGGCTCACGGGAGGGCGGATCACGCTCGCCGGGACGGTCCTCCCGACGCTGATGCTGACCACCACCGGGCGCAGGACCGGACGGACCCACGTCAGCCCGCTGGCCTACGTCGACGACGGCGACGCGTGGGTGGTCGTCGGCACGAACTGGGGCGGCGAGTCCCATCCGGGTTGGACGTACAACCTCCTGGAGGACGCCGAGGCCGTCGTCGAGGTGGACCGCGGACGTCACCCGGTCCGGGCCGAACGGATCGATCCGCAGGAGATGGACGGCTACTGGCCACGCTTCGACGAGCTGTACCCGGGCTACGAGGGCTACCGCGACCGCGTGTCGCGGGAGATCCGCATGTTCCGTCTCATCCCACGGGACTGACGCGCAGGGTCACCCGTGCGGGACCTGGATGGTCCGACGGGTCATGCGGACGGTTCCCCGGGGATCACCGCGGTCGCGACCAGCTCGATCCTGGCGGCGGGATCGAACAGGCCCTCGACCTCGAACAGCGACACGGCCGGGTACCAGTCGCCCAACACGTCACGCCACGCGGCGCCGATGGGTCCGAGGTGGTCGCGGTAGTCGGTGACGTCGGTCACGTAGATCTGCAGGCTCACGATGTGCTCCGGGTACGCGTCCGCCGCCTGCAGTGCGGTGTGCAGGTTGCGGACCGCCACGGCGAACTGGTCGGCCATCGCGGACGACGCGATGTTCCCGTCGGCGTCGTGGGCGGTCTGACCCGCGACGTGCACCGTCCGTCCCGGCTCGCAGACGGTCACGTGCGAGAAGCCACGGGCCGGGGCCAGCTCGGGCGGGTTGATCAGCTCGTGTGGCATCGGGGTGCCTCCAGTCGGTTCGTCGGTCGCTCCGTCGTCAGATCTTCGTGCCACGTCGGTCGTCACGGCGGTCGTTGCGTCGTCACCTGCCGGTCCAGCCGGGGTCACGCCCCTCCCGGAACGCCGTGTAGAACTCGCGGTGGTCCTCGGACCTCATCAGGAGGGCCTGGGTCCAGGCCTCCAGCTCGATCGCGGAGGACAGGCTCATGTCCTGCTCGCGGGTGAGCAGGGCCTTGGTGGCCCCGTACGCGAACGTCGGGCCGTCCGCGAACCGTCGCGCGAGGATCCCCACCTCCTCGGCCAGCTGGTCGTCGGCGACCACGCGGTTGGCCAGACCGATCCGTTCGGCACGGTCGGCCGAGACCGGTTCGCCCAGCAGGAGCAGCTCGGTGGCCCGCCCCATCCCCACCACACGCGGCAGCAGGTACGCGCAGCCCATGTCCGCCCCGGCCAGGCCGACCTTCGTGAACAGGAACCGGAAGGAGGCGCTGGCCGCGAGGATCCGGAGGTCGGCCGCCAGGGCGATGACCGCGCCGGCACCGGCCGCGGTGCCGTTGACCGCGGCGACGATCGGCTTCGGCAGCTCGCGCATGCCCTGCACGACCGCCCCGGTCATCTTCGTGAACTCGAGGACCGCCCGGTTGTCGCCGCCTTCCAGCAGCTCGCCGATGATCTCGTGCACGTCCCCGCCGGAGCAGAACCCGTCGCCCCGTCCCGCGATCACCAGCACGTCGACGTCCTCGCGGTGCTCCAGCTCCGACAGGAGGTCCCGCAGATCGGCGTAGACGTCGAGCGTCAGCGCGTTGAGCTTCTCGGGGCGCGCGAAGGTCAGGGTCGCGACGCCGTCGTCCACGCCCAGGTCGAAGTGCTCCCAGTCGTCGGTGAAACCGGCGGATGCGCGGAAGGTCATCTCGGTGTCCCCCTCACGGGCGGTAGATCGTCGGGTCGAGGACGACGAGATCGGCGCGCCCCGCCGCGACGATCGTGTCGACCTCGTCGAGCGTGGTGATCGCCCCGCTGGTGACCGTCGCGACCCCGGCCTCGTTGCGCACCTGGGTCGACAGCTCGACGAGGTAGCGGCGACGGTAGTCGGGGGCGGCGGTCCCCCACGGCACGGTGTGACCGGCGACGACGTCGACGAGGTCGACCCCGTGGTCGCCGAGGCGACGGGCGATCTCGACCGCGTCGTCCGGGGTCAGCCCGCCGGGGCGGCGATCGTCGGCGTTCAGCCGCACCGCCAGCGGCCGGTCGTCCGGCCAGCACTCCCGGGCGGCGGCGACCGCCTCCAGCGGGAACGCCAGGCGTCCCTCGAGGTCCCCACCCAGGTCGTCGTCACGCTCGTTGGTCAGCGGCGACAGGAAGCTCGCGAAGAGGTACCCGTCGGACAGGTCCAGCGACAGCACGTCGAACCCCGCGACGGCGGCGTGCCCGACAGCGTGCGCGAGGTCGCTGACCGCCTCGTCGTAGGTGCGGTCGTCCAGCGGGGTCGGCACCGGCGACCGGGGCGTGTAGGGCAGCGGCGACGGCGCGAGCAGCGGCCAGCCGCCCGTGCGCAGCGGACGGTCGGCGCCCCGCCGTCGCGGACGCGTGGCGCCCCTCCGGCCCGCGTGCGTCAGCCGCGCCGCGATCAGTGCCGGGCCGGCTCCGCGGGCACGCTCCAGGACGGCCCGCCAGGCATCGACGTGCGACGGGTCGTACAGCCCGGGGGTTCCCGGGGTGATGCGCCCGTGGGCCGAGATCGCGATCGGTTCGGTGACGACCAGCCCCGCACCGGCGTCCACGGCAGCCGCCAGCTGCCCCTCGTACAGGGCGTCGACCCGGCCCTCCTCCGCACGGTCCAGCGGGGCGGGAGCCAGCACGACGCGGTTCGCGATCGTCCGCTCGCCGATGGACAGCGGGGCGAGTCGGGGCGGGTGGGTGACGATGCGCCGCCCCTCGGCCTCGTCCCCGGTGGCGACCCCGAGGAACCAGCGTTCGGTGCGGTTGACCGTGGCCGGGTCGCGCAGGTCGAGGTTGCGGTGCCCGATGCGCCCCGATCGCGTGAGCAGGTTGAACGCGAACTGCTGCGGGTCGAACCCCACGTAGCGGCCGACGGTCTCGAAGTAGCGGGCCGAATCGATCGCCGCACGCTGGAACCGTTCGGCGACCCCCTGGCGCTCCAGCTCGTAGGCGGTGAACGCGGCCGCGAGGTCGTCGCCGTGTTCGATGAACGCCTTCTGCAGCGCGATCGCGTCCTCCATCGCCAGCTTCGTGCCGGACCCGATCGAGAAGTGCGCGGTGTACGCGGCGTCGCCGACCAGCACGACGTTGCCGTCGTGCCAGACGTCGTTGCTGACGGTCAGGAACCGGGTCCACAGGCTCTTGTTCGACATCAGCTCGTGACCGTCGAGGTGGTCCGCGAACAGCTCCTGGCAGAACGCCAGGCTCTCCTGCTCGCCCATCTGATCGAGGCCGGCGCGCCGGTGCGTCTCGGGGGTGCACTCGACGATGAAGGTGGAGGT
>CAZHZQ010000207.1:0-4390 GCA_964537235.1 uncultured Actinomycetota bacterium | reverse complement strand
CCTCCTCCATGACGGCCACCGGCGGACGCTGTCCGCTCGGCTCGACCACCGTGGTCGTGTCACTACCGTCGACCGGCTCGCATGACGACAGGACGTCGTCATCGGAACCGTCGCCGAGCGCACCCACGGTCCGATCCCGCGTCCCACCGCAGGCAGCCGTCAGGAGGGCGACGCAGAGCACTATGGCCACCGTGCGAACCGGTACCTGCATCGCCTGCCTCCCAGTCGGTTGCGTCCCGCCAGTGGGACGCCGTGGCCACCGGTCGGGTTCCACCCAGCATGCCGGAGACCCCGAACCCGGCGCTTCGCTGGCTACAGCAGCCCACGGTGCCCGTGCGGTGCCGTGGGCGCGGGCCCGGTCCGCGTCAGAGCCCGTCGCAACCGAGCGCGATCGCGATCGCCGTACAGATCTCGACGACCACGTCGTCGTCGGCGACGCCGATCTGGCGGATCAGCCGACGCTGCGAGACGGTATGGAGGCCGTCGCCGTTGACCACGGACGCCTCGTCGATCCCGCACTCCGGGCCGACGGGAATCTCGACGGCGAGTCCGCGCGCCTGCGTGGTGATCTCCGCAACCGTGACGTTGGCGCGGACGTCGAGCACGGCGTCACGCGTGAGGACCAGGACGGGGCGCGGCTTCGGGCCCACCTCGGCCAACCAGATCTCACCGCGTCTCACCGCTCGCCCCAGGCCTCGGCGTCCTCCCACGCCTCGTCCTCTGCTTCGGGATGAGCCAGGTAGGCCTCGCGGTCGAGCTCGGCACGACGACGGCGCACCGCGCGACGGAGCCCTTCCCGGGCGGCTTCGGACATGTTGATACCAAGCTCGCGTGCTTCTGCGGCGAGCTCGTCGTCGATGACCACCGAGGTGCGCATACAAATATCATATCACGTTCATGCATAAGATATACGCATACGATATTGGCGCTATCCGGGTGGTCAGCGGCCCCGTCGAGGCCTGCCCGTCGCCGCTCGCTGCTCAGTCCAACCCGAGCTCCCGGCGCAGACGAGCGGCGTCCATCGCACGCCCCGGTCCCTCCCACTCGGCAGCGCGGGCTGCGAAGTCCCGCAACAGCCGGTCGAGGTCGCCCCGGCGCGTCGGGTCCTCGGCTGCCTCGCGGGGCGTCGCCCCGTCCAGTGCGGGGATCGGCGAGTCCAGCCACCGGTCCTCCTGCTCGGCCATGAACCGGTCGAGCTGCTCCTCCAGGGCGGCGCGGTCCTCCTCGTCCAGGGCGTCGAGGTCGATCGCCCCGGACGGACCGTCCTCGTCATCGAGGTCACGGCCCGTCAGCTCGTCGGCGGGGATCCGCTCGGCGTCCAGCAGCTCCGCCTCCGGGGCGAGCTCGGTGACGAGGTCGTGCAGCCGTCGGGCCCGTGCGGCCGAGTTCGCCTGCACGACGAGCGTGTCGCCCTCGACCTCGACGGTCCCGCGCACCCAGCGCTGGCCGTCCTCGTCCTCCGCGTACTCGGTGAGGTGGTCTCCCTCGTCCTCGAGGCGTTCGGCCAACGCCCCGCGCGCGGCGGCGCCGTCCGGGACCCCGATGCGCAGCGTGGTCAGGACCAGCGGTTCACCCTCGGTGTTGCGCAGCCCGGGCGGGGCCAGCACCCAGCCGTACCAGTCGGCCAGCGCGTACGGGTCGTCCGGGTCCTCGTCCAGGATCTCCAGCAGGCTGTCCACGGCCCCGGGAGGCACCTTGATGCCACCCTCCCACGGGCCCAGCCCGTCGGGCATCGGGACGACCCACAGCAGGAACACGTCGCCGACCTCGGCGTTGCGGCTCATCGTCACGTCGACCAGCCGCAGGCGCTCCCCCTCGAGCAGGTCCAGCACCTCCAGCCCGTTGCCCCGCTCGACGGCGACGACCTCGCAGGCCCGCGCCCGGACCTCGGCCAGGTCGCGGAGAAGGTCCAACTCGTCCGCCGGCAGCAGCGACCCACGCGTGTCCACGAACCGTTCGATCAGCCCGGCCTCGAAGGTCGCCAGGTTCGACACGACCGGGTCGGACAACGGCTCGTCACCGCGGCCCACGGTGTGCGCGACCTCCTCGATGATCTCGAAGGAGTGGGCCATGAGCCCGTTGCGCCAGACCTTGTCCCAGATCCACGGCCAGCGGTGGTCGAGCGGCCAGCCGTTGCGCGGACCGCAGCAGACCTTGTGCTTGCGCCCGGAACCGCACGGGCACGGGTCGTTGCGCCCCGCGGCGGTCGGACCCGGTTCCGCGTAGTCCTCGAGCAACTCGACCCACGCCGGGTCCCCGCCGCCCTCGAGCTGGCGGAGCAGACCCAGGGCCGCCCCTGCCTCGCCGCGGTCGGCCCGGTAGCGGGCGAGGTCGAAGGTCGCCTCGCCGTGGTCGCGGTCGGCGTTCAGCGCCTGGCGCAGCTCCCGCTCCGCGTCCGCGTGGTCGTCGGCGAGGAACTCGAGCAGACGGGCACGCAGCCAGTGCGCGTTGGCACGCGTGTGCCGGTCGCGCAGGTCGTCGTCGACCGCCTCCAGCATCCCGAACACCGCGGCCGCCAGCATGCCCTCGGTCCCCACGACGTCGTGCAGGACCGCGGTCGTGGTCGGGGTCCGTTCGAGCAACCGGGCGAGGGCCGACGCGACCTCCGGGTCGAGGACGTCGTCGAGCGCGCCCTCCACCTCGTCGAGCGCCCGCTGCAGTTCCTCGGGGTCAGTCGTCTCGTCGACCAGGTCGGAGGTCCGACGCAGCACCGCGTTCACGGAGGCCAGGGCCCCGTTGGTGACCTGCAACAGGTCGGCGACCTCGCGGTCGTCGAACCCGTGGTCGTCACGCAGGTGGTCGGTCAGTTCGTCGGTCAGGCCGGTGGTCGCCGGCGGCGGTTCGTCGGCACGGTGCAGCCGCGCCCCGTGCTGGCGCAGGCCCGCCGGCTCGAGGAGCTCGGACAGCGGGGCCTGCGGCTCGGCCAGCAGCTTCGGGTAGCGGGCACGGGCCTCCACCAGCAGCTCGGGGACCTCGCGGAACGGGCCTCGGTCCACGATGACCTCGTACGCGGCGGCGAGGCGGTCAGCGGTGGTCTGGTCCGGGCCCGGCACGTCGTCGGCGCCGGCGACCTCGACGAGCCCGTCGCGCAGGGTCAGGACGAGCACCGGGTCGTCGGGCAGCCACCCAGCGGGTCCGGCGAACGCGCCGGTGTCCGTGAACGTCAGCGTCCCGCCGCCCGCGAGCGGGATGTGGCTGCCGTCGGGAGCGAGGATGTGCGCCACCATCAGATCCGGCTCCGGTTCGACCTCCCCTGCCCGGCGCTCCTCGTCGCCGATCCGGTGGGTGACGACGAGGCCGTCCAGCAGATGGTCGAGGTCGACCAGACGCCCGTCCGTCAGCGGGTACGCGGCGAACGTCCCGGGCTCACGGGTCGGCTGACCGTCGCGGTCCCAGGCGAAGTGGGCGTCGGACAACAGGAGATCGCGGACGTACTGGGCGTCCTCGGCCACCGGGTGTCCGGCCTCGACCAGTCGCCGCGACAGGTCGGCTGCCGTCAGCGGACCGAGGCGTTGGAGGATCGCCTGGGCGTCGGTGCGGAGTTGCTGTTCGTCCATCCCACCTCCGGTTCGTTCGGCGAGGGGATCGAACGGTACGGGGCGCGGGCACACTTGCACGTCCGAGCTCCCGGCGCGCCACTTGCCGACCGTCCGGGGTGTGTGCACGCTGGTGCCTGGACCAGGAGACGGCAGATGACACAGGCCATGCACACCCCGACCGGGCACTCGTGGGACCGACG
The DNA here is from genome assembly GCA_964537235.1 of uncultured Actinomycetota bacterium. Classification (GTDB taxonomy): domain Bacteria; phylum Actinomycetota; class Nitriliruptoria; order Nitriliruptorales; family JAHWKO01; genus CAZHZQ01. The sequence continues at coordinate 651 of CAZHZQ010000207.1, read as the reverse complement.
CGAGGCGGCACTCCGGAACGACATCCGTCGTCTACGGACCGAACTGGCCAGGACCCGCCGCGAGTTGCGGCGAGAGATCGACTCGGTGCGAACCGACGTACGTCGACGTGATACGACCACAGCGTCGTCGTCGGCGATCTCTGGTCGCACCTGGGGAGGAGCCCGGCCGACCATGAGTCCCGGTGTCGCATCCGCGATCAAGACCCAAGCGGTCACCCTGGGGGTCACGCTCTTCCTGTCGTGGACGGTCGTCCTACTGGTCCTCTTGCACCTCCGCTGAGACGTTTCCTTCCCCGTCGAGCAGCCGAGGTCGCAGCCGGTGAGCCTGTTCGAGGAAGCCGTCCTCCCTGGTTCCAGGACCATCGGCCCCTCTTTTCCACAGGCCATGTGGACCCAGGCCGCGGGATGTCGCAGGGGTGGTGTAAAATACTGTCCCGCGAGACAACACGAACACACGTTCGAGTAGCAGGCAGATGCAGGACGAGTACCGCGACCGTTGTCAGGAAGAGGTGGAGCCGATGGGTCAGCAGCCGGTGGGCCGGCAAGGGGCGGAACAGCGGGGGGCGCTCGCGGGCGCGTTGGGCGATCTTCTGGGCGCCACCGTCCGGGTCGGCGACCGGTGGGTGGGGTTGGATGCGGACACGGTCACGG
>CAZHZQ010000206.1:3186-4400 GCA_964537235.1 uncultured Actinomycetota bacterium | reverse complement strand
CGGACGGCCCGATCGACATCGCCGTCCGGGAGCTCGAGGACGAGGTCGAGTTCGTGGTCCGCGACCGTGGACCCGGCATCCCGTCCGACCAACGCACCCACATCTTCGCCAAGTTCTCCCGGGGGCGGGGCAACAAGCGGGCCGGCACGGGCCTGGGGCTGTACATCACGAAGGGTCTGGTCGAGGCGCACGGCGGTCGGGTGCTGGTCGAGTCCGAAGAGGAGGTCGGGTCGACGTTCCACGTCGCGTTCCCCAAGGGCGGGATCGAGCTCGCGGTGGGGGACCTCGACGGGGTCGTCGACGGTGGCGCAGGGCCCCAACGCTAGTCTCACGAGCCCGACCGGAAGAGGCCCGTGAGCGACCACGCCCCGTCGACCAGCGAGCTCGACGAGCTCCGCGACGACGCCCTGCGTGCCGTGGACGAGGCCGACGACCTCGATGCGCTCGAGGACGTGCGGGTCCGCTACACAGGGCGCAAGAGCCGGCTGTCCGCCATCCAGAGCCAGCTCGGCGACCTGGACGCCGAACGGCGGCGCGAGCTCGGGGCGGCGGTCAACGCGTTCAAGCAGGTGTTCGAGGAACGGTTCGAGGAACGCCGGTCCACGTTGGCGTCGGTGGCGCTCGAGGAGCGCATGCGCCGCGAGGCGGTCGACGTCACGATGCCGGCCCGGACGATCCCTCCCGGCCGACCGCACCTCCTCACCCAGGTGGAGGACGAGATCGTCGACGCGTTCGTCGGTCTGGGGTACCGGGTCGCCGAGGGCCCGGAGGCCGAGGACGCCACGTTCGCCTTCGACATGCTGAACATCCCGCCGGATCACCCCGCGCGGTTGGAGATGGACACCATCTACGTGGATGCCGACGCGGGGACGTTGCTGCGCCCCCACACGTCACCCGTCCAGGCGCGCGTCATGACCTCGGAGGAACCTCCGATCGCCGTGGTGGTGCCCGGGCGCGTCTACCGCAACGACGCCCCGGATGCGACGCACTCGCCGGTCTTCCGGCAGGTGGAGGGCCTGGCGGTCGACCAGGGCATCACGATGGCGGACCTGCGCGGGACACTGCAGGCCTTCGCGCGGGCCCTGTTCGGGCGGGAACGCGACGTGCGCCTGCGCCCGTCGTTCTTCCCGTTCACCGAACCGTCGGCCGAGGTCGACGTGTCGTGCGGGTTCTGTGACGGATCGTCCTCAAGTAGCGACAGCGGTAGGACACCT
>CAZHZQ010000206.1:0-3086 GCA_964537235.1 uncultured Actinomycetota bacterium | reverse complement strand
GTCGTGCGGGTTCTGTGACGGATCGTCCTCAAGTAGCGACAGCGGTAGGACACCTGATCCGTCCTCAAGTAGCGACAGCGGTAGGACACCTCATCCCGATCCGTCGTGCCGGGTCTGTTCGGGCACCGGGTGGATCGAGATCCTCGGTGCGGGCATGGTCGATCCGAACGTGCTCACCGCGTGCGGGCTCGACCCCGCCGAGGTCTCGGGGTTCGCGTTCGGGGTCGGGACCGAGCGCGTCGCGATGCTGCGGCACGGGGTGTCCGACATCCGCCGCTTCTACGACAACGACGTCCGGTTCCTCGCAGCGTTCTGAGATGAAGGTGTTGCCGTGAAGGTTCCCCTGTCGTGGTTGCGTGAGTTCGTCGACGTCGACCTCCCGGAGGGCGAGCTCTTCGAGCTGATGGGCCGCAACGGACTGGAGATCGAGGAGGTCCGGCGCCCCGGCGGCGACGTCGCCGGTGTGCGCCTCGCTCGCGTCCTCGACGTGTCCGAGCACCCCGACGCGGACAAGCTGGTCGTCGCCACCGTCGACGACGGCGAGGGTGAGCGCACGGTCCTGGTCGGGGCGCGCAACATGCAGGCCGATGACATCGTGCCGTTGGCCCTGCCGGGCGCGACCCTGCCGACCGCCGACGGTGGGACGTTCGAGATCGGTCGCCGAGAGATGCGGGGCATCACCAGCGACGGGATGCTGTGCTCGGCACGTGAGCTGCAGGTCGCCGACGACCACCGCGGGATCATGGTGCTGGGCCGGGCCGACGAGGGCCTGGCACCCGGGACCGACGTGCACGAGGTTCTCCCGCTGGGCGAGCCGGTGATCGACGTCGCCGTCCCCGCCGACCGCGGGGACCTGCACAGCGTCTACGGCATCGCCCGCGATCTCGCGGCGATCCTCGATATCGAGGTCGCCCCCGCCCCCGCGCCGGCCGAGCAGAGCGACGTCGTGCGGGGCGAGTACGGCGAGGTCCCCGTGAAGGTGATCGCGCACGACGGCTGTTCCCGGTACGTGGGGTGGACCGTGGAGGGGTTGCAGGTCGCACCGTCCCCCTGGTGGTTGCGCCGTCGCCTCGAGATCTGCGGTGTGCGATCGATCTCGAACCTGGTGGACGTCACCAACTACGTGATGCTCGAGCTCGGCCAGCCGCTGCACGCGTTCGACCTCGAGACCCTGCGTGGCCCCGAGATCGTCGTCCGGTGGGCCGAACCGGGCGAGGAGCTGACGACCCTCGACGGGCAACGACGGGAGCTGGAACCCGACGACCTCGTGATCGCGGACGCCGAGCGAGCCGTGGCGCTCGCCGGGGTGATGGGGGGTCAGGACACCGAGGTCGGACCGGCGACCACCAGCGTGCTGCTGGAAGCCGCCGCCTTCGATCCGACCGCGGTACGCCGGACCTCCCGACGGCTGAACCTTGTCTCCCAGGCGAGCATGCGGTTCGAACGTCGCGTCGATCCCGAGGGAGCGTGGGGAGCGGCCGCACGGACCGTGGACCTGCTGGCGGAGCTCGCCGAGGGGCGGGACGGCGGCGTGCGGGTCGGCGGCGAAGGTGACCCGCCACGGGCCGTGATCCGGCTCGATCCGGCGTGGACCACCCGCTTCCTGGGCGTCGAGGAGCTGCCTGCCGACCGGCAGGCCGAGCTGTTGCGTCGGGCCCAGGTCGAGGTGGTCGAGGACGGCGGCGCCGCGATCGAGGCGACGCCGCCGACGTGGCGCGGGGACCTGGCCCGACCGGCGGACCTCGTCGAGGAGATCGCCCGCCTGCACGGGTACGAACGCATCCCCGCCACCCTGCCGCGGATCGCGCTGCGGGGCGGGCTGAGCCGCCGCCAACGGGCCGAACGGCGGGTGCGCGACGCGGCGCTCGCCGCCGGGTTTCACGAGGCGCACACCACCCCCTTCGTGCGCCCCGAGGCGCTGACGCTGCTCGCACCCGACGATCCCCGGGTCCGCCTCCAGAACCCCGTCGCGAAGGACAGCGACACCATGCGGCCGGGACTGGCCGAGGGCCTGCTGGCCTCCGCGCGGCACAACGTCGGCCAGGGGCGCGAAGGAGCCGCCCTCTTCGAGGTCGGCCGCATCTTCCGCCAGCCCGGCGGTCGGCTGGAGACCGCGATGTCGGACGCGCTGACCGGCCGGTGGAGCGGGCACGACGGCCGACCGCTGCCCTTCCAGCCGATCACGATCGGTGCGGTGGCCTACGGGTGGGTCGGCGGGCGCGACTGGCTCGATCGCGACCGGCCGTGGGACCTGTTCGACCTCCTGGGGCTCCTGGACGAGGTGGCGCGCCGCGTGACGCCGGAGGGCTCGCCACTGGTGCGTCAGGTCGGGGAGCACCCGGTGCTGCATCCGGGGCGTACGGCATCGCTGCGGTGGGCGGGCGTCGAGATCGGCGTGGCCGGCCAGCTGCACCCCGACGAGGCCGAGCGGCGCGACCTGCCGGACGGCACGGTGATCGCCGAGCTGGTCCTGGATCCGCTCTGGGCGCACCTGCGCGGATCCGGGTTCGACGCGCGACACGCACCCGAGCTGGCCCGCCACCAGGCCATGGGTGTCGACGTGGCCGTGGTCGCCGACGAGGACCTGCCGTACGCACGGATCGAGGAGGCGGTCCGCTCCGGGGCGGGGGAGCTGCTGGACGGGCTGTGGTGGTTCGACGAGTACCGGGGCGAGCAGCTGGGGGAGGAGCGGCGCAGCCTGGCCTTCCACCTGCGACTGCAGGCGTACGACCGTCAGCTCACCGACGCGGACGCCGAGGAGGTGATCGACGGCGTCGCGGACGCCGTCGCCGACCTCGGTGCCGAGCTGCGGCGCTGACATGTCCGACATCAAGATCACGCGTTCGGTGCGGATACCGGAAGGTGACATCGAGCTGAACTTCGCCCGCTCCGGCGGTCCGGGCGGCCAGAAAGTCAACACCAGCGCCACCAAGGTCGAGCTGCGCTTCGATCTGGAGGCCACCGAGGCCCTGTCGCCCGAGCAGAAGCAGCGCATCCGCGAGCACCTGGGCAACCGCATCACCAACGACGGCGTGCTGATCCTGACCTCCTCGGAGTACCGCACCCAGGGGCGCAACCGGAAGGCG
>CAZHZQ010000205.1:0-4447 GCA_964537235.1 uncultured Actinomycetota bacterium | reverse complement strand
CCCACCGGAGGGCACTTCTCATGGAACCGGCCCCGGAGTTACCGAAGAATCGGGGTTAGCTGCGCTTGATCGATTGCTCGGCTCAGTCGGCGATGCTTCTGAAGGGAGGAGTGGGCATCGCGAATCGTCGACGCTGCGGCCTCGATCCGCTCATCGAGTTCCGCAAGGTCGCGTCGAATCGGGAGAGTGACAAATCGCGTCAGCTCATCGAGACGTACTGCAACACTGCTGAGTTGTTTCTGGCTGTATGCCTGAATCGGAAGCAACTCCCGGATGTGCTGCTCCCGGACGTCACGGAACTCCTCGTCAGCGATCTTGAGCTCGACCCTCCCGTCACTGGAGTGACGCCGAACGACGTGAGGGATGTCGTTGAGAACGAAGTGGACGTCCACACTCGCATCGAACGGCCGCAGCGTCGCATCGATGAGTCGCCTCTGCCGAACGCGTGGATCACCCACCTCGGCATCATCAGGCAACGCAGACGGCTGATCGCAGAGTGCCCACCGGATGTAGTCGAGAAGCGTCGACTTGCCGGTTCCTCGTCCGCCGATGATGGAGTTGTATTGGGGATTGAACTGAAGCTCCACCGGCCCCAAAAACTTGCTGTTACTCACGCTAAGACGTGTCAGCGTGACGGCCGGGAGTTGGGGCTGTGAGTATGAGATCCGAGACTCATTGGCGAGGCAGGCCTGACGGAGAGCTTCAGCTGTTGGTTCGGCCCACTTGATCCAAGTCGAGGGGTCGCCCAGAGTGTCGAAGGTGGAGGTTCTCGAATCCGAGGTCTGAAAGACGGCGATCGGCTTGTTTCCCCAGTTCTCATCCTCGCCCGCGAAGATGCGCGCGTTCCCGTCGCCCACCTTGTCATCGACTGTTCCGTCCAGGTAGCCACCCACGCATGGCATCTGTCGGTACTTGGAAGCCATGTGCTTTCGCATCAGGGTCCGGTGGCCGCCGTCGGTCACGTTGGGGAGCAGGATGTATCGCTCCCGCAGTCCTCCGTACTCATCGAGTCGGTCGTGTACATCTTGGAGTGACTGGAGATGCTCGAGTTCTTGGACGTCTGGAAGTTGGGACTCGGCCGGATCCACTGGCTCGATCGAGAGCGCACTCATCACATCCGCGAGCCGGGGCTCCGGTAGGTCCGCGTCCAGGATCAGCAGGGCTTGGCATGGCACTCCGAGCGTGAGCTCCACACCCGGAAACACTGTAAGGCGGTCTTGCTCCGGCAGCGCCGTCCCGTCAGCTGTGGTCTCGCTCTCCGCAGCTCTCCGGACATACGACGCCATGAGCACGTCGTGATGGTCGGTGATTGCCACAGCCTCGAGACCGCTATCTCGGCAGGCGCCTACGAAGTCTGCTGCCCACTGCTCCCGTTCGTCGTCTGTAACTGGGCGCGGTCCGGACCAGCGCGCATCCCGAGGGGTATGAACCTGGAAGTCGCACCGCCGAAAGTGGGCCCCTCGATCTGACATCCCCTGAACTCCCCTGGCAGTCATGACACGAAGCGGGGGAACAGTCTACGAAGCGAGGAGTACGCGACGGCGGCGACGACGCCAACAGGTGCGAACCGTCTGGTGTCGGCCGCCAAGATGGCTGCCCGCGCCCGTGATCATCGCATCCGTGGTGTCCGTCATCGGCGTGTTATGAGCGGCCTCGCCCTCGGGCCGCGGCACCCATATCCACGGCTCCCGCACGGGTCGAGAGGCAGCCCATATCGCGCGCGGGGAAGGTCCACGAAGGCGTACTTGCATCGGGCGATCCCGAGCGGGGTACTACATCGCGAGTAGGCCGAAGACGACTGGATGAGCATGCAGCATCCAGCACGGCCTATGCGGGCGGCTCGCCTTCGAATGCCGCACTTGGCCAGAAGGGCCACTCCTCGAACTCGCGGGCGCGCCCGTCGGCCGCGAACCGAACCACCCACAAGTTCGTGAACTCCTGGGAGACCGGGTCGCCGTAGCGGACCAATGTTCGCGCGACAGCCGTGTCGCCATCGACAGCCACCACCTCGCTGGCCAAGGTGAAGATCTCGTCCGGCCCCTCGCGTTCGGCCTCCCACGACCCAGCGATGGCGGTCAGTCCCCTCACGGGGTCGGCGTAGGGCGAGTGACGATAGACCGCATCATCGGTGAACAACTCACCTAGGCCCGCCGTACCAGCAGTGCGCCAGGCGCGCTCGTACCCGTGAATCCAAGCGCGGAAACTGTCGCGATCCATGCGCCCACGCTACAAGCCAACCGGACGCCACCGGGGGTGGGACATGCGGCACCTCATGGGCCGCTTCGCCATCGGCAGCCCCCGTTCGCAGCCAAGGTCGCTGGGTTCGGAGCTGATCCTGCTCTTCGCGACGGTGCTCGAGCACCGTGCATCCCACCCGACGCGGGCCAAGTCGCCCGCCAGGAGCAACCTCTGGGACCCGCCCGAAGCGACGCGCATGTGCTACCCGCCGGCCGCCCGCGGGCGGTTGCTTCACTCGGGCTTCACGCATGGTCATGCGTATGCGCCGTTCCCATCACAAGAGCTCAGACGGCAGACTGAGGCCGCTGGTATGAGCTTCCCGGGGGCGGTTCTGCGATGTGCGCTATCAGACGGCCACGGGCACTTCCGAGTACGCAAGCTCGCTCATTCCTTCGGTCCGTTCCCATCGACGGCCTCGTCGACACGATCGCCGACGGTGACCGTGCCCGCAGCCACGACATCGGCATAGACGGCGAGCAGACCTTGCCGTTGCTGCGCCAGCCGTGGAAGAAGTTGGCGTTGGGGATCTACGCCGTCCTGAGCCACGTCAACGGTCCGACACCGAGACACTCGCCTGATCACGCGGAGCACCACCGCCTGGCCGATCGTGATGTGACGGTCCACCCAGGTTTCCTCGATGAACGGTTCGTCGGTGCGGATCACCAAGTTCGGCCGGAGCCGGCGCACATCGAGGTCGATACCCCAGGTCTGTGCGCACCACGCGATCGTTGCCGTTCCGACGACCGAGACCTGCCCGGCGTCCTGGTGTGAGACCTCGCCCTCCGGCACCACAGAGACGGGCGCGCCCATCGCCTGGCTGAGGTGCGCATCAAGCGCCTGATCACCGACACGGTGGATGCGAGATCCATCGCTGACCCGGACCTCGCCGCTTGCTTCGGTGCGAGCGTCGAACTGCGTCACGGCATCGCGGCGCCGGAACCGACGGGTGTTCTTGCACGACGCGAGCCGTCCGTCCTGGTCACGAACAGCGAACCAACGGTCGCCGGCCAGTCCGCGATCGTCGAGCTCCACCCGTTCGAGGTTCTCGCCACCCATGGCCTTGACCGGGTAGCGGCGGATCTTGTCGAGGTGCATCAGCAGCCGTATCGGCGGTTGGATTCAGAAGTCGCGAGATGATCGTCCGTCACTCTTGAAGACGAGAGGAGCGGTTCCGGTATTGCGTGGACCTTCGACGCCGCGCTGAAACCCCGAGGTACCGATCCACGCGAAGAGGTCGTACCAGACGTCCCCTCCCGAGCGCTTCACGACTAGGATGGGTGTCCTTCGGGAGGAGCCGACATGACTCGACAGCTGACCTGCGCCGATGTCACCGGGGACTGTGAAGCCGTAGTTACGGGCGAGACCGATGAGGAGATCCTCGAACAGGCCGTCCCGCACGCCGAAGAGGTCCACGGTCTCGGCAACAACGAGGCGCTGAGGCAAACACTGCAGGCGGCGATCAAGGACGCGTGAGGCGCGAGGTCCGTCGAGATCGGTTGACAGCTCGATCCTCACACGCGAGGCGAGATCCCTCGAAGGTGTCGGCCACGCTGTACCTGCAACGACGCAACGGAGAGCGTGACCGTGAGGATCCTGCTCAACATCATCTGGCTCGTGGTGAGCGGGCTCGAGCTCGCAATCGCCTACGCGATCGCCGGAGTCGTCGCGGTCGTGTTCATCATCACCATCCCGCTGGCCGTCCCAGCCTTCCGTCTTGCCGGGTACGCGCTTTGGCCGTTCGGTCGCGCGGTCGTGGACCGGCCAGGCGCAGGTGGTGGAGCACTGCTCATGAACATCGTGTGGTTCGTCGTTGCGGGCTGGTGGCTGGTGCTGATCCACCTCGCCGTGGCCCTCCTGCTGGCCCTCACCATCATCGGGATCCCGTTCGCGGTCGCGGTCTTCAAGATGTCGAAACTGGCGCTGGCGCCCTACGGCAAGGACGTCATGGAGCTCCGCCACGCCCGAGAACGCGACGTCGTGGTGGTCCAAGAGCCACCCGCTCGCTGACCGGTCCCGTTGCGAATACGAGATCGCTACGCCACCGCGATGAGCACATCGCGTCGTTGGTAGCCGCCGTTCTGAACAGTGTTCTCGGTCCAATGCTCGTGAGTGTTATCGATCGGTTCAGCGAGGTCACGACCCCGCGCACAACCGCTGCGAAGCTGACTGACGCTGCTTGTCCTGCCAGGGTGAGTGGTCGAGATGTCCG
>CAZHZQ010000204.1:0-4470 GCA_964537235.1 uncultured Actinomycetota bacterium | reverse complement strand
GGGCGACCCGCATGACCTCCGACACGAAGACGTTGAGCTGATCGACCTTCCCGTTGATGGTGTTCTTGAGGTCCAGCATCTCGCCACGGACGTCAGCAGACACCTTCTTGCTCAGATCGCCGGCGGCAACGGCACCGATGACATCCCGCATCTCGCCGACAGGATCGGCCAGAGACTCGATGAGGCTGTTGACCGACCCGACGCTCTCGGACCAACCGTTCGTCTGGCCACCCAGTGTCGCCCTCTGCGAGAGTCGACCCTGCGTGCCCACGAGGTCGCTGATCCGGGCCAACTCTTGCTCGAGCGACTGGTTGGCGATGATCACGTCGTTGAGCCCGTCGGCGACCTTGCCGGGCACGCCCGTCCAGTCGAGCGGCATGCGGGCCGAGAAGTCACCTTCCTTGACGCGAGCGATCACGTCGAGGAGGAGCGCACCGGTGTCGCCGGCATCGAGGTCGAGCGTGGCTTCTGTCATCATTGGTCCTTCACCTGACGTTGAACGCGTGGCCCATGTGCATCATGTTCCCTCACGTCCGTGGTCAACGAATGTATCATATTTCAAGAATTTTCGCTACATGTAATATCTTTCTAGAAATCTCTGCTAGGATGGATGGTGCGCCTGGTCGACGTCCCTCGACACAGGAACACACTGAGAACTGGAGTCCGGATGACGACCTGGAGTTTCCTCACCACCCACGCACGGGTGTTGCTGACCATCGCTGAGGACCCGGACATCCGGCTCCGGGACATCGCGGACACCGTCGGCGTCACCGAACGGCGGGCTCACACCATCGTCGCCGATCTGACGGAGAGTGGTTACGTGACGAAACATCGGATCGGACGTCGCAACCGCTACGAGGTCCAATCGCAACGTCAGGTCAACGATGACGTCATCGAACTGACGATCGGGGACGTGCTCGAACTCCTCACCCGCACCAGCGACGCGACCGTGAACGGCGATGACGGATGAACGATCCCCTCCCCGACCTACACAGATCCCGTGCCCGACGTCAGGATCCCGGGGTCGTCGGGCAGGAACACCTTGAAGCTGGCGCCGCCTCCCCACCGGTCCTCTACCCAGGCGTGCCCGTGGTGTAGTTCTGCGAACATGGCGACCAGGTTCAGACCGATACCGGTCCCGGGGCTCGCGGCGTGCTGCGACTCCGCCCCCTGGCGGAAAGCCTCGAAGATCTCGAACTTGAGATCGCCCGAGACGCCCCCGCCGTCGTCCTCCACGGTGAGCAGCGCACCTCCTTCGATCGACTCGGTGCGCAACCAGACGGTCGTGCCGGCAGGTGTGTGCTTGGAAGCGTTGTTCAGCAGGTTCTCGACGATCCGCTCCACCTTCCTGCTCTCGGCCATGATCCGCGACCCCCGGGCGTCGACGTGAAGGCGGTGGTGACGCATCTCGACACGGCTGGCGACATCCATCGCCAGTACCGCGAGGTCGACCCGTTCAGTGTCCACCTCCACGGCTCCTGCGGACAGCCGGTTGACATCCAAGAGATCGTCCAAGAGGCGCCGAAGCCGGTCCGCGTTGACCACCAACCGGTCGGTCATCTGCCGCCGCTGCTCGTCCGACAGCACGTCGTACTCGCGCTGCAACGTCAGCCCGTAGCCGTACACCGAGGCCAACGGGGTGCGCAGTTCGTGCGAGACCGCCTGAAGGAACGTGTCCTTCATGGCGTCCAGATGACGGAGTCGTTCAGCGGCGTCGCGTTCCTGGTGCACGTCGCCCGTCGGCCGATCCATGTAGGAACCGGTCGGTCCTGCGGAAGGCTCGCGCCGTCGCTGCCGGTGTCCGGTAGACGAGGACGGCCTACTCGGACGGTGACCCGCCGTGCCCCCGGGCACGACCTGATCTGTCGGTGCCTCGGGAGTCGCCGACGGCCTTCCTCGGTCGGATGGGCGCCTGGCAAGGTCCGTTGGCATCAGCAACATCGTCTCTTCGGTCGTGTACGTCAGACCGTACGCAGGCCGCATGAGACGGTGATGAGAACGATGGTCCCCACGCCGGACAAGCCCAGCGACGACAGCAAGCCATCTCAAGAAACTTACTACATGTGTCGATGAAACACTTGATGCCTCCCATCCTGGGTAGCGCACGGATTTGGACCGCCCCACGAGCGATCCGGAAGGATCGGCTCATGGTTCGCACCAGTGGCAGTTGCACAGGGACAGCGGGGACCCGGGACACCCGCCTCCGTGCCGTGTCCATCGCCGCGGTGCTCGCGATGGTCGCGGCCGTCGTGCTCGTCGGCCCGTCCGGCACCGCCCGCGCGGCGACCAAGGTCAACCTGGGTACCGCGGGAAGCTTCGCGGTCCTGGCGGGGACGACGATCACCAACACGGGACCGACGACGATCACGGGCGACGTCGGACTGCACCCGGGCAAGGCGGTCACGGGGTTCAACAGCGTGACCCTCCACGGTCAACTCCACGTCGCCAACGCGACCGCCTCGCAGGCCAAGGACGATCTCGAGCTCGCGTACGACATCGCCGCCGGCCAGCAACCGCGCACCACCGTGGCGACCGAGCTCGGCGGTCAGGTGCTGCCCGGCGGGGTCTACACCTCCGCAGACGGCACGTTCGGGATCACGGACACCCTCACCCTCGACGCCCAGAACGACCCCGACACGGTGTGGATCTTCCAGGCCGCCAGCACGCTGACCACCGCCACCGACAGCAGCGTGAGCCTGATCAACGGCGCCGACGCCTGCAACGTCTTCTGGCAGGTCGGCAGCTCCGCGACGTTGGGAACTCGCACCTCCTTCGCCGGCAACATCCTGGCCCTGAGCTCGGTCAGCCTCAAGACGTCCGCGACCATCCAGGGCCGTGCCCTCGCCCGCAACGGCGCCGTCACCATGGACACCAACACCATCACGCGAGCCAACTGCACGACCGCGACCACCCCGTCCCCGTCGCCGAGCCCGACGCCCTCCCCGACGCCGACCGCGTCGCCTTCCCCGACCGAGGTCGCGGTCCCCGCGGACTCCACGACGGGCACCACCGACGAGTCCACCGGTACGCCGACCGCGGCCGGGACACCGGACGCACCTGTGGCCGCGGCACCTCCGACCAGCGGGACCCCGCAGGTCACCACCGTCCCGACCGGATCGGTGTCTGCCGGTGACGGCAGCATGGCGATCAACGAGGAACCCGAGCGTGCCACCGCCGCACTCGTCCTCGCCCCCCTGTTCGCCGCGCTGGTGCTGTACGCCACCTGGCGTCGCCGCAAGGCATGACCTCCTCCACCTTCTCCGCCCGGGGGACCCGCCCTACCGGCGTGGTCCGGTTCCGTCGGTGGGTGCTCGGCGCGACCGTGAGCGTGCTGCTGGCCGCCGTGTCCCTCCCGGCAGCCACTGCCGCCGGATCGGCCGAGACATCCGTCGTGGCTGCGATCGCGGTCCCGAAGGTCGTGGCCACCGCCAGGTCCGCAAGGGTCGGCCCCGCACCGACGGTGCATGACCGGGCTTCGCGGCTCCACGCCGACCCTGTCCTCAGCACCCCCGCTCCGGACCCGCCGATCCTCACCCGGTCCCAACCCACGCGTGTGCGCATCCCCGCGATCGGGGTCGACTCGGAACTCGTCGGTCTCGGGTTGCAACAAGACGGACGCATGGAGGTACCACCCGGCGCCTTCCCCGCCGGCTGGTACACGGGCGCACCGACGCCCGGCGAACTCGGACCGGCGATCCTCGCCGGCCACGTCGACCACGGCGGCACCGCCGGCGTTTTCTACCGGCTGCATGAGCTCGATCCGGGCGACACCGTGGAGGTAGCCCGTCAGGACGGCAGCACCGCCGTGTTCCGCGTCACCCGTGTGGAACAGCATGCAAAGGACGCCTTCCCCACCGCAGCGGTGTACAGCGACATCGACCACGCCGGACTCCGGCTCATCACCTGCGGTGGACCGTTCGACCGCCAGGTCCACAGCTACACGGACAACATCGTCGTCTTCGCCGAGCTCGACCCCGGCGACGACGGAGCGGGAGATCGCCCCAGCTGATCCGCTGCGCGCAGCGACACGAGCCTCGTACCACCCTGAGGGTCTACACTGGGCCTGGCCATGCATGGGGGGCAACACGATGAAGAGAACCATCCCGATCCTGACCATCGTCTTCGCGATGGTCCTCGCACTCGTCACACCGGCCTTCGGAGCCAACGGGTTCGATGGCGACCCTGCGACCACTGAGCGGGTCGATACCGCCAACCCGACAATCGCAGCCATCGGCATCAGCAACGACCGCTTCGCAACCGAACATGCAGCCGACTACGCGATCCTGTCCCGGGACGACCTGTTCGCAGACTCGCTGGCGGCGTCCGGGCTGAACAACGACGGCCCGCTGCTGTTCACGGCAACGGAGCAGCTGACCGACTCGACACATTCCGAACTGGACCGGGTGCTCGCCGACGGCAAGACCGTCTACCTGTTGGGTGGCACGAACGCGATCTCCAACAACACGGAGC
>CAZHZQ010000203.1:0-4484 GCA_964537235.1 uncultured Actinomycetota bacterium | reverse complement strand
CATGTTGAACAAATTCCACCCCGATTCGCTACAAGCGGGGGTGGAGTTGGGCGGGACGCTCGCGGCTAACGCCCCGCCCGGTGTCGCGGCACGCGCCTCGCGGCGCGCACCCGCGGCTTGGTGTGTGTCCAACTCAGTGTGTCTAGCTCAGCCGATCCTTCAGCGCAGCGATGAACGCCGGGATGTCATCCGGGTTCCGTGAGGTGATGAGGTTGCCGTCCTCGACGACCTCCCGGTCGACCCAGTCGGCGCCCGCGAGCTCGAGCTCACGGCGCACCGACGGCCACGAGGTCATCGTGCGCCCTTCGACCACGTCCGCCTCGGACAGCAGCTGGCCGGCGTGACAGATCGCCGCGACCGGCTTGCCGGAGCCCGTGAACTTGCTGGTGAAGTCGACGATGCCGTCGTGCAGACGCAGCTTGTCGGGGCTGTAGCCGCCGGGGATGACCAGCGCGTCGAACTCGTCGAGGTCGACCATGTCGACGGTGGCGTCGACGGTCGCGGTGGAGTTGCCACGCTTGCCCCGCAGCTCCTTGCCGGCCTCGGTCCCGATGATCGTGCAGTCCCAGCCCTCGTCTCGCAGCGCGTCGTAGGGATCCTGGAACTCGCTGTCCTCGTAGTCCGTCTCCAGAAGGAACGCGATCTTGGTCACATCCACTCCTCGTCCCCGTCGCGTACCCCCAAGGGTGGGTGACGTCCGCCGACCTCTCAACCGGCCGGCTACCGACGATGGTGCAGGGGCCCCGTCCGGCCGCGGCCGAACGAACACCAGGGCGAACGAACATCGGGGAGGACTACGCTCCGTCCGATGGCTGGCACCGGACGCAGACTGGCGTGGCGCGCGGCGGTGCGCGCCCGCGCCGCGATCCCCGACCGCGTGCTGCCGCACGTCCTGTCGGCGCGTTCGATGCTGCGGGACGGCGCCCCGGTCGTCGCCCGGCCGTCCTTCGACCGCCTGCTGGTCATCGCGCCCCACCCGGACGACGAGACCGTGATGTGCGGCGGGACCGCCGCGCTGCTCGCCGCGGACGGGGCGGACGTCTCCGTCGTGTTCCTCACCGACGGTGAGGCCACCCGTGCCGGTGACCGGGAGGGGGCGCGTCAGGAGGAGGCACGGCGGGCCTGCACCGTCCTGGGCGCCCGGCCGGTGGGGTTCCTCGGCCTCCCGGACGGTGCCGTCGCCGACCACATCGACCGCCTCGGGCGAGGTCTGCGCGAGGTGCTCGAGGAGGTGCGCCCCGACGCGGTGGCGCTGCCCTGGTTCCTCGACGGGCATCCGGACCACGATGCCGCCACCCGTGGACTGGCCGCCGCCGATCCGCCCGGCGGTCTGGAGGTGCTCGCCGGCGAGGCCTGGACCCCGCTCGAGCCCAACCTGCTGGTCGATGTGACCTCGGTGGTGGAGATCAAACGGCAGGCGCTGCGGTGCCACGAGACCGCGTCGCAGGCCTTCGACCTGGAGGCGATGATCGGGCTGAACCGGTACCGGTCGGTGCACGGCCTGCTGGGGGAGGGCTACGCCGAGGCGTTCCTGTCCGCCCCGTGGAGCGAGTACCGGCAAATGGCCGAGCGCTAACCGAGCTCGCGTTCCCGGACCTCCTCGGCCAGTCGGGACAGCCCGTCGCTGATGCTGGGGGTGGGCGGCTCGTCGGGCTGGTCGGGACGGCGCCAGTCGGTGGGCAGACCGTCCAACTGCCCGCGGGCGCGTTCCTCGGCCGCCTGGAGGTCCGTTCGCACGTGCCGGTCGCCGTCCCGCCACACCGGCTGCAGCAGCTGTTCGCCGCGCAGGTCCTCGTCACGACGCCCGAGGACGTCGGTGTCCGGGCCGCCCTGGCGGAAGACCTGCTTGGCGCCGGGCAGCAGTCCCTTGCCCTCGCTGTACTTCGCGCGGGGTGATCCGTCGTACTCGACGAGCTTGTAGACGATGTCGAACGCGGGGAAGTCCCGGGAGGTGGTCAGCGCGGTGCCGATCCCGAACGCGTCGATCGGGGCGTCGGCGAGACGGTGGATCTCGTACTCGTCCATCCCTCCCGACGCGAAGATCTGCGCGTCGGTGAACCCGGCCTCGTCGAGCAGCTCACGCGACCGGCGGGACAGCTCGTCGAGGTCCCCGGAGTCGAGCCGGATGCCGTTGAGGTCCTGGCCCTGCTCGCGCAGGCGTTCACCGACCTCGATCGCGTTGCGCACGCCGTCGAGGGTGTCGTAGGTGTCGACGAGCATGATCGCGTTGCCGGGATGGTCGGCGGCGAAGTCGCGGAAGGCCGCCACCTCGTCCTCGTAGGCCTGGATGAACGAGTGCGCCATCGTGCCGACCACCGGGATCCCGTACCGCCGGCCGGCCTCGACGTTGGAGGTCGCCCCGACCCCGCCGATGTACGCGGCGCGCGCCGCTGCCAGTCCCGCCTCCAGCCCGTGCGCACGCCGCGCCCCGAAGTCGGCCAGCTGGGCGCCTCCCGCGACGACGCTGCAGCGTGCCGCCTTGGTGGCGATCAGCGTGGGGAAGCCGGCGACCGCCAGGATCGCGGTCTCGAGCAACATCGCCTCGGGCAGCGGACCGGTGAACTCCAGCAGCGGCTCCTCGCCGAGGACGACCGTGCCGTCGGCGACCGCCCACAGCTCGCCGGTCAGCTCCAGGTCGGACAGCCAGTCGAGCGCTTCGTCCTCCAACCCGACGGCGTCCGAGGCGAGGTAGTCGATCTCGTCGGGTCCGAAGCTGAACCGGTCGAGCAGGTCCAGCGCCGCCGAAGTCCCGGCGGACAGCATCCACGGGCGCTCGGCGTCGGGGCGGATGTAGAGGCTGAACGTGGCGGGGGCGGTGTGCCCGTGGAGCAGGCACGTGGCCGCCATGCGCAGCTCGTACAGGTCGGTGAAGAGCCCGAGCGGCCCCGAGCCGACGTGAGGGTGGCTCACGTGACGGTCGCCCCGGCCTCGCGCATCTCCTCGGCTGCCTGCTCGTCGTCGCCTGGCTCCATGTTCACCGCGCGGGTCGCGTGGCTGAGCATGGTCGTGTCGTAGCCCTTGGTCGCGGCGTCGACCGTGGTCTCCTTCACGCAGTAGTCCTGGGCGAGGCCGACCACGATCACCTTCTCGACGTCGTGGTCCCGCAGGATCCGGTCGAGCTCGGTGGCGTGTTCGTCGCCGGACTCCGGGTCGCGCACGCTGAAACCGGAGTACCCGTCGCCGCCCTCGGTGCCCTTGCGGATCACCGGCGCGGCTTCGTCGACGACCAGATCGGGGTGGAACTCCCATCCCCAGGTCCCCTCGACGCCGTGCACCGGCCAGATCCCGCCGTCCTTCTCGAAGTGCGGCGTCGACTCCGGGTGCGTGTCCTGCGTGTAGACGACCAGCGCGCCGGCATCCCGGGCGGCGGCGATCTCCTCGTTGATCGCGGTCACGGCCTTCTGACCGCCCTCGACGTACAGGCTGCCGTCGGGGTCGGCGAAGTCGTTCTGCGTGTCGACGACGATCAGCGCGGTGTTCTCGTCGTAGGTGTGAGCCATCGCGCACCTCCTGTGGGTGGGCTGTCTTCGAGCGTACTCGTCATGTCACGGCTCCCGGCCGCTGAGGGCCGCCGGTTCGTGGGTGCTTCCTGGGCGCCGTCACACCCCCGTGCGACCCTGTTCCACGTCGAGGAGGTACGCGTTGGAGACCGTGTGGCTGATGGTGGGGTGGCTGATGGTGGGCCTGGTGTCGGGTGCGGCGCTGGGTGCGGCCGGGGCGTGGCTGTGGTTGCGCCGATCGGCGCCGGAGGCGGACGCGCTGGCGCCGGTCCTGGACCCGGTCCGCCAGTCCCTGGACCGGTTCGACGCGCACGTGCGCGAGCTGGAGTCGTCGCGGCAGTACGCCTACGGCGAGCTGCGCGAGCAGGTCCGTGGCCTCGCCGAGACCCAGGAGCGGCTGCGGTCCGAGACGGGGCGGTTGGCCTCGGCCCTGCGCGCCCCGACCGTGCGCGGGCGCTGGGGCGAGGTGCAGCTGCGCCGCGTCGTCGAGCTCGCGGGGATGGTCGAGCACTGCGACTTCCTCGACCAACCCACGGTCGAGGGCGAGGACGGTCGGCGGCGCCCCGACCTGGTCGTCACGCTGCCGGGTGGGCGTCACGTGGTGGTGGACGCGAAGGCGCCGCTGCACCACTACCTCGACTCGTTGGAGGCCGAGGACGGTCCTGCGCGTCAGGAGGCGCTGCGCGAGCACGCCCGCCAGGTCCGGGCGCACATCGCCCGGCTGTCGGCCAAGTCGTACTGGTCGACGTTCGACGACGCGCCGGAGTTCGTGGTGCTGTTCCTGCCCGGCGAGGCGTTCTTCAGCGCGGCGTTGGAGCAGGACCCGGAGTTGATCGAGGCCGGCGCCGACGACCGGGTGATCCTCGCGACGCCCACCACGCTGATCGCGCTGCTGCGGTCGGTCGCCTACGGCTGGCGTCAGGAGCAGGTCGCGGACAACGCCCGCGCGATCAGCGAGCTGGGGCGCGAGCTGCACGGCCGGCT
>CAZHZQ010000202.1:2472-4488 GCA_964537235.1 uncultured Actinomycetota bacterium | reverse complement strand
CCGTGGTCGAAGGCGTACACGATGGCTGCCGCACGGTCGGGGACCTGCAGCTTGCTGAGGATGTTGCCGACGTGGGTCTTGACCGTCGCCTCGGTGATGACCAACTCCTCGGCGATCCCCTGGTTGGGCAACCCCCGGCCGATCAGGCGGAGCACCTCGCGTTCGCGGTCCGTCAGCTCCTCGATCCGTTCGGCCGCCGCCGCTCGGGGCGCTGCCGCCGTCCGGTACGTGGCGAGCACACCGGGCAGGACGGTCCGGTCCACCCACGCCCCGCCCTGGGCGACGGTGTGGACCGCCTCGATCAGCTCCTCTCCCGGAGCGTCCTTCAGGATGAACCCGGCGGCACCCGACGACAGCGCCGAGGCGACCACCTCGTCGTCCCCGAACGTGGTGAGGACCAGGACGGGAGGTGCGTCGTCGGACCCACGCAGACGCCGTGTCGCCTCGGTCCCGTCGACCTCCTTCATGCGCACGTCCATCAGGACGACGTCGGGCTCGAGGTCCCGGACCGCTGCGACCACCTCGGCGCCGTCGGCGCGTTCGCCGACGATCTCGATCCGGTCGTCGTTGCTGAGGATCCGGCCGATGCCCGCGCGCACGAGCTCCTGATCGTCGACCACGAGGACCCGGATCACCTGGCCGCCTCCTCGCGGGCGGACCCCGACGCGTCCCGCGGATCTGTCCCGTGGAGCGGGAAGCGGCAGTGGACGCGCCAGCCCTCGCCGTCGGCGCCGGCCCGGAGGGTCCCGCCCAACAACGCGGCACGTTCACGCATCCCCACGATGCCCATACCGGCCCCGGCGCCGTCCTCACCCGCACCTCGATCCCCCGCCCCGTTCCGGATCCGCAGGTCGAGCATCCCGTCGTCACGCTGGAGCGAGACGTGCACCGCCGCTCCAGGCGCGTGCTTCCCCGCGTTGGTGATCGACTCCTGCACGATCCGGTACACCGCCAGCCCGGCGGACGGCGGCAGCTGGCTCAGATCGGCGTCCAGCTCGGCGCTGACGTCCATCCCGGCGGCCCGGTACTCCCTCAGGAGCCGGTCGAGATCGTGGGCGTCCGGTTGGGGTGGTTCCACGGCGGCGCTCGACTCGTCGCGAAGCAGACCGACGGTCCGGCGGATGTCGGTCAGGCTCTGTCGACCCAGCCGCTCGGCGTCCTCCAGGATCGACGTCGCCTCCTCCGGATCGCGCCGCACCGCCATCCGTGCGGCCGTCAGGTGCATCATGGTGACCGTCAGCGAGTGCGCGATGACGTCGTGGACCTCCCGCGCGATCCGGTGGCGTTCCTGCAGGACGGCTTCCCGCGCGAGCGCCTCGTGCGCCGCACGGAGCTGGAAGGTGGTCTCGGCCTGCCGACGCATCATGTAGCCGATCGCCAGCGCCATCAGGGCGCCGCCGCCCCAGAACACCCCTGCGTCCCACCGGGGCTCGACGACGCCCCGCCCGGCGATGATCGCCGCGGCGGCAACCGCCACCGGCGCCGCAACCCGCCACGGAGCCGTGGCCCCGACCTGTCCCGCCGCGAACACCACGATCATGATCGCGATGTGGGTCGGACCCTCGTCCGTGAGATCGGCGATCCCGAGCGCGTCGCCGCCGACGTGCAGGATCGCCTGCGGGACGAGCACGAGCACACCGAACATCCAACGCGACAGGGCGAACCCGACGGCATCGAGGAGCCACGGCACGATCGACACCCAGATCAACGCGAGGGCGACCGGATGCGGCCCCTCGCCGTGGTGGGGCAGGCTGGCGAAGACCGCGAACGCCACCACGATCGCCAGGGTCAGCCACGGCACCCACGACGGGTAGTCGAGGCCGCCGTCCCCTCGGTCCGAGGCGACCCGCGACCGGGGTTCAGACGCGGGAGGATCTGCACTCATACCGGTGCAGTCTTCCACACGGGGACGGGCAGCACGTCGGCATCGGCCGGATCGACCGGCGGGCGGCCGAGGAGCGGCGCCTCCATCCGATCGCGCAGGCGCCGGTTGAGCGCGGCCACCACGTCGTCACC
>CAZHZQ010000202.1:0-2372 GCA_964537235.1 uncultured Actinomycetota bacterium | reverse complement strand
CTCCGGAACGCGGGCAGGATCCTTCTGGCATACTGCTGCGCCCCGCCACGGGAGAGATCACCCAACGTGAGCTGGACGCCCCCGCTCGTGCTCGCCGCGCCGAGCGCCCTCGGCTTCGACCTGCTGAACCTGCTGCTGGTGCTCACCGCCGCCTGGTCGGCCGGCCGCCTCGCGGAACGGATCGGCTACCCCGCCGTGCTCGGCGAGCTGGTGGCCGGCATCGTGCTGGGCCCGCCGCTGCTCGGACTCCTGGGATCCGGCGAGGGCCTGCAGGTCCTGGGCAACCTCGGCGTGATCCTGATGATGCTCTACATCGGCACCGAGATCGATCCCGCGGATCTGCGCCGTGCCTCGTGGCCGGGCCTGCTCGCGGCCGCCGGCGGCTTCCTCGTCCCGGCCGGGCTCGGGTTCCTGACGGTCGTGCTGTTCGGCGGCTCGGTCCTGGCGGGTCTCTTCGTCGGGATCGCGGTCGGTGTCACGTCGCTGGCGACCAAGTCCCGGATCCTCGTCGATCTCAGACTGTTGGACACGCGGATCGCCTACGTGCTGATGGCCGCCGCGTTGCTGTCGGACACGGCAACCCTGGTCGTGTTCGCCGCGATCATCGGTTTCGTGGAGATCGGCGGCTTCGACCTCGCCGGCACGGCGACCGTCGCCGGAGAGGCGCTGGCGTTCTTCGCGGTGACCTTCGCGATCGGGCTGTTGGTGCTCCCCCGTGTCGGTCGCTGGATCCGCGACCGCGGCCGCGACGACCGGATGCTGCGCTTCGCGACCGTGGTCGCCGTCGGTCTGCTGTTCGCGGAGATCGCGGAGCTCGCCGGTCTCCACGCCATCCTCGGGTCGTTCGTCGCCGGGATGTTCCTGCGCGGACCGCTCCTCGAGGACCGGCTCGGACGCGACGTCAACCACCTCGTCAGGGACCTGTCGATCGGGTTCCTGGCGCCAGTGTTCTTCGTGACCGCCGGGTTCGAGATCTCCTTCGCCGTGTTCCAGACGGACCTCGCGCTGCTGGTCTCGATCGTGCTGGTCGCGACGATCGGGAAGATCGTGGGGACCGCGCTCTTCTACCTGCCGACCGGCCACGGTTGGCGCGAGGGCATCGTCGTGGGGGCGGCGATGAACGGCCGGGGCGCCGTCGAGATCATCGTCGCCGGCATCGGACTCGAGCTCGGCCTGATATCCCGCGAGATCTTCACGATCCTGGTCTTCATGGCGATCATCACCACCGCCCTCGTCCCGATCATGCTCAAGATCGGTGTCGAGTGGTTGCGTCGCCGCGGTGAGCTCGCACACACCGAAGCCCAGCGGAAGGACGTCATCATCATGGGAGCGGGCCCCGTCGCCCGGCTCCTGGCGCAACACCTGGGCGACGGCCGTGCGGTCCGACTGGTGGACCGCAACCCACACCGCTGCGCCAAGGCACGGCGCGCCGGACTGACAGCCATCCAGGGCGACGCGATGGACGAAGAGACCCTCGAGCGGGCAGGGGCCGCGCAAGCGGGGGCGTTCTTCGCGCTGACGTCGAACTCCGAGATGAACGTGCTCGCCGCACAGGAAGCCCACGAGGAGTTCCTCATCCCGCACATCCGCGTCGCGCTGCACCAGGAACTGACCGGCCCACACCAGCGCAAGCTCGAGCGGATCGGAGCCCGGCCGCTCCTCGACGGCTCCGTGGACATGGATCTGTGGGACCAGTGGCTGTCCTCGGGGCGCGCCCAGCCCATGGAGCTGCACGTCGAGGGAGCGAACGAGGAGCTGGACCTCCGCCTGCGCACCGGGAGGAGCGCGTTCCCCCTGACCGTCCTGCGGGACGGCGAGCAGATCCCGTTCCCGCTCGTCGAACGTCTTCGAGAAGGTGACCGGGTCTCCGTGCTGACGCTCACCGAGGACGATCCGGAGGTCACCGCCCCGGCGACCTTCCCCTCGGCGACCCCGGTCTCGTAGTCGTAGGCTCGTCGCGACGGTCCGAGGGGAGAACGACGTGATACTGACCGAACTGACGGTCGCAACCGAGGAGTTCACCCGACACAGCGGGTGGAAGCTCGAACCCGAGGGGCTGTGCCGCGGCGACCGCTGTATCCCTCTGCCGGAGGGAGGCGACGGGCCGCTCGACGCCCGGGTGCTCGCCGACCGCCTGCAGGCCCCCCTGGTCCACGACGCCGACGCCGACGTCTGGGCGCTCGGCCCCTCGACGACGGGCCGGGCGTTGGACAGCGCGGAACTGCCCGACCTCGTCCTGCCGGACCTCCGCACCGGCGAGCCCTTCGACGTCGGCACGTTGCGCGGCCGTCGCGTGCTGTTGCTCGCGTGGGCGTCCTGGTGAGGGTGCCGCTTCGACCTGCCCGTGTGGCAGGAGCTGCGTGAGACCGAGC
>CAZHZQ010000201.1:1987-4513 GCA_964537235.1 uncultured Actinomycetota bacterium | reverse complement strand
CTGCTTCTGGGTGAGGATGCCGTAGAGCATCTTGCGCAGCTCGTTGGGGACCAGCGTGTCGTAGCCCTCCAGCGGCATCAGGTCGCCGTGCAGACGGACCGTCGGCGGGATGCCGGCCGTCAGGTGGAGGTCGGAGCCGCCCATGTCGACGAGCTGCTCGAGCAGCTCGTCGAGGTCGATGACGGTCTCCTCCTCGGACTCGACCAGCCGCATGAGCGGTTCCTCGGCCTCCGCCTCCTCCGTGGCGGCAGGCAGATCGCTGCCCGAGGGGCGGACCTTGCCGGACATGCTCTCGCCACCGGCAGCGACCGGCAGGTGCGCGATCGCCGCGACGATCGACTTGCGCGTGGACAGCGCGAGCTGGACCGGCAGGCCGGTCTCGGCCTCGATCTTGTCCTTGGCCGCCTGGTTGTTCGGGTCGGCGATCGCGACGACGAGCTGGTCGTCCTCGCCGAAGCGAACCGGAACCGCGACGACCTCCTGGGCCAACTCGCGGGAGATCATCTCGGCGGCCGTCGGGTCGACGGTGTTGCCGTCGACAGCGACGTAGGGCATGCCGATCTGGTCCGCGAGCGCCCGTACGAGGTCGGACTCCTCGACGAACCCGAGTTGCACCAGGGACTTGCCGAGGCTGGTCCCCCGGCTCTGTTGGTGCTGTTCGGCGCGGTCGAGCTGGTCGGCGTCGATGACGCCCTGCTCGACGAGGATCTCGCCCAGCGCCTTGGCCATGTCGTGCTCCTCTTGTGTGTCTCCCGCGGCCGTCCACGACCGTACGGACCGGCCAGTGTCCGGTCCACCCAATTGTTCGGCGCCCGACCGCGGTTCCTGTAGCGATCTGTAGCGATGTGAGGCAAGTGTGAGGCGAGTGTGAGGCGGAGGTGGCCGTCCGCGACCGAACACCGTGCGCTCAGCGCACACCCGGCTGGGTGAGGTTTTCGCCCCCTGGGGCCGTCGAGTGGCAGCTCGGT
This sequence comes from uncultured Actinomycetota bacterium, assembly GCA_964537235.1. Lineage (GTDB taxonomy): Bacteria > Actinomycetota > Nitriliruptoria > Nitriliruptorales > JAHWKO01 > CAZHZQ01. Next base: position 3,545 of record CAZHZQ010000201.1, on the reverse strand, counting down.
TGCAGATCTGCGGCTGAGGTGCCACTCGACGGAGCGCTGTGGATGATCGAGGGCGGTCGTCCACAGGGTTGGGGAGATCGCGGTCGCGGATGTCGCAGGACGTCGGTATGGTCCTGTCCAGATCGAAGAAGCGAACGTATGTACGAGTCCAGTTCGACTCCCTGGGAGGAGGTGTGAGGATGGAGCAGGCCGATCCGGTGCAGGCGCTGTCGGGGCGGTTGGCCGCGGCGGTCGACGACCTGGTGGCGCTGGATGCCGACACCCTGACCGTCGACGAGGCCGGGACGCTGATCGAGGCCGTGGAGCGCGACCGCAACCGCTTGGACGCCGCGCGCACGAAGCTGATGGCGTCGTTCTCGCGCCGTGACGGCCACCGGGCGTCGGGCCACAAGGACCTCGGTCACTGGATGGCCGACCGGCTGCGACGCTCGCCGGGGCAGGCCCGCAAGGAGGCGAAGACCGCCGAGCAACTGGGAGGACTGTCGGCCACGGCGGAGGCGTTGGGCAACGGGGACATCTCGTTGGAGCACGCCGCAGCGATCGCCGAGCAGGCCGGCAAGCTCGACGATCCGGAGGGCGCCCAGCGGTCGCTGCTGGCAGAGGCCCGCACCGGTGATCCCCGGCGGGTGCGCAAGGCCGGTCGGAGGATGCGTCGGGACGAGGCGCGGCGTGCCGAAGCGGCACGCAAGGTCCAGAAGGCCAAGGAGCGCCGCACGCTGTCGTTCCGTCCGGACGAGACCGAGAAGACCATGTGGATCGAGGGCCGTCTGCCCCTCGTGGCCGGGATGAAGGTGCGAACCGCGGTCGACGCGTTGGCCGCACCAGCCGGCTCCGACGACGAACGGACCTACGGGCAGCGCACGGCCGACGGGCTCGTCGAGCTCGCCGAGCGTGCGCGGTCCGGAGACGGGCTGCCGCCGCAGCGTGGCGTGCCCGTGGAGCTGATGGCGGTCGTGCCGGTCGACGCGCTCGAGGGACGGGCCGACGTCCCCGCAGGGACGCTGATCGGCGGACCCGGCGGCGGGATCGACCTGTCCCACGCCGAACTGGCCGACATCATCAAGCAGGCCGACCTGTCGTGGTTGATCGTGGACCCCGCCGGAGTGCCGCTGCGCTACGGCAAGAGCCGCCGGTTCGCGTCCGAGGACCAGCGGCGTGTGCTGCGAGCCCGCGACGGCGGCTGCGTGTGGCCGCGATGCGACGCCCCCGGCGTGTGGGCCCTGGTCCACCACGAACCTCCCTTCGACGAAGCCGGCGGGGCGACCGACATCGCCACCCAGGCGCTGGTGTGCGACCGCGACCACGAGCGACGCCACAAGGGCGGCTGGACGCTCACCCTCGATTCCGACGGGACCGCCACCGCCACCTCTCCCGACGGCAGCATCGTTCTGACCGAGACCGCCGCCCAACGTCGTGCCCGCCACGGCACCTGGGAGCTGAGTGAGCACATCGATGCCCAGGGCACCGGCAAGCACGACGTCCCGGCCACCGACCACGCCGTCGCACGCGAAACCCCCGCCACCTACCGCGTCCGAGCCGACCGAGGCCGCGATCCCCC
>CAZHZQ010000201.1:0-1887 GCA_964537235.1 uncultured Actinomycetota bacterium | reverse complement strand
GACCGGGACCCGACGACCGGCCCTACGTGGGTGAGACGACCGCGTCCGCTCCGAACCGCGCCTTGAGCTCCCCGAAGAGCCCGGGGCGGCGCGTGACACGGAAGTCGTCCGACAGCTTCAGGATCGTGCCGTTGTCCGTGCCCGTCAGTTCGAGATGCACGGGGACGTGACCCGGGTGGCGGGCCAGGATCCCCTTCAGGTCGCTGACGATGTGGTCGGTGCACTGACGCACGTCCATACGTATGAGGACCGGCGTGCCTCGGACCTCGGACAGGTCGGGCTCGAACGCGCGGTGCGCGATGAGCTTGAGGTTCTCGTCACGATGGTCGACACGCGCGGTCACGACGATGATCGCGTCCTCGACCAGCAGTTCGTCCACGTCGCGGTAGACGCTCGGGAAGAAGATGACCTCGACCGAGCTCGACAGGTCCTCGAGCGTCGCCATCACGTACGTCTCACCCTTCTTGGTGAAACGCTTGCTGACGCTCATGAGCACCCCGCCCACCGTCACGTTGTCCGAGACCTGACCGCCGTCGGACAGCTGGTCGCGCAGCCGCCCGATGGACGAGTCCGTGAGTTCGTCGAGCAGCTTCTCGGCACCGAACAACGGATGGTCGGAGACGTACAGCCCGAGCATCTCGCGTTCCATCGCGAGCAGGGTCGACTTGCCGTACTCGGCGTCGCCGATACGGACCCCGTCGTCGAGCTCGACCGTGTCCGGGTCGTCCTCGTCGCCACCGAACAGGCTCACCTGACCGGCGGCCTCCGCACGCTGTTTGGACAGCTCCGAGTCGAAGATCACCTCGTACGGCGCAGGGTCTCCCTCGCGCTGGGGCTCGAGCAGCCCCTTGCGGGTGTGCCCCATCCCGGCGAACGCGCCCGCCTGGATGAGCGACTCCGCCACACGCTTGGTCAGCCCGTTCAGGTCCACCTTCGCGCAGAACTCCCGGTAGTCCGCGAAGCTCCCGTGCTCGCGGCGCGCGGCGATGATCGCCTCGACGACCGCCTCCCCGACGTTGCGGACGGCGGACAGACCGAAACGGACCTCGTCGCCCCGCGGCGCGAAGTCCACGTCCGACTCGTTGACGTCGGGGGGCAGGACCGTGATGTCCATCACCCGACACTCGTTCAGGTACTGCGGCAGCCGGTCCTTGTTGTTCTTCACGCTCGTCAGCAGCGCGGCCATGTACTCGATCGGATGGTTCGCCTTGAGCCAGGCGGTCTGGTAGCTGATCACGCCGTAGCCGACCGAGTGGCTCTTGTTGAAGCCGTACCCGGCGAACTTCTCGATGTGCTCGAACAGGTCCTCGGCGAAGCTCCGCTCGTAGCCGTTGGCGACGGCGCCCTCGACGAACTTCTGGCGCTCGGCGTCCATGAGCGACTGGATCTTCTTGCCCATGGCCTTCCGGAGCAGGTCCGCCTGACCCATCGTGTAGCCGGCGATGTCCACCGCCATCTCCAGGACCTGCTCCTGGAACACGATGATCCCGTACGTGTCCTTCAGGATCGGTTCGAGGTCCGGGTGCATGTACTCGACGTCGCTGCGTCCGTGCTTGCGCTCGCAGTACTCGACGTGCATGCCCTCGCCCAGCGGCCCGGGGCGGTACAGGGCGTTCAGCGCGACGATGTCCTCGAAGGAATCCGGCTCCATCAGCCGGACCAGCGCCTGCATCCCCGGCGACTCGAGCTGGAACACCCCGAGGGTCGACCCCTCGCGCAGCATCGCGTAGGTGTCCGGATCGTCGAGGGGGATCGTGCTGACGTCGATGTCCTCGCCACGGTTGTTGCGGAGGTGACGCTCGGCATCGGTCATCACCGTGAGGTTGCGCAGCCCGAGGAAGTCCATCTTCAGCAGGCCGATGTCCTCGACCCCGTGCATCTCGTACT
>CAZHZQ010000200.1:2133-4520 GCA_964537235.1 uncultured Actinomycetota bacterium | reverse complement strand
GTGCTGCTGTACCGGCTGAACCGGGTCCCCGACCGCAACTACGTGAAGTTCCTCGAGCTCCTCGGGGTGCAGCTGTACCCGGCGACCGCAGCGCGCACGGGCGTGACCTTCTGGTTGTCGGCTCCCCAGGACCGGCCCGTCACGGTGCCGGACGGGACGGTGACGGCCACGGAGGCCACCGGGGTCGACGACGAGGTCACGTTCACCACGGTGGAGGAGGTCCGGATCGTGCCGTGCTCCCTGCAGGCGGTCATGACCGGAACGGAGGACGGGGAGCCGTACGACGAGAGCCAGGTCCTGTCGGGGGGTGAGGCCTTCCGCTGCTTCCAGGATCCCCCGGAGCCCGGTGACCACGTGCTGTTCGGGCTGTCGGACCCGGTGCCCTCGTGCGTGCTGTCCCTGCGGCTGGATTGCGAGATCGAGGGCGTCGGGGTCGATCCGGACGACCCGCCGCTCGTGTGGGAGGCCTGGGACGGGGAACGCTGGGTCACCTGTGACGTCGAGCGCGACGACACCGGAGGGCTCAACCGGGCCGGTGACATCCTCATCCACGTGCCGGCGGACCACACCAGCTCGCTGATCGCCGAGCAGGCCGCCGGTTGGATCCGGTGCCGGGCGACGACCCCGGCGGGGGACCAGTCGCCCTACAGCTCCCCGCCGCGGATCCTCGCCGCGGAGGCGGTCACGGTCGGCGGCACGGCCACGTCCGTGAACGCCAGGCTCGTCGAGGAGGAGGTCCTGGGGACCTCGGACGGGACCCCCGGCCAGCGCTTCGACCTCCAGCACCGGCCGGTCATCCCCGGGCCCGGGCCGATCGTCGTCGAGGTCGGCGCCGACGACGGGTGGGAGGCGTGGGAGCAGGTCGAGGACTTCTCCGAGAGCGGCCCCGACGATCGCCACTTCAGGCTGGACGCGGTCGCCGGGGAGGTCGCGCTGGGCCCCGCCGTCCGCGAAGCCGACGGCACCGTGCGCCGCTACGGCGCGGTGCCTCCCCAGGGTGCAGCCCTGCGGGTGGAGGCGTACCGGACCGGAGGGGGCCACCAGGGCAACGTGTCGGCGGGCACGATCCGGGTCATGCGGTCCTCCCTGCCGTTGATCTCCGACGTCAGCAACCTCCATCCCGCGGTCGGCGGCGTCGACAGCGAACCGCTCGAGAACGCCAAGCTGCGCGGTCCGATGCTGCTCCGGAGCCGCAACCGGGCCGTCACCGTCGAGGACTACGAGCTCCTCGCCCGCGAGGCCGCCCCCGAGGTCTCGCGGGTCCGGTGTGTGCCGGCCGGTGACGACGGGACGGACGGCGTCCGCGTCCTCGTCGTTCCGCACGCCGAGAGCCCGGAGGGACGTCTGGCGTTCGAGCAGCTCGTGCCGACCGACGAGACCCTCCAGCGGATCGCCGCCTACCTCGACGACCGGCGCCCCGTCGGCGCCCGCGCCGTCGTCGAGCCTCCCGCCTACCAGGGGGTGACCGTCGTGGCGCGCCTCCGAGCCCGCCCCGAGGCCGCGTCCGAGCGGCTGCGGGAGGAGGCCCTGACCGCCCTGTACCGGTACCTGCACCCGCAGCTGGGAGGACCGGACGGGCACGGCTGGCCGTTCGGCCGGCGGGTGCACGTCGGCGAGGTGTACGCGGTCCTGCAACGGTTGTCGGGCACCGAGCTGGTCGAGGAAGCGCGCTTGTTCTCGGCCGATCCCGTCTCGGGCGAGCGGGGCGAACCCACCGAGCGGATCGACGTCGGCAGCAACGAGCTCGTGTTCTCCTACGAGCACCAGGTCCGGGTCGAGAGCCACTGATGCGCGGCGCGACCCCCGGACTCGTCACCCCCCACCCGATGGGGGACCACCTCCCGCCCCTCCTCCGCGAGGACGACCTGGCACAACGCTTCACCGGGGCGCTGGACGACGTCCTCGCACCGCTCCTCCTGACCCTCGACAACCTGCCCGCCTACCTCGATCCGGCGCTGGCGCCGGCGGACTTCGCCGGATGGCTCGCCGGGTGGGTCGGACTGTCACTGGACGCCAACTGGCCACTGGCCCGCCAGCGTGACCTGGTCGGGAGCGCCGCGGACCTGCACCGTTGGCGGGGGACGTGCCGGGGTCTGGCAGCCCAGGTCGAGCTGTACACGGGGGTGGAACCCGACATCGAAGACTCCGGAGGGGTCGCATGGTCGCCGACACCGGGGGGGGAGCTGCCCGGCTCCGACGAGGCGTCGGTGACCGTGCGCGTCCGGTCGTCGGATCCCGAGGCGATCACCCGTTCACGTCTCGAGCGGCTCGTGGTGCGGTTCACGCCGGCCCACGTCCGGCACGAGATCGAGATCCTCGGATCGGACGCCGCGGACGACGATGCGGACCAGGATGCGGACGACAGTGCGGCCGACGGTGCGGACGAC
>CAZHZQ010000200.1:0-2033 GCA_964537235.1 uncultured Actinomycetota bacterium | reverse complement strand
CGACGGTGCGGACGACGAGCCATGATCATCTGCAGGAACTGCGGGCACCACAACCCGGACGACAGGGACTTCTGCGAGGTGTGCAACCACTACCTCGAGTGGGAGGGCGAGAGGATCGACCCGGAGCCGGAGCCCGAGCCCGAACCGGAACCGGAGCCAGAACCGGAACCGGATCGCGGCCTCGTGCAGCGCGTTCGGGACCTGGTCGGACTGGACGAGGAGGAGGCTCGCGAGGTCGCGTCCTCCCGTGCGGTGGCCGAGACCGTGGCTGCCACGGACGAGGAGCCCGGCGAGGACGAGACCGGCGAGGATGCGGCAGCGAGGATCCGGACCGAGGCCGCGGCCAAGGCGGAGGCCGAGGCGGACGCTGCCGACCGCGCCCGACGCGAGGCGCAAGCGGAGGTCGACGAGCGCGTCGCGGCGGCCGAGGAGGCCCGTCGCGAAGCGGAGGCCGCCGACGAGGCGAGGCGTGCGGCCGAGGAGCGGGCGGAGTCCGAGGCGGAGGAGGCGCGAGACCTCCGGGAGCGTCTGCAGGAGCTCCAGGCCCGGCTCGAGCAGGCTCCCGGGGGCGAGGGCGAGGCCGACGAGCAGGAGACCGCTGCCGGGCGTGCCCGTGAGGAGGTCGAAGCCGCTGAACGTGCGCAGGCGGTGGCCGAGGCGCGGGCGGACGCCGAGGCGAAGGCGGCCCGAGAGGCGCGCGAACGGGCCGAAGCGGCCGAACGAGCCCGGGACGAGGCCGAGCGGAAGGCGGCTGCCGAAGCGGAAGCTGCCGAGCGCGCCCGTCGAGCCGCCGCGCTCGTTTCCAGACCGACACGTGCCCGGGAGGACGCCGAGCGATCCCCCTCAGCTCCGGATCAGGCGGACGAACGGACCGGCACGGACGAGACGGAGGAGGTCCGCAGCGAAGGCGACGACGGGTCGGAGGAGACCGACCGACGCGGTCCCGGACCGAAGCGCCCCCAGGAGGCCACGACGCGGTCACGCCGTCGCGCGAAGGCGCAACGCAAGCCCCCCCGGCGCCAGGTCCGCCCCGGAGATCTGATCTGCGGGGTGTGCGGAACCGGCAACGACCCGGAGCGCAACTTCTGCCGCCGGTGCGGGAACCCCCTGGCTGAGGCGGAGAAGGCGCCGGAACCGAGCTTGTGGGAACGGGTCAAGCGGCTGTTCCGTCGGTCGGATCCCGAACCCGTCGCGGCCGGTGCGCGGCCGATGCGTCCCGGCGGGGGCGGGGGGATGGCCGATGCGGCAGCCAAGGGCCGCAGTGCCAAGCGCAAGGTGCTCGGCACGTGGATCTCCGTCATGAAGGCCCTGGCGGTCGCGGGCGTCGTGCTGGGGGTGGTCGGCCTGTCGATCTCACCGCTGCGTCAGGACGTCACCGGATGGTTCGGTGACCGGTTCGAGTCGGTCAAGCGGCTGGTGGTGCCCGAGTTCGAGCCGGTGAACGCCGTCGGAGCGAGGGCGACCACCGAGACGGAGGAACATCCCGCGGGCCACGCGGTCGACCTGCTGAACAACACCTGGTGGGCGGAGGCTGCCTCCGGCCCGGGGGATGGCACACAGCTGTTCGTCGAGCTGGGTGATCCGGTCGACATCGCCAAGGTCGGGTTCATCAACGGCGCCGCCGACGAGCAGACGTTCCTCGCACAACCGCGACCGAGGGAGGTGCACCTGGTCTTCTCGAACGGTGCCACCCTCGACGTGACGCTCGCGGACAGCCAGGAGTTCCAGGTCTTCGATGCCGAGGGCGCGGAGGGTGTCACGGACGTCGAGATCCAGATCCTGTCCGTCTACCCGGGGCAGGAGGGGGAGGAGATGTCGCTCACCGAGGTCGAGTTCCGAACCCGGAGATGAGCCCGGTCGGCGCCTACGAGCACGATCTGGTCTGAGCGCCGGCGGGTGGGCGGCTCAGCCGTTGCCGTTGCCCTTGGCCTTGCCACCGCCCTTGCCGGGGTTGTCCCCGCCGTGGCCCGGAGGCTCCCCTCCGCTGGCCCCAGGACCCTGGTCGGGCTCCTCCCCGGACTCCTCGTCAGACG
>CAZHZQ010000199.1:0-4531 GCA_964537235.1 uncultured Actinomycetota bacterium | reverse complement strand
GTACCGGACACCGCCGGCGACAAGCCACTCGACGACGGCACCAAGACCCTGAACCGCGATGCGGTCGAGGCGGTCCTGTGCCCGATGAACGAGTACTCGATCGAGGAGGCGTGCCGGCTCAAGGAGGAGCTGGAGGCCGAGGTGACCGTCCTGCTGGTCGGCCCCGGAACCGCGCAGTCCACCATCCGCAAGGCCCTGTCGTACGGACTCGACGACGCGATCCAGATCGACGACGAGGCGATCGCCGGATCCGACGCGATCGGCATCGCCAAGGTGATCGCCGCGGCCGTGAGGGACGTCGAGTTCGACGTACTGCTGTTCGGGGCACAGGCCACCGACGCGCGCACCTCGATCGTTCCCGCGGCCGTCGCCGAGATCCTCGGGCTGCCGTCGCTGACCTACGCACGCAAGCTCGAGCTCGACGGCGACACGGTGACCGTGCACCGCGAGACCGACGAGGGCTGGGACGTCGTCGAATCGTCCCTGCCCGCCGTCGTGTCGGTGGTCGAGGCGATCAACGAGCCGCGCTATCCGTCCTTCAAGGGGATCATGGCCGCCAAGTCCAAGCCGCTCGAGGTCAAGAGCCTGTCGGACATCGAGCTGGACCCCTCGGAGGTCGGGTTCGACAACGCCCGCGCCGAGATCCTCGGCTTCGAGCCGCGTCCGCCGAAGCAGGCCGGGAAGGTCGTTGAGGACGACGGCACCGGTGACCCCGGCGCGACCGCGCTGGCCGACTGGCTCGAGGAGCAGAAGATCATCTGAGCCGGTCAGCCGATCTCACGACGGTCTGATCGCCACGACCACCGCCACGACCACCGCCACGACATCTCCAAGGAGCGAGAACCGATATGAGCGAACTGCTCGTCCTCATCGACCACGCGGACGGCGCCCTGCGCAAGGTGTCCACCCAGATGCTGACCAAGGCCCGCGAGATCGGCGGCGAGACCGGTGACACGGTCGCGGCCGTCGCCCTGGGGCCCGGGGCGTCCGACATCGCCGACCAGGCCGGCGCCTACGGCGCCACGAAGCTGTACGTCTGGGACGACGACGCGGCCACCGACTACGTCACCCTGCCGATGATCGAGGCGCTCGCCCAGGCCATGGACGCCGGCGGCGCTCAGCGGCTGCTGTTCCCGTCCTCCGACTTCTACAAGGACGTGGCGGCTCGATTGGCGATCCGACTCGACGGCGGGATCATCACCGACGCCTCCGGTCTAGAGGCGTCCGACGGCGACCTGGTGGTCACCAAGGACGTCTTCGGCGGGCAGACCATCACCACCTCGCACGTGCGTGAAGGGCATGCGGCCTTCATCGGGATCAAGCCCAACGCCTTCGGCGCAGAGGAGACCGGCGGCGACGTGCCCGAGGTCGTCGAGCTGGAGGTCCAGCTGTCCGACGACGCGACCCGGAGCAAGGTCGTCGAACGGGTCCATCAGGCGGAGGGCGACCGTCCCGACATCGCCGAGGCGGCGATCGTCGTGGCCGGTGGTCGTGGTCTCGGAGACGAGTCCGGGTTCGAGCTGATGGGCGAGCTCGCCGACGTGTTGGACGCCGGTCTGGGCGCATCGCGCGCCGCGGCCGACGCCGGCTGGATCCCGCACCGCCACCAGATCGGCCAGACCGGCAAGACGATCTCGCCGCAGCTGTACATCGGCGCGGGCATCTCGGGCGCGATCCAGCACCGCGCGGGGATGCAGACCTCGCAGCTGATCGTCGCGATCAACAAGGACCCGGAAGCGCCGATCTTCAACATCGCGGACTTCGGGGTCGTTGCCGACCTGTACGACGTCGTGCCGGTCCTGATCGAGGAGATCCGGAAGCGCAAGGGTTGAGTCGCACCGCGATCGGGGAGCCGGTATGAGCCCGACCTGGGATCAGCGCGACCGCTCGGAGCACCGTCGCATCCAGGCGCGGATCCTCGAGCGGTGGATCCCCGAGGCGGCGACCTACAGCGAGTTCTGGGGCGAGCTCTTCCGCCAGGCCGAGATCGATCCCGAGGACGTCGAGGACCCCGAGGACCTCCGGCGCCTCCCCCCGGTCCGCGAGCTGGACCTCCAGGGGCTCGGTGGACCCGGCAGCCCGGCGCTGGTGCTGCGCCCCACCGAGGCGCAGGTCAAGTCGCGCGCCCCGTTCTCGACCCTGTGGAGCATCGCCCGCAGCATCCGAGGTGGCGGCACCTCCGGGAAGACCAGAGCGCTGTTGCGCGAGTTCAAGCCGTTGCACCTGACCACCACCGGTCGCCACGGCGGGGTGGCGGTCGCCTACACCCGCAGCGACCTGGATCGGCTCCACCGGGCCGGTGCGCGCACCGCCGCGGTCCTCGGCCTCGTCCAGAAGGACGAACTGGTCTCCACCGTGCCTGCGGACGACTCCCTGCGGTTCTGGGGCCTGTACCACCTCGCCCAGGGTTCCTCGATGCTGGCGGTCCACCCCCGCGTCGGGAGCGGGCTGGACCAGACCCTGCGCGGCTTCGCGCTGGTCCGGGCCACCGTCGTGGCGGTCCTGGCCACCGAGGCCATCGAGCTGGCGGCGCTGGTGACCGAGACGGGCACCGACGTCTCGACGGTGCGCACGCTCCTGCTGGTGGGGCCGCCTCCGTCGGCCTCCAAGCGCCGTGCCATCGTCGACGCCTGGGGTGCGGCCGGCGCCGGACGGCTGCGGGTCCTGTCGGTGTGGGGACCCAGCGGGGCGCGCACCCTGTGGGCCGAGTGTGCGGCCTCGGCGCGGAGTGACGGGGCGACGGGTCTGCACACCTACCCGGACCTGGAGGTCGTCGAGGTGCTCGAACCGGCGACCGGCACCGTCGCCACGGGGGGCGGGGACCTGACCGTCACCTCCGCGGGATGGCGCGGCACGGGCCTGATCCGGTTCGGTTCCGGCGACTACGCCGGCGGGTCGACCTGGGCGCCGTGCCCCGCCTGCGGGCGCACGCTGCCGCGCGTCACCGGACCCTTCCTCGCCGGGGCGTGGCAGCCGGAGCTCGAGACGCCGCGCGGACCGGTCACGGCCGACCTGCGGGGGACCGCGAGGATCCTCGAGCGCGAACGGGCCGTGACCGCCTGGCGGATCGAGCTGCAGGGAGCGACGAGGACCGACGACGGCGAGGGGTACGTGGTGCGCGTGGCCGGGGCAGGCGTGGACGCCGTGCTCGCCGACCTGCAGGAGCGGGCGACCACCGCGACCGGTCTCGCCCCGCGACGGATACTGGTGGATGACCGCGCGGACATCGAGGCGCACATCCAGGCGACCGGCAGCGTGTTCGACGACCGACGCTGATCAGCGGGACTGGCGTTCGGCGATGTCCGCGACCGCGGCCTCCGAGGCATCCCGCAGGACGGCGGGATCGATCGAGAAGACCGTCTGGGGCGTCCCGGCCGCTGCCCACACGACGTCGTGGGCGAGCAGGTCCTCGTCGATGACGACCGTGAGCGGCCGCGGGTAGCCGAAGGGCGGGGTGCCCCCGATGGCGTACCCGGTCGCGTCGCGGACCTCGTCGGCGTCGGCCTTCCGCACGCCCCCCGCGCCGACGGCGGTGGCGAGCTTGTCGACGTCCACCCGGTTCGCGCCCGAGGTCAGGGCCACCACCGGATCGTCGTCGGCGACGAAGACCAGCGACTTCACGATCTGGGAGACGTCGCAGTCGACGGCGTTGGCCGCATCGGCCGCGGTCCGGGTGCCCTCCGGCCAGTGGCGGACCTCCAGATCCAGACCACGGTCACGCGCGGCGGTCTCGAAGCGTTCCTCTGCGGCAGGCATGGCATCCTCTGACAGGCGTCGCCGGCGGGTCGTCCAGTACGGTGCCCGATGTTACGAACGGGATCCCCGTGACGCGTACCGCACGTTGCTCGCTCGCACTGCTGCTGACCGTGCCGCTGCTGGTGCTGGCGCCCCCGGGCGCCGGCGCGGCGACCGTCGAGCGTGCCGCCGGTACCGGTCGCATCCAGACCGCGGTCGCGCTGTCGGTGTCGGCGTTCCCGGACGGCTCGACGGAGGCTGTGGTGATCGCGGCCGCCGGCGACTACCCGGACGCGCTGGCCGCGGCACCGCTGGCCGCGGCTGCGGGCGCCCCGGTGCTCCTCAACCCCCAGGAGGCACTGCACGACGACGTTCGGGCCGAGATCCAACGGCTGATGCCCGACGCGGGCGACGGCACCGCGTACCTGATGGGTGGCACGCAGGCGCAGTCGGCGGACGTCGAGCAGGAGCTCCGTGACGAGCTCGGACTCACGGTCGAACGGATCGAGGACCAGGAGGCCAGGAACCGGTTCGGGACGGCCGCCGCCGCCGCGACCAAGGCGGTGGAGCTGTGGGGAGGGGACGCGGGATCGCGGGTGCTCGTCGCCCTGGGCGCCCACGCGGACGCCAACCGGGCCTGGCCGGACGCGCTGGCGTCCGGGGCGCTGTCCGGACACGCGCGCTGGCCAATCCTCCTGGTCACCCCGGATTCGGTGCCGGCGATCACGAACGAGACGCTGCGCGGCTTCGGGACCGACCACGCCACCGTCGTGGGCGGGACGTCGGCGATCCCCGA
>CAZHZQ010000198.1:0-4549 GCA_964537235.1 uncultured Actinomycetota bacterium | reverse complement strand
AGCAGGACCGTGAACGCGATCCGCAGCGACCGCTCCGGGATCGCGTGCGCGATGGCGGCGCCCAGCTGCACGCCGGCCAGCGCCCCGGCCACGATGACCAGCGCCGGCCACCACGCGACCGCCCCGTCGACCGCGAACCGGACCGCGGCGACGGACGCGGGCAGCACGATGCCGACCAGCGAGGTCGCATGTGCGACGTGCTGGGACCGTCCCATGGCGAGCACGAGCAGCGGGACCAGCAACACCCCACCGCCGATGCCGAACAGCCCCGCGACCACGCCCGCCGCCAGTCCGCCGGCCACGGGCAGGAGCCATCGTCGTGTCTGATCCACGGTCGGAAGCGTAGGGAGGCCCGTCGCGGACCCGATGTAGGGTGAGATGGACGTGGGGAGGAGGGCGGTTGCCGACGGCGAAGCAGCGGGTGGAATCCGCCGAGCAGCGGCTGTTCCGCCGGTACGACCTCGACGTGGACACCCACGAGGTCACGGTCTCGAGGCCGGCGGGTCTGCCCCTCCGTGTGCTGGAGACCGGTGACGCGTCGGGGACGGTGCTGCTGTTCCTGCACGGGGTCGGCGAGGTGTCCTCCCAGTGGGCGCCTCTGTGGGGGCAACTGGGCGGATGCCGGTGCCTCGGCGTCGACCTGCCCGGTTTCGGTCTGAGCGGGCAGGTCGACTACCACCGGGTCGATCTCCGCCGGCTCGGCGTCGAGGTGGTCACCACGGTGCTCGGCGCCTTCGACCTGGACAGCGCCGTCGTGGTCGGCAACTCCCTGGGCGGCGCGTTCGCCCTGTGGACCGCGATCGACGAACCGGGCGCGGTTCGGGCGCTGGGGCTGCTCGGGGCGCCGGATCCCGCGATCCCCGGATCGAGGGTGAGCCTGACGCTGGCGACCATGGGGCTCCCCGGTGTCAACCGGCTCATCCTGAACATGCCCGTCCCGCCCCTCGCCGTGAACCGGACGATGTACAAGGTGAACCTGGGACGCGCAGCGGTCGAGCGGTCGCCGGACGAGATCGTCGAGATCGCCCACCACGCGATGGACCGTCCCACCTTCGCGCCGTCGATGACCAGCTACATGGAGCGGGTGTTCCGGTTCCGACGCCCGAAGGAGGAGTTCCTGCTCTCCCCGTCGGAGCTCCAGGACGTGGCTGCGCCGACCCTGGTCGTGTGGGGCGACCACGACCGCTTCGGGCCGGTACGGGTCGCCCGTCGTCTGGTCGACCGGCTCGTGGACGCGGAGCTCGTCGAGCTCGCGGGCGGTCACAACCCGTGGCTCGACCGACCGGGGGAGTGCGCCCGCCAGCTCGGGTCGTTCCTCGACCGGCGCGAGCGGTGAGGGTTGCACGGTGTCGGCCGTCGTCGGGACCTACGATCGAACCATGACGACCGAACCGCAGAACTGGACCCGGGAAGGGCTCCGACAGAGGGACAACACGGGGAGCACGGCCCGGGATCACCTCGCCAACGAACGCACCTACCTCGCCTGGTTGCGGACCGGCTTCGGGACCACCGCGCTGGGGATCGGTGTCGCCAAGCTCCTGGGCGTGCCCGGCGACTGGAAGCCGATCCTCGCCGGCGTCCTGTTCCTGGTCCTCGGCATCGTGATGCTGCTGTACGGGACCCTGCGGTACTTCCGCATCGTGCGCGCGTTGGACGAGGGGATGATGCACGTCGGTCGGACCGGCCCGATCGTGTTCGGCTTCGTGGCGACGGTCATCGCGATCGCCGTGGCGATCCTCGTGCTCGTGTGAGCGGTCGTGTCCGCTGAGATCGTCACCGTCTACGGGCTGATCGTGCTCGCCCTGGGCCTGTTCGCCTACGAGCGGGTGCGGATCGACGCCACCGCCGTCATCGTGATGACGCTGCTGATGCTGACCGGGATCCTGGACCCGGCCGCGGCGCTCTCGGGGTTCAGCAACATCGCGACGGTGACCGTCGCCGCGATGTTCGTGCTCAGCGCGGGGCTGCGGCTGACGGGTGCGTTGGCGCCGGTCAGCAGGGTCCTGAGCGATCTGGGCGAGCGCAACCCGTGGCTCGCACTCGTCACCATGATGGTCGTGGTCGGGGTGGTCTCCGGGTTCATCAACAACACGGCGGCTGTCGCGATCTTCATCCCGGTCGTGATCGGTCTGGCGCGCGACATCGGGGTCAGCCCCTCCCGGCTGCTGATGCCGATGTCGTTCGCCTCGATGTTCGGCGGCGTCGCGACCCTGATCGGCACGTCGACGAACCTGCTCGTCAACTCGATCGCGCAGGAGAACGGGATGGAGCCGTTCCGGATGTTCGAGTTCACCCCCCTGGGTGTCGTGCTGTTCGTCGCCGGGTTCGCCTACCTGCTCATCACCGTCCGGTTCATCCCGGATCGGCGGGCCGGTACGGGACAGGACCTGTCGGAACGGTTCGAGATCGCGCCCTACATCACCGAGGTCGTCCTCGGCGACGGCGCTGCGGGTGTGGGCGAGGCGGTCGCCGACAACGTGCTGGTCCGCAACCTCGACGTCGACATCATCGAGGTGCTGCGCAACGGGGAGCCGCTCTCGGGTGCCGCCGGTCAGCTGCAGCTGCGGGAGGGAGACGTCCTGCGGGTCCGGGCCGGGGCGCGCGAGATCAACCAGCTGCTCGCGCTCGAGGGTGTCGCGCTGATGCGTCCGGGCCACGAGCAGCTCGACCGGGACATCGAGACCGAACGCGACGCGTTGGTCGAGGCCGTGATCGCTCCCGACTCGCAGCTCGGCGGCCAGACCGTCGACGAGGTCAACTTCCCGGGACGGTTCGGGGCGCAGGTGCTGGCCCTGCGGCAGCACGGGCAGCTACAGCAGGAGGACCTGCGCAACGCCGTGCTCGGGGGTGGCAACTCGGTGCTCCTGAAGATCGACCGCGAACGCCTCGCCGAGCTCGAGCAGGAGCAGGAGGAGTTCGTCGTCGTCTCCGAGATCGTCGTCCCCGGGATCCGACGCGACAAGCTGTCGATCGCCCTCCTCACGATCGCCGCGGTGGTCATCACGGCGGCGCTGGGCATCGTGCCGATCGTGGTCGGGGCGGTGACCGGCTCCCTGGTGATGGTGGCCGGCGGCTGTCTCACGGCCGAGGAGGCGTACGAGGCGATCAACTGGAAGGTGATCTTCCTGCTCGCCGGGGTGATCCCGTTGGGGGTCGCGCTCGAGCAGACCGGTGGTGCCGCGCTGATCGCCGACACGGTCGTGCGCGAGCTCAGCTTCCTGGGACCCACGGCCGTCCTGGGCGCGTTCTTCGTCATGACCCAGCTGTTCACGGCGATCATCTCGAACAACGCCACCGCGGTGCTGTTCGCGCCGATCGCCATCGGCGCGGCGTCGAACCTGGGCGTGGACGCCCGCCCGTTCCTGTTCGCGATCACGGTCGCCGCATCGATGAGCTTCCTCACCCCGATCGGCTACCAGACGAACACGATGATCTACGGGCCGGGGGAGTACCGGTTCACGGACTTCACCCGGATCGGCGGACCACTCACGCTGCTCGTGGCGGTCGTGGCCACGTTGCTGATCCCGCAGATCTGGTCGTTCTGATCGTGACCCGGCGGCGTCGCGGCCAGCGCCCTCCGGCCCCGTAGACTCGCCCGCACGCCCACGATCCACGGAGGGCCAAGTGGGAGAGCTCGTCGCGCTCGAGGTCGACGGCGACCGCCGCGTCGGCACGATCCGGGTCGACCGACCACCGATGAACGCGCTGAGCCGGCAGGTCTGGCTCGAGATCGCCGCGGCCACGCAGGAGGCCAACGAGCGCGACGACGTCGGGGCGGTCGTCGTCTGGGGCGGGCCGAAGGTGTTCGCGGCGGGCGCCGACATCAAGGAGTTCCCGGATCTCGACTACCAGTCGGTCCGTGAGTACGGGCGGCTCCTGCACGACGTGCTGGGCGGTCTCGCACGGCTCCCGAAGGTCACGATCGCGGCGATCAACGGCTACGCCCTGGGCGGTGGCTGCGAGCTGTCGATGGCGTGCGACTTCCGCTTCGTCGCCGACAGCGCGAAGTTCGGCCAGCCCGAGATCCTGCTGGGCCTGATCCCCGGCGCCGGGGGCACGCAACGCCTCCCGCGACTGGTCGGCCTGTCGCGGGCGAAGGAGATCGTCTTCGGGGGGCAGCAGGTCACCGCCGAGGAGGCGCTGGACTGGGGCCTCGCCGACCGGATCCTGCCCGCCGACGACGTCTACGAGGAGGCGCTCGACGCGGCTGCCGGGTACGCCGCCGGCCCGTTCGCGCTGCGCCTCGCCAAGCAGGCGATCCAGGACGGCACCGAGATGAGCCTGGACCAGGGGCTCCGTCTGGAGGCATCGTTGTTCGCCGAGTGCTTCGCCACCGACGACTCCGACATCGGGGTCGCCAGCTTCATCGAGCACGGACCCGGCGAGGCAGAGTTCACCGACCGCTGACCCGCGGGCTGCTCCAGGAGGAACACGTGTCCGAGGACACCACCGCGATCAAGGACAAGCAGGCCACCTACCACGACTGGGAGGCGGCCAACTACGACGACAAGTTCTCGATCTCGTACGACGAGCGCTGCATCGACTACGC
>CAZHZQ010000197.1:2309-4559 GCA_964537235.1 uncultured Actinomycetota bacterium | reverse complement strand
GGGCGTGCTCGGGGTCGCAGATGACCCGCTCGGCCCCGCCCAGCTCGACCTCGCGCGCGAGGTCGCCGTCGGGGCGCAGCAGGACCGCGACCGCCCCGAGCCGGTTGAGCGCCGCGACCAGCGCCAGGCCCGAGGGGCGCGTGTCCATCAGCACGGCCACGTGCTCGCCCTGGTGGATGCCGAGCGACAGCAGCCCGCGGACGACCGCGTCGATCCGCCGGCCCGCCTGGGCGTAGGTGTAGCCGCGCCCCTCGAAGAGGAAGAAGGTCGCCGCGGGGCGCTGGTCGACCTGCTCCGCCAGGAGGCGACCGAGCGACACCCGGGTGTCGGCCTCGACACGCGCCAGGCGCAGGACCTGCGGCAGCGTCTCCGACGCCGCTTCGGCCAGCTCGCCGGCCTGTCCCAGCGCCCGCCCGGCGGCGGCGACCATGCCCCGGGCGAGGTCGAAACCGAACCCACCCGCCAGCGACACCAACTGCACGCCGTCGGGCAGCCGGTCGTCCATCGGGTGCTCGCCGTCGCCGCCGTCCTCACGCAGCGGGACGATCGCGTCGGGCAGCGGGGCGTCTTCGTCCTGGTGGTGCAGCCAGGCGGCCACCGTGGGCCAGGTCTCCTCCACCGCACGCGTGCCGACCACCAGCCCGAAGTGCCCGGTGCGGAGTTCCACCTCCATGACCTGGGCACCGGGGGCGGCCCGGCCGATCGCACGGACCGCGGCGGGCGCCGCCAGCTCGTCCCGCTCCCCCACGAACGCCAGCACGGGCACGCGCAGGTCGGCCAGCGTCACCATGCGGCCGCCGATCTCGAAGCCGCCGGACAGCATCCGGTTGTGCTGCACGAACTGCTCGGCGAAGTCCGCCAGGGCCGGCCCGGGCCAGGCGACGAAGCCCTCGCCGTCGAGGAACCGCCGCTGCGGCTCGCGGTCCAGCAGTGAGTCCCGGTCGTGCAACTGGCGGACGAAGTCGATCCGGGCGCGGACGGTCTTGACCGGGTCCAGCAGCTTGAAGCCCGTGCGCGTCACCCAGCTGGGGACGGCCGAGGACTCGAACAGGGAGCGGACCACCCGCGACACCATCGGCAGGACGTCGTCGAGCGGCAGGCCGAACGGGATCCCACCGTGGACGTCGACCGGGCTGCCGAAGGTCACCACCGAGGCCACGCCCTGCGAGCGCCGGTAGGCCGCCACCTGGTAGCAGAACATCCCGCCCTGGGAGTAGCCGGCGAGGTGGACGTCGCGCCCGGAGAGCTCGGTGAGGTGGTCGACCGCGGCGCTCACTGCCTCGACGTGGTCGGCCAGGGTGCGGTGCAGCCCGCCGTCGGCGAGCTCCGGGCTGCCGAAGTCGATGACCCACGGGTCGATGCCGCGCTCGTGCAGCGCCGCGACCGCCGAGGTCGACGGCGACACGTCCCACACCTCGGCGGTGAGCATCAGCGGCGGCACCAGCAGCAGCACCGGGGCGTCGGTCGGGGCGCTGCCGGGGAAGTAGTGGCGCAGGTCCCCGATCCCGGCCTCGTGCTCGACCGTGTACGGCGACGGCTTGGCGTCGGTCCGCAGCCCTCCGAACCGGGCCACCTCGAGGCCGTTGACGACGGTGGCACCGAGGCGTCCGACGGCTCGCCGGAGGTTGCCGATCGCCACGCCGCCTCCTCCCTGCGGCGCTGAGGCTACTGGGGCCGGTCGGGCGCCCACGCGCGCCCGGAGCCCCCTCGGCACGTATTAGGGTCATGGCGAGGCACCCCCATCACCGGAGGCACCGTGCGCGTCCTGGGCGTCGACGCGTGTCGGCGGGGCTGGGCCGGCGTGCTGCTCGACGAGGACGGGACCACCGGCGGCGTCTTCCTGCGCGAGATCGTGGAGGTCGACGACCTGGACGTGGCCGGGGTTGGCATCGACATCCCGATCGGGCTGGCCCCGGACCACGTGCGGACGGCGGACCGCGCCGCCCGGGCGTTCCTCGGGCCGCGACGGTCCTCGGTCTTCCTGACGCCGACCCGAGCCGCCCTGGCGGAGGTGGAGCATGCGGCCGCCTCACGGGTCAACCGGGAGCTGACCGGGTCCGGCATCTCGATCCAGGCCCACGCGCTGCGACCGAAGGTGCTCGAGGTCGACGGCTGGGTGCGCACGGCACGCGAACCGGTGTGGGAGGTCCACCCGGAGGTGGCGTTCGCGCTGCTGCTCGGCGCACCCGCAGCACACCCGAAGCGGACGTGGGCGGGGCAGCACGAGCGGCGGCTGGCGCTGGCGGGGGC
>CAZHZQ010000197.1:0-2209 GCA_964537235.1 uncultured Actinomycetota bacterium | reverse complement strand
GGACGGTCGATCCACGTCGCGGCGTACCCGGTGCCGGTCCAGACGAACGGCTCCGTGCCACCGTCACCTGGTTCGAACCCGCCGCCACACGGGCCGGTGTCGCAGTCGGGCGTGAAGCGCCACGTCCGGTCGACCTGCTCACCGACCAGCGACGACTCACTGCTCTCCTCCATGGTGAAGTTGAAGCTGTAGTCGCCCTCGAGGCGGCTGTTGGCCAGCTGCGTCCGCTCGTCGCCACCGACCTCGAAGGGCCCGGTGATGGCCGGGAACCCGAGCTCCCCGTCCCGGCGCAGGTTCTCCTGCACCCACGGGTCCTCGAGGTCGAACGGTTCGATTCCGCCGGGCTGGCCGTCCTGGTCGACGCCGACCTGCTCGCCGGGCTGCAGCTCGATCTGCACCCCCAGGCTGGTGGCCAGGTCGAGCACGCCCTCGGCGACGCCGAACGTGCACGTCGTGGTGCACGAGACGAGGAAGCCGGTGCCACGGACTGCGGCAGTGCCCACGTCGGTGGTGACCTCGTACTCCGTGCTGCCGCTGTCCAGCCGACTCCAGACCCGGCCGACGCCCAGACGCGCGCTCACCCGTGGCTGGCCGGTGGTCAGGTCCAGCTCGGTCACCTCGAACAGGGTGTCGACGTCGACGCGGGCCAGCGCCCCCTCGACCCAGCGGATCTCGGCGAAGCCCGACGCGTCGGTGCGGACCAGGTCGCTGGTCACCAGCTCCTCGCCGTCCTCACCCGTCCGGAACTCGGCGCTGTCGACCGCAGCGGGTTCGTCGGCGACGTCGACGCCGCCCTCGAGGATCCCCAGCGCCGCCAGCCCGTCGGGCCAGTCGCGCGCTGCCCCGGCCGTGCTGTCGTCGTCCGGATCGCCCGCTGGCCCGTCGGGACCACCGCAGCCCGCCAGGGCGACCAGCGCCACCAGCGCCGCGACCGCCGTCCGCCGTCCCGCCCGTGCGCTCCCCATCGTGGCCACCTCCGCCGTCGGCCGAACGATACGACCGGTCGGCAGCGCCCGCGCGGATACGAGCAACGGTGACGCACCGTGACCGCACGGTCACCGCCGCCTCACGAGGCGTCGGCGAGGCGATACCAGTGGGCGTCCTCCTCGGTCAGCGGCACCAGCTGGACGTCGATGTCGCGACGACGTGTGAACAGTGGCGTCCCGGCGCCGAGCAGGACCGGCGCGAAGAACACCAGGACCTCGTCGAGCCGTCCCGCGTCGATGAGCTGTCCGGCCACGTCGGCGCCGAGCACGTTGACGTAGGGCGCGCCTGCGGCCGCCTCGACCGCGAGGTCCACGGCGGTTCGCAGGTCGCTGGCGAAGGTGACACCCCCGGACGCGAACGCTGGCGGGTCGTGGGTCACCACGACCACGGGCCCGTCGTACCGGCCGCCGAACGCCCCCTCGCGCTCGGTCCCCCGGTTCGGGTCGTCGCCCCGGAAGGTGACGTTTCCCACCAGGAGGGCACCAGTGCCCGCCAGCACCCGCTCGGCCACGGGGTTGGCTGCACCGAGATGGGGCGTGAGCCACGACATGTCCCCGTCGGGCCCGGCGATGTAGCCATCGAGCGAGGCGGTGGCCGAGTACAGCAGCTTGGTCATGGCAGAGCCTGACGTCGTCTCATCGGCGACGCAGCAGCGTGAGTCCGTCGTAGGCGGGGACCAGGACGGTCTCGAAGCGCTGGTCGGCCACGACCGCGTCGTTGAAGGTCTGGAGTGCCCTGGTCGCGGTGTCGGCGTCGTCGGGCGGACCAGTGATCCGCCCCGACCACAGCGTGTTGTCGACGGCGATCAGACCGTTGGTGCGCAGGAGCGGGTGGATCGCGTCGACATAGCCGCGGTAGCCCTCCTTGTCCGCGTCCACGAAGGCGAGGTCGAAGCGGGCGCCGTCCTCGGCCGCCAGCGCCGCCAGGGTCTCGGCGGCAGGTCCCAGCCGGAGCGTGATCCGGTCAGCGACCCCAGCCCGCTCCCAGTGGCGTCGCGCGATCGCCGTCCACTCCTCACTGACGTCGCAGGCGACCAGCCGCCCGCCCTCCGGCAGCGCCTGCGCCATCCGCAACGCGGAGAGGCCGGTGAAGGTGCCGACCTCGAGCACGCGGGTCGCGCCCATCGCCGCCACGAACATCCCCAGCAGCCGTGCCTGGCCGGAGGCGACCTGCATGTTCGCTGCCGACAGCTCGGCCGTCTCGGCCACCAGGTCGGCCACCA
>CAZHZQ010000196.1:0-4571 GCA_964537235.1 uncultured Actinomycetota bacterium | reverse complement strand
CAGTTCTCCCACCCGGGACGGGGCGGACACCTCGCCCCGGCGGACTGAGCGACCAGCCAGGTCGTCGCCCGTGTTGAGGTGCTCACACCGTGCGGATGAACATGCGGCCGTTCCGACCACATGAGAGCGAACGGCCGGGCGTGCAGGTCACACCACCGGACGCCGCGTCGTACCGTCCTCCACAGAGGCAGGAGGCGTATGACCAGGGACGTTCGGCCGATCGGTCGGGCGCGTCTGCCGGAGCGTCTCCTCCGTTGGTCGGTCGCGCTGCCGATGACGGCACTGAGGTACGTGACCCAGCGGGTGCCGCTCCACCGGCGAGTTCATCAGGACCTGACAGCCTCCGACGCCCCCCTGCCGGATCTGGAAGGTGATGTCCCGGGCGATACGGGCGGGCTGCAGCGCGCCAGCGAAGGGGTGGGGGCGTTGTTCCACCGCAGCTTCACGGTCTCCATGACGGACGAACAGCTCGACGCCGAGCAGTTGATCGATCACGTGCTGGAGGATCCCAACCGGGTGGCTCCGTCACGGATGGCGCGGTTCGAGACGTTCGACGGGCGGTTCGCCCGCGACTTGGAGGTCGGGGACGAGCTCGTGGTGCGGCTGCCTGGCCCGTGGGACGGACCGGTGCGCCTGATCCAGCGAACGCCGACGTCGTTCCGTCTCGCGACGATGGAAGGTCACATGGAGGCGGGCGAGATCGAGTTCTCGACCGGGTACGACGACCGGGGGTACCTGCTGTTCCGGATCGATTCGTGGGCGCGCAGCGGCGACCGACTGTTCCATCTTCTGTACGAACGGTTCCCGCTGGGACGGGAGATGCAACTGCACATGTGGTCGCAGTTCTGTCAGAAGGCGGCTTCTGCGAGCGGCGGGGTCCGGATGAGCAACGTGACCGTCGTCACGCGGCGGTTGACGTGAGGATCCATGGCGCCCCGCATGCGCGACTGGTCGCGACGGCTCCGGTCGCTGATGACGCGTTCCGGGCGTTCGAGGAACTCGAGGGACGTGACCTCAACTTCGATCCGATCAGCTTCGACGTCGCCGACGCCGATCCGGACTGGCGTCTGGACGAGCGTTCGTGCGCGCTGCCGTCGGAGCACCCTGGTCCGCCGGACGAAGCCGGGCCGTTCGCCGCGGCTCGCGACCTGATGATCGGGTACGCGTTCGCGGACCCCTCCAAGGTCCGTGCCGTCTACGACCCCGCCAGCGACCTCGAGGGCCGGGACCTGTTGCTGGTTGGGCGGTTCGCCGGGATGCGCTTCCACATGGGCGTACGGATCGGCGGTGTCGTCGAAGGACGGACCGATCTCGACGGCCGTCCCGTACATCTCTTCCGGTGGCACTACCGCACGTTGGAGGGCCACCTGGAACGAGGCCACATGGACTACGAACTGCGGAAACGCGTCGACACCGGCGAGATCGAGTTCCGCATCCGCGCCTACTCGCAGAGAGCTCGCATCGGCAACCCGATCGTGCGTCTGGGGTTCATCCTCTTCGGGCGGACGGTCCAGCTGCGCTTCCACGACCGTTCCCTCGACCGGATGCGGCGGCTGGTCGCCGAACGCACCTTCCGGTAGACGAGCCCCCACCCGTCTCGCCAGGCGGGCAGGCGGGACTCACCCGGACTCACCCGAACGTGAGCGTGCCTTCCACGATCTCGGAGCAGACCTCGGACAGCGGTCGACCGTTGCGGCGGGCGTAGTCCCACAGGAGCGTGAACGCTTCGCCGAGAGCCATCCCGTGACGTTCGGCGAGTACGCCCTTGGCCCGTTCGACGACCGCTCGGCTGTCCAGGGCGTGACGTAACTGCTCCGCACGGAGTTCGGCCTCGCGCACGAGCCGTTCATGCATGATGCCGATGGTGGCGATGTCGGCCATCGCACGCCCTGCAAGCACGTCTTCGCTCTCGAAGACGCCAGGCTCGGCGCGGAACATGTTCAGCGCGCCGATCACATCGTCACGCAGGCGCAACGGGAAGCCGTAGACGGAACGGAAACCAGCCTCCAGCGCCCGGGGCACGAACATCGGCCATCGATCCTCGACCTCGGCGATGTCACCGTGAGCGACCGGGGTGCCGGTCACGAAGGCGTCGTAGCAGGGGCCCTCCTGCTGCTGGAGATCGAACAGCTCCAGCAGTTCCGACTCCTCGCTGGAGGCCGCAGACAGCTGCAATTTCCCCCCAGGCGGGGCGAGAAGGACGCCGACCGCATCGACCGACAGCAGCTCGGCGCACCGTTCACAGAGCACGAAGAGGAAGTCCAGGACCTCGAAACCCTCGACCAGTGTGTCCGCGAGCTCGACGAACGTCCGCCCCAGCAGCGCCTCCCGCGCCGCCAGACGGTCATCCGTGTTGGCCACTGACCCGGTCAACGTCGTCTCACTCGTCGCTTGGCATCGTCCACGTCGCACTCTAGTGACATGCCATGGCACTTTCGAGCCTCGTTCCAGCTGCCGACGGCTCACAGTCGGCTACAGTAGGTTCTACTATCGTGGTAGTAGAGGCTGTCAGGGTCCTCGATGAGATTGACGGCGCACACACCGGCATCGAGACGGAGTTGCCCCCACAGGAGAGTATTACGCCCTTGCGAGTGCTGGATGTAGTGTCGGAACGAGGAAACGACCTCCACGGTGCGAGGCTCCAAGTCGAGAAGATCCGAGCGGCCTTCGACAGGTACGGCTGCGCTCAGGATCCGAGTACCTCGCGGGAACTCGCCGATCAACTCGAGGGGGCGGCACAGGACAACGAATCCCTGTCACCGTTGCTTGAAGAGTTGGCTGACCGCCTTCGGACCGGTGAATAGCGCCCGCCGTGCCGTGGCCGGCGCACGTCGAGAATCGGCGGTCCGAGTCATGATCGTCGGCCTCACGTGAAGTCTCGCACCATCCGTTCGACCTCGCGCACATCCTCGGCCAGGGCGGTCCAGATCAGCTCGGGGTCCGAGCGCCAGTACTCGTGGGCGATGAGGTTGCGCATCCCGATCGGCTCGTGCCACGGGTAGTCCGGGTACGCCTCCTCCAGGTGGTCGCCCCGCGACCGCCTCAGCCAGAAGCTCGACCACCCGTTCCCCCGCGAGACGCAGGACGACGTCGTGATCGAACTCATGGCGGCCGCGTCTGACGATCTCGCGCGCGTAGCCAGCCGCCGTCAGGATGTCGTCGTACCGGGCGTCTGGACCGCGTGGGGTCACAGAGCCATCGCGTCGAGAGCGTTCCCGTCCGGCAGCGAGCCCTCGGAGACCACATCGACCTCGACCCCGAGCAGTTCCTCAAGGCCGTGCAGGAGACCGGCTTGGTCGAACAACGACCTGCCCTGCTCGAACCGGACGAGGAAATCGATGTCGCTGTCCGCATCCTCGTCACCGCGGGAGACGGAACCGATGACACGCACGTCGTGGGCCCCGTGTTCCCGAGCAAGCGCGAGGATCTCGTCGCGGTGATCCGCGACCAGTTGCCGCAATGTCTGGATCCGCACGGTGTTCGCCTCGTTCCGGTTCCTGCTCGAGGATACGCGGGGACGCATCAACGACGCCGCTGGCCGGTCAGGTGTGGATACCCCCCTGACCTGGGCCTTTGTTCGGTGGAGGTGATGGGACTTGAACCCACGGCCTCCTCGTTGCGAACGAGGCGCTCTGCCGGGCTGAGCTACACCCCCCAGGGGTTCCACAGCCGCGGTACACGGCCGGCTGAGGATGCTACCGAGAACGCGGTGCCGCCGCGAGACCGCCCGACCCGCGCCACCTCACCAGGGCGGGGTGGGCTAGCCGTCCCAGCGGCGGATACGGACGCCGGACTGGGGCTCCCAGGGGTCCTCGTCGCGCGTGGCGACCTGCAACGGGCGTTCGGCACCGACAGCGACCTGCTGGCGCTCGACGTCGGCGACATCGCGAGCGCGTGGGACGTCCGAGAGGTTGCGCACGACCTCGGCCGCCTGGTCGGCCTGGGCCTTCCAGCGCAGGAGCAGTCCGACGTAGACGCCCAGCGCGGTTCCGGAGGCCAGGAACACCATCCACAGGATCCCGTCGAACAGGATCGCCAGGGGCAGGGTGGCACCGACGGCCGCCAGCAACCGCACGAACATCCGCCGGCGCTGCGTGATCACGGCGTTGCGGCGTCGGGCGCGTTCCCCGACGATCCGGCCGGCGTCGTTGGGGACGTACACGAGCCTGCCGTCGCTGCGGCCGCTACGTGGGTTGCCGTCCCGGCGGGCCAGTACGTCCATGGCTCTCTCGAAGGTGCCGACGCTGTTGGAAGGGGACGACCTGCGGGAACGCACCGCGCCAGGGAGTAGGACCATGGCCCACACGAGGGCCAGGATGACGACCAGCGCACCGTTCACCGGGTTCGTCCCCTTCTCCACCCGAGGCTGCGTACATGTCCCACGTACCTGTTCTACTTCTACGCACCTGTTCCACGTACCTGTCAGGTCAGCGTGAACGTACCACTGGCCTGGATGCGTCCAAAGGAACCCGTGCCGGGTAGGGATCAGTCGGGGCGCGACCAGTCCCCGCGGGTGCCGCCGGTCTTCTCGAGCAGGCGGACGTCCGTGACGACGGCGCCCCGTTCGACGC
>CAZHZQ010000195.1:0-4606 GCA_964537235.1 uncultured Actinomycetota bacterium | reverse complement strand
CCTTCCGCAGCGATCCGCGGACGCGCGCCGAGGCCATGGCACTGATCCACGGTGATCGGAGGAACATGTGAGCGCAGCGACGCACAAAGCGACGCAGGAGCCGACCGAGGTGAACCCGTGACCGCACCCAACGGTCCGCTGGTCCGCGTCCGCGACGCGACCCTCCACCCGGAAGGCGGGCCTGTCCGGGTGACGGTCAGCCGTCTCCCCGCCCCGCAGGCGGTGGCCGACGAGCTCGCCTCGGCCGGGGCGCGCGTCGACATCGAGCACGGGCGGCTCACCGCCGTCACCACCCCCTCGCGGCTGGTCGACGCCGCCGGTCGCGCGACCGGGCGGGGTCCCGCCGAAGCGCTCGAGGAGGTCCTCGACCGTGCGGTGATCGCCTGGTCCGCACCGGCACCGGGCATCGACACCGAGGCCGGCCGGCTGCCCTGCGGCGAGCGGACCGTCGTGATGGGGGTCCTCAACGTCACCCCCGACTCGTTCTCCGACGGCGGCGCGCACTACGACCCCGACGACCACCCGGGTGCGGCCGTCGCGCACGGCGCCGCGCTGGCCGCCGCCGGCGCGGACCTGATCGACGTCGGCGGGGAGTCGACCCGTCCCGGTGCCGACCCCGTCGACGAGGAGGAGGAGCTGGCCCGCGTGGTACCGGTCGTCGAGGCCCTCGCGGACCGCGACATCACCGTCTCCGTCGACACCACCAAGGCCAACGTCGCCCGGGCGGCGGTCGAGGCCGGGGCGGTGCTCGTCAACGACGTCTCCGCCGGGGCGTTGGACGGGATGATGCTGCCCACCGTGGCCGAGCTCGGCGTCCCGTACGTGCTGATGCACATGCTGGGCACCCCACGGACGATGCAGTCCAACCCGACCTACGACGACGTCGTCGGCGACGTGTTCGACTTCCTGGGCGAAGGCCTCGAACGCTGCACCGTCGCCGGCATCGACCCCACGGGCGTGGTCGTCGACCCCGGGATCGGGTTCGGCAAGACCGTCGAGCACAACCTGCTCCTGCTGCGTGACCTGCGCGAGTTCGCCTCCCTGGGACGCCCGGTGCTGATCGGTGCCTCGCGCAAGTCGTTCCTCGGCAAGGTCACCGGCGGGACCGCGGAGTCCGAGCGCACCGACGCGTCACTTGCGGCTGCCGCCGTGGCCGTCTCACACGGGGCGTCGATCGTGCGCGTCCACGACGTCGAGCAGACGATCGACGCGGTGCGGGTCGCGCACGCCATCGCGTCGTCCGGGCAGGTCGACTACGAGCAGGTCGACTGACCGTGGGTCGCATCGCGCTGCACGCCCTCGAGGTCTGGGCGCACCACGGCGTCGAGCTCGACGAGCAGCGGCGCGGTCAGCCGTTCGTCGTCCACGTCACGTTGGATCTGGACCTCGCCGCGGCGGCCGCCAGCGACGACCTCGACGACACCGTCGACTACGCCGCGCTGTCCGAGGAGGTCACGGACGCCGCCCGTGAGCCGCGGGCGGACCTGATCGAGACGGTCGCCCACCGCATCGCCGACCGGGTCCTGGCACACGACGCGGGGATCGCAGCCGTCGAGGTCACCGTCGAGAAGCCCCACGCCCCGCTGCCGGTCCCCGCCGCGGGCGTGTCCATCACCGTCCACCGCGAACGCTGAGCCCGTGGGCTGGCGACGCTGGCTGCCCTGGGCCGACGAGGAGGCCACGGCCTTCCTCGCGCTCGGGAGCAACGTCGGGGACCGGCTGCAGACGATCCGCAGCGCGATCGAGGCGCTCGACCGCCCGGACGACGTCCAGGTCGAGAAGGTCTCGGCGGTGTACGAGACGGCGCCGGACACCGGGGGGCGGCCCGAGCTCGACGACGTCGACCAGGAGCCCTACCTCAACCTGGTCCTCGCGGCCACGACGACCCGCGGTCCGCGTGGGCTGCTGGAGCTCGCGCACGAGGTGGAGGCCGAGCACGGGCGCGACCGCTCGAGCGAGGTGCGTTGGGGGCCGCGGACGCTGGACGTCGACCTGCTGCTGTACGAGGACCGCGTGATCGACGAGCCCGACCTCCACGTCCCGCACCCGCGCATGGTCGAGCGCGCCTTCGTGCTGGTGCCGCTGGCCGAGATCATGCCGCCCGGGGCCAAGCTGCCCGACGGGGAGTCCCTCAGCCGGCACATCACGCGGCTCGCCCCGATCGAGGGCATCGAGCGCTACGTGCGCCTCCAGGAGGGCCCCGGGGTCGACGACGAACCCCTGCGGCGACGCCCCGCGGGCCCGCCCGGCGGCGCCCCGCGTCTGGGTCCGGCCCAGGGCGGCGAGGAGTTCCGACGCCGCCGCGCCCACTACCCCGAGGAGGACGGGTGAGCGGGCACGAGCAGCGGCTGCCCGCCGGTGACCTCGGCATCGTGGGTCCGGGGCGCATGGGGACCGTCCTGGCGGCCGCGTTCGAGCGTGCCGGCCACCACGTCGCGGTCTCCCTGGGGGGCGGCGAGCAGGCCCGTGCGCGGTTCCGGGCTCGTTTCCCCGATGCCGCCGTGACCACGGAGCCGGGAGCGGTGGGCGGGGTCGACCTCGTGGTGATCGCGGTCCCCGACGACCTCGTTGAGCAGGTGGCCACCGACCTGGCGGTGGCCGACGCGGTGGGAGAGGGGCAACGGGTCGTGCACGTCGCCGGATCGCTGGGCCTCGACGCGCTGCGACGACCGGCCCTGACGGGAGCGCGGATCGCGGCGTGCCACCCCGCCCAGACCGTCCACGCGGCCGATCTCGACCCCGACGTCCTGGACGGAGCGGCGTGGGCGGTGACCGCCCGTCCCGACGATCGGGCGTGGGCCCGCGCGCTGGTCGAACAGGTCGGCGGCGTTCCGCACGACGTCCCCGAGGACCGTCGCACGCTCTACCACGCGGGACTCACGGTGGGCTCGAACGCGGTCGGGGCGGCGGTCTCGGTCGCTCGCCGGCTGTTGCTCGCCGCGGCGGTCGGCGATCCCACGGCGTTCCTGGCCCCACTCGTCCGGGCCAGCGTCGGCAACGTCCTCGACGACGGGGCGTCGGCGATCACCGGCCCCGTCGCCCGTGGCGACCTCGGGACCGTGCGTCGGCACCTCGCCGAACTCGACCGGTCGGCACCCGAACTGGCCGAGCTCTACCGTGGACTCGCACGGGTGATCGTCGCCCAGGTCCGTCCGACCCTGACGTCCGAGACGGCGGGCGAGCTCGACCGGCTGCTGGGAGGTGAGCGGTGACCTCCGGTCCCACGGCCTACACGTACGACCCACGGTTCCTGCTCCACGACACCGGGGTCGACGAGGTGCGCCTGCCGAACGGCGAGGTGCTGGACCCCGAGCCGCACCCCTCCAGTGTCCGGATCACCCGGCGCACGGCGCAGTTGATCGAGAAGTCGGGGCTCCTCGACGAGCTCGAGACGGTGCCCGCGCGGGCCGCGAGACGTCGGGAGATCACCCGGTTCCACACCGAGGAGTACGTCGGGGAGGTCGAGCAGCTCACCTCCGAGGGCGGCGGGGAGCTGCACCGCAGGACCCCGGTGGTCCGGGGGAGCTGGGACGCCGCCGTGCTGGCCGCAGGGGCGGCGATCGTGCTGACCCGCTCGGTGCTCGCGGGGCGTGCGCACAACGCCTTCGGGCTCGTCCGGCCGCCGGGGCACCACGCGACCGCCAAGCAGGGCATGGGCTACTGCGTGTTCAACAACACGGCGCTCGCGGCGCTGCACGCCCGCGACGAGGGTGCGCAGCGCATCGCGATCATCGACTGGGACGTGCACCACGGCAACGGCACCCAGCACGCCTTCTGGCGCGACCCGGACGTGCTGTTCCTCTCGCTGCACCAGGACAACTGGTTCCCCGGTCTGTCCGGTCGTGCCGAGGACGTCGGTGGGGCCGGCGCCGAGGGCGCCACGGTCAACGTCCCGTTGCCTCCCGGCACGGGGGACCGTGGGTACGAGTGGGCCCTCGAGCGGGTGGTCGCACCCGTCATCCGTCGGTTCGATCCCGAGCTGATCCTCGTCTCGGCCGGGACCGACGCGTCGATGATGGACCCGCTGGGACGGATGCTGCTCACCACCGACGGGTTCCGTGAGCTCGGAGCCGGCACCCGGCGGTTGGCCGACGACGTGTGCGGAGGGCGGCTGGTCGTCCTGCAGGAGGGGGGCTACTCGGCGGGCTACACGCCCTTCTGCGTGCTCGCGGTCATCGAGGGCATCTCGGGGCACCGCACCGAGGTGGTCGATCCGCTGACGGGTGACTCCGAGCTCGCCCAGGCGATGGTCGAGCTGCGTGACGAGCAGGAGCAGGCCATCGAGCGGGTGCGGTCGATCCAGTCGGCCTACTGGGACCTCTAGATGCGCCGGATCACGACCGTCGCCGAGCTGCGCGAGGAGGTCCGGTCCGCACGCGGGGGCGGGGCGCGGGTCGGGTTCGTCCCGACGCTCGGGGCGTTGCACGAGGGCCACCTGGCCAACGTCCGCGAGATGGCGTCCCGTGCGGACCTGAAGGTCGTGTCGATCTTCGTCAACCCGCTGCAGTTCGGGCCCGGCGAGGACTTCGACGCCTACCCGCGTGACCTCGCGGGCGACGAGCGGACCCTGGCGACCCTCGCCGACGACGCCCCGGACCTCGTGTAC
>CAZHZQ010000194.1:0-4607 GCA_964537235.1 uncultured Actinomycetota bacterium | reverse complement strand
CGGCGTGGGCTTCATCGCCGCGCGCTTCGAGTCACCGGAGGCCGCCCAGGCCAACGCCCAGCGCTCCGAACAGGACGCGTGGTGGAAGGAGACCGAGGCGTTCTTCGACGGACCGGTCGACTTCCTGGACTGTGAAGACGTCGAGCTGATGCTCGGAGGCGGTTCGGACGACGCCGGTTTCGTGCAGGTCATCCGCAGCCGTGTGACCGACCTCGAGGAGGCCCGCGAGGTCATGGCGGACATGGAGGACGAGCTGCCGGAGCAGCGACCGGACGTCATCGGGGGGTACCTCGGGACCAAGCGGGACGGCACCTTCGTCAACGTCGTCTACTTCACCTCCGAGGAGGAAGCCCGCCAGGGCGAGGCCGGCGACGCGGACGAGACCGATCCCTTCTGGGACCTGATGGCCGAGGAGCCCCGGTTCCTCGACATCGAGGATCCCTGGCTCCACAGCGCCTGAAGGTCGGGGACCGGGAACGGATCCACCGGGTTCTCGCCCCTCCCGGTCGCTACGTCGTTACGATCGCCCATCCTTCCGCGATGGGAATGACATGAACACGACGGACATCGACCTGGTCGCCTCCGACAGCGAGCGTGTGCGGCTGTCCTCGGCACGACTCGAGGACCTCGAGACGCGTCTCGAGGGACCGATCCTGCGCGTTGGTGACCCGGGCTGGAACGACGCGGTGCTCATCTGGAACGGCATGGTCGCCGTGACGCCTGGGCTGGTGGTGCAGCCGGTGTCGCCCGCTGATGTCGCAACGGCCGTGCGGTTCGCCGGCCAGCACGGACTGGCGCTGAGCGTCAAGGGCGGCGGTCACAACATCGCCGGGACCTCCATGGTCGCCGGCGGGCTGACGCTGGACATGTCGCGGATGCGCACGGTGGACGTGGATGTGGACGGGAGGCTCGCCCACGTCGGGCCCGGCTGTCTGCTCGGAGACGTCGATCGGGCCACCCAGGAGCACGGCCTGGCGACGGTGCTCGGGTTCGTCTCCCTGACCGGGGTGGCCGGCCTCACGCTCGGCGGAGGCTTCGGCTACCTCACCCGGCGCTTCGGGTACACCGTCGACAACCTCGAGGAAGCCGAGGTCGTCACGGCCGACGGTGAGATCCGCGTCGCCAACCGTGAGCAGCACCCGGACCTGTTCTGGGCGCTGCGGGGCGGAGGCGGCAACTTCGGCGTGGTCACCCGTTTCACGTTCCGTCTGCACGAGGTCGGCCCCGCCATCACCGGCGGTCTGATCGTCTGGTCCGCGGAGCAGGCAGCGGACGTGCTCGCCACGTACCGGGAGGTGACCGCCGCGGCTCCTCGCGAACTGACCGCGGCGGTGACGATCCGCCGGGCCCCTCCCGCACCGTTCCTGCCCGCGGCCTGGCACGGCCGACCGGTCATCATCGCGCTCGCGTGTCACAGCGGGCCGGACCCGGACCGCGACCTGGACGCGCTGCGTAACCTCGGTGATCCGATCGTGGATCTGATCGTCGACAAGCCCTACGTGGCCCAGCAGTCGCTGCTGGATGCGACGCAACCGAAGGGTCACCACTACTACTGGAAGACGGAGTACCTCGCCGATCTGTCGGCACCGTTCCTCGACACCTTCCGCGACCAGGCGTTGCAGGTGACGTCGCCGATGTCGCAGTCGCTGCTGTTCCACGTCGGCGGTGCCCTGAACGAGCGCCCCGACGACGACGGCGCGGTCGGGAACCGGGACGTGGCTTTCATCGGCGGATTCGCCGGTGCCTGGGGTCCCGACGACCCTGCTGAAGAGCAGCACGTGGCCTGGGTCCGCGACGCCTGGGAGCGCATCAGACCGTTCTCGACCGGCGGGAACTACGTCAACTTCCAGCTGGCCGACGACGACGCCACCCGTACCGCCGCCGCCTACGGCGAGAACCTCTCGCGGCTCGAGCAGGTGAAGGGCGAGTACGACCCCACCAACCTGTTCCGCAGCAACCGGAACATCACGCCGGCGGGCCGTTGAGCGCACGCTTCGAGGAGCTCGCGTCCGCCGAGACGGCCGCGGGGATCCTCAGCCTCCGGCGGCGGTTCGATCCTCGCCTCGATGCCGACGTCTACGA
This sequence comes from uncultured Actinomycetota bacterium, assembly GCA_964537235.1. Taxonomy (GTDB): domain Bacteria; phylum Actinomycetota; class Nitriliruptoria; order Nitriliruptorales; family JAHWKO01; genus CAZHZQ01. The sequence goes on along the minus strand of CAZHZQ010000194.1, from coordinate 2,525 downwards.
GGTCAAGCTCGGCGACGAGTACCTCATGTCGAGCCGGTTCACGGACGCGGAGATCGAGCTCGCACGTCTCGGACTGTCGGCAGTCGAGGGGACCTCCCTCGACATCGTCGTCGGGGGGCTGGGCCTCGGTTACACGGCACGAGCTGCCCTCCAGGAGGAACGGGTGAGCTCGCTGGTCGTCGTCGAGGCCGTCGACGAGGTGATCGTCTGGCACGAACGGGAGCTCGTGCCGGCCGCTGCTGAGCTGACGTCGGATCCACGGACGCGACTGGTGCACGGCGACTTCTTCGAGATGGCGGTCGGTGACGAGGGGTTCGACCCCGAGCGGCCGGGGCGGCGGTTCGATGCGGTGCTCGTGGACATCGATCACACGCCCCGCAACGTCCTGGACCCGAGCCACGCCGGCTTCTACACCTCGGAGTCCCTCGGTCGGCTCACCCGTCATCTCCGGCCGAACGGGGTGTTCGCGCTGTGGTCCGACGACCCGCCCGATGACCGGTTCGTCGCGGTCCTGGACGAGGTGTTCGAGGGATCGCAGGCGCACGTGGTCACCTTCGCCAACCCCTACACCGGTGGGGAGTCGGCGAACACGGTCTACGTCGCGGCTTGGCACCCTTGACCGCCCCGGCACCTCGACGAACACGAACGGCTCCGTCGGTCATCCACCGCGTGGAGCTCGCGACCCACACGGACCGGCTCCTCACAGCGGCAGGGTTCCGAACGCGGCCACGGCGACCAGACCGACGGCGATCGTCGCGAGGATCGACCGGGTCCACCAGGCGACCGCCATCGCGACCAGGCCCGCCAACAGCTCCGGGCTGACCAGGTCGAGCCTGCCCTCCGGCCGCAGCAGCGCCGGGGCGACCAGCGCGGCCAGCGCGGCGGCCGGGATCATGCGCAGCACCTCGCGGGTCGTCGGCGACAGGCCCCGGAACCGGTGGGCGACGAGCAGGAAGCTGGCCCGGATCGCGTAGGTGCCGACACCGATGACGACGATGGCGATCCAGGCACGGCTCGACAGGCTCATGATGCCTCCTCGGAACGCTTCTTGCGGACCGCCAGGAACGTGCCGAGCGCGATGCCGGTGACGGTGCCGAGCGGCATGCCGAGGTTGGCCGGCAGCGGTGCGGCGGCCGTCGTGATCAGCGCCGCGGTGACCGCGGCCGCGAGCGTCGGACGGTCGGTCACGTTGGGGATCAGGATCGCGAGGAAGGTCATCGGGACCGCGAACCCGAGCGGGACGCGGTCGGGGATCGCGTCACCGATCAGCGCCCCGACCACCGTGGCGATCTGCCAGGTCACCCACAGGATCGCGGCGGTGCCGAGGTAGTACGCCAGCCGATGGGGCGCCTCCGGGGCCCGGCGGTACCGCACGATCGACAGGGCGTACGCCTGGTCCACCAGCACGTACGCAGCCGCGGCTCGCTTCCTCGTCGGCACGTCCACCAGCTCGGGGGCCAGCGATGCGCTGTACATCAGCATGCGGGAGTTGATGATCAGGGCGGTGCCGATCACCACGAGCAGGTTCGATCCCGTCCCGAGCAGGTCGATCGCCGCCAGCTGTGACGCACCCGCGAACACCGCGAGCGAGAACCCGACGGCATGAGCCGGGGTCAGTCCAGCCTCGATGGCCGCAAACCCCGCGATCAGACCGAACGGGATGACCCCGAGCAGGGTCGGACTGACCTCGCGCAGACCATCGAGGAACGCGCCTCCGACCCCGACCGACCGGCTCACGGATCGTGGAAGCGGCCCGGCAGCGACAGCGCCAACCACGGCCGTCGCCCCCACGCCAGGACCTTGCCGGCGAGGGCCGCCCGCCACGGTGACCTCCGGCCGTACATGACGAGCAGCAGCGCCTCGGGATCGCCCCACAGGTGGCAGTCCGCGGTCTCGGGGTCCCCGCTGCAGTCCAGTACCCCGTCCTCGAAACGCCAGCAGCGGCGGCGGCCTCCCCGGATCCGGACGTCGTAGGTGGCCGTGTGGCCGGCGGCCGTCTCGGCATCGACGAACCCGGGCAGGACCGGCTCCATCCCGTGCATCACGAGTTCGACATCGTCAATGGTCACGGGCCAACGGCGTCCGAGCGTCTCGGCGACGTCCCAGCCGTGGACGAGGAACTCGCCAGCGAGGATCCCGAGCGCATCGTCGCCACGTACGTGGCAGCCACCGTTGAACCGGTAGGTCGGCGCGTCCGCACCGTAACCGCGGGTCTGGTCCAGCAGATCGGCGACGTCGGAGCGGATCTGCTCGATGAGCGACGGCAGCGGGAGACCGTTGACCTCCCGGAGCTGCTGCTCGTTCAGGTCAGCCAGATCGGTGGGGTCATCGACCCACTCCCCGCCGCCCCGAGGCCCCTGGGCGTACCGGGGCACGACGGTCGCCATGTGGGCGACGACATCGTGAACGGTCCAGGCGGGGGTGCCCGCCACGAAGGTCTCTTCCGGGGTGATCGCCGAACCGGTCAGGCCCAGGAAGCGGTCCCGGAGGTCCGCGATCCCGTCGATCAGGGTCTCGCGTGTGAC
>CAZHZQ010000193.1:0-4635 GCA_964537235.1 uncultured Actinomycetota bacterium | reverse complement strand
TCCAGATCCGCTCCGCCTCCTGGAACTCCGCCAGCGACCGTGGACCGTTGCGCTCCTCGAGGTGGCGGTAGAAGGCCTCGCGATCCACCTCGCGGTACTCGAGCTGCTCGGTCAGGTAGGGAGACAGGGCCACTCCGGCCGACCGGTCTCGGCGGGCCGAGGTGTAGCGCTCCACGAACGCTTCGACGTTCGCGGCGCTGGTCCACTCGGCCTTGTAGACCACCCGACCGCCCCTGCCGACGACCCAGGTCATGTTCGGCATCGCCCCGTACGCGAGGTGGGCGGCGCCATCCAGATCGTCGACCAGGATCGTCCGACGGATGCCGAACTCGTCACGCAGCGTCTGGGCGGCCGTCAGCTTGTCCTCGAACGTCCGGTGCGCAGGGACGTGCTCGCCGGGGTGCGCCTCACGCGTGTAGACGAACACCCACGACCCGTCGAGGTGCCGGTCAGCAGCTCCATCCAGCAGAGGACCCTCCGCCGCGCAGTACGGTCAGGTGAAGGACCCGAACTCCAGCACCGCACAGGACCGCGCCCACAGCGAGGAGAGCGCGATCCGCTCGCCGTCCTCCAGGCGTGTCAGTGTCGCGTCGGGCGCGGCCTCGCCCGTGTGCAGGTGGTCGCCGAACGCGGCGAACTCCTCCCGCTCGCGACCGTCGCGCACGTACGCGTCGAACCGCTCGTAGTTGTAGGCGTCGCCGTCGTAGGAGTCGCTCACGGGTTCTCCGTTCGGTCGGTTCAGTGCCACGTGGCCCACTCCGCGCCGAGAGCGATCCCGATCGCGAAGCCGACGAACAGCGCGACCGTCAGCCACCCGATCACCGGACGCCCGCCGTGGCCGGAGCGGGCCACCCCTACGTGGAAGGTCCCGGCCGCGCCCGCAACGAGCAGCCACCACACCACCCTCGCGGGGGCAGGCCACGCGAGCGGTACGAGGACGTGTGCCCACGAGGGCGCGGGGGAGTTCGCCCAGGCGCTGCCCACCAGCTCCAGCGCCACCGCGAGCAGCACGAACCCCGCGGCCGCGAACGCCCACAGGGGGATCGGCCTGGTGGTCAGGTCGTCCCTCATCACGTCGAACTCATCACGTCATCACCGTCACATCAAGAGAACCCGTTGCCGTCGGTGGATGTTCCGATGGTGCGGCGATGTTCCGGCGTCGCGGTCGTCGCTCCGGGGGGAGGGGGGGCGGACCCGGGAACGGCCGGATCGCGGAATGCGGGAGGTCGGTGGCGGGTTGTGTGGTACGTGGGACCAGATACGGCTGGGACGACGGAGACGGCGGAACGCGATGAGGCGTTCCGCGAGTACGTCGTGCCGGAGCTGGAGGTGCTGTTGCGGGTGGCGCGTCGGTTGACAGGTGACAAGCATCTGGCCGAGGACATGGTCCAGGAGACGTTGTTGCGTGCCTACCGGGCGATCGACCGCTTCGACGGGCGGTATCCGCGGGCGTGGTTGCTGACGATCCTGCGCAACACCACCAAGAACCACTGGCGCAAGCGCAAGCGGGTCTCGGATTTCTCCGAGGAGATCCTCGCGTCGACCGCGGCTCCGGGGGCTGACGGGCGCAGCGGCCCGCAGGAGATCGTGCTGGGGGAGATGCTCGATCCGGCGGTCGCCGAGGCGTTGGGGTCGCTGTCGGACAGGTTCCGTGCGGTGGTCGTCCTGGTGGACGTCGACGGGTTGAGCTATCAGGAGGCGGCCGACACGTTGGGGATCCCGATCGGGACGGTGATGAGCCGTCTGCACCGCGCACGCAACCGGATGCGTGATCAGCTGCGTGAGGGGGGCAACCTGCCAGGAGGTGCATCGTGAGACGTCGATGGCGACGAGACGACCCCGAGCAGCTGGACTGCCACGAGGTCGCCAGGGTCATGCAGCACTACCTCGACGACGAGCTGGACCGGCCTGCGGCGCGCAAGGTCGCCGCACACCTGGAGGACTGCCGCCGGTGTGGGCTGGAGGCCGAGACCTACCGGCAGCTCAAGGCGCGCCTGTCACGGTTCTCCGGGCAGGTCGAACCCGACGCGGTCGACCGGCTCCGCGAGTTCGTCGACGAACTCACCGAGAGCGCCGACGTCTGACCGCTAATCGCCCGCCCGTCCCCGGCTGCGTCGACCCGTCGGTGGTCCCGCGACCCCGGTGTGAGGCCGCGCCCCGAGCACGGTGACGACCCCGCCGATCCACAGACCGGCGAGCAGCACCCCGCCGATCACGTCGGTCAGCCAGTGCAGTCCGAGGTAGATGCGCGACGCCCCCACGGCCGCGACGATCCCGCCCGCGAGCGCGGCCAGGCGGGCATCCCGTCGGCGCCCCCAGCCGGCCGCGAGCGCCACGACCAGCAGGCCGACGGAGAGCACGGTCGCGTTCGCCGTGTGACCGGAGGGGTACGACGCGCCGCTGGCCGTCCCGATCGCGAAGTCCACCGCGGGACGTGACCTGGCGACCGCGAACTTCACCGAGTTGAAGATCACGCCGGAGCCCACGTACCCCACGGCCAGCAGGGTCATCGCCCACCAGTCGCCCCGACGCCACCGCCACGCCAGCCCGACGGTCACGGCGACGGGCACGACGACCGCCGAGTCTCCGAGCCACGTGACCACCTGCACGACCTCGTTCAGCCACGGCGCTCGGCGGGCGGCGAACCACCCGACCGCCCCCACCGAGCCCCGTTCGGTGAGCAGTCCGACCACGAGCCCGCTCATCCAACCGGCGGCGATCAGGGCGACCGCCCAGGCGACCAGCGCCCCAGCGACCGCCGCCTCCCGTCGGTCCGCCCGTGCCAGCCGGTCACGGAGACGCGCGATCGGTGATGTCGGCGGCCCGCCGGGGATCGCGACGGACGTCCCGGCGTAGGCGCGCACGAGCAGGACCGCGGCCGTCGCGACCGCGATCACGGCCGTGGCGATCACCGTTGCCGCCGCCACCCGGCCACCTCCCTCGTGCGCTGCTCGACCCGCGACCGGACCCTACGCACCTCCGGCGTCGACGTGGCTGCACGGCGACGTGGGTGCAGAACGGCGACGTGGGTGCAGAACGGGGCCGTGGTGACCGCGGATGCACCCACGATGGCGCCGTGATGGCGCACGATGAGCGTGCGCGGTGAGCGCACGGTGGTTCGACACCGGCGTACCTTGGGGGTTCCTTCTGGTCACCGACCCCGGTGCCCTCCGGAGGCGCCACCGTCCCATGGTGGTCCGACCCTCCCGGTGCGAGACACCACCTTCCTCTTCCCCTGGGTACACCCATGCTGCTGTTGTCCGCACGTTCCCGTTCGCTCCGTCCTCGCTCCCCACGTCCGATCCTGCGTGTGCTGCTCGTGCTGAGCCTCGTCGCCGGCACGCTCGCGGTGCTCGCCCGTCCCGCCTCCGCGGCCCCTCCGGTGACGCGTGTCTCCGGGCCCGACCGGGTGGCGACCGCCGTCGCGGTGGCCGCCCGCGGGTGGCAGCAGGCACCCCGCGTCCTGCTCGCCACCAGCGTCGACTACCCGGACGCCATCGCCGCTGCAGCTCTCGCCGCCAGCGACGACGCCCCCGTCCTGCTGAACCCGCCCGACAGCCTCGCGGTCCCCGTGAGGGACGCGCTCGCCCGTCTCGGCACCGCGCAGGTCACGATCCTCGGGGGCACCAAGGCCATCTCCGCTGAGGTGGAACGCCAGCTGCTCGCCCTCGACCTCGAGGTCGAACGCATCGCCGGCGAGGACCGCTTCGAGACCGCCGCCGCCGTCGCCGAGTCCGCGACGTCGCGCAACGGCAGCTCGCCCCAGACGTCGGTCGTGGCGCTCGCGCTCGGCGCGCGGAGCGACGGCGGTGATGCGTGGCCGGATGCCCTGTCCGCCGCGTCCCTCGCCGGGCTCGACGTCCCCGTCCCCACGTTGCTGGCCGGCCGTGACACGCTGCCCGCCACCACCGCGGATGCCCTCCGCGAGCTCGCCCCGCAGAAGGTCGTCGTGCTCGGAGGTGACGCCGCGATCTCCGACCAGGTCGTGGAGGAGGTCGTCGCGCTCGGGGTCGAGGTCGTCCGAGCCGAGGGCGCCAGCCGGTTCCAGACCGCCGTGGTCGTCGCACGTCAGGCCGTCGCGGGCGTGCACGACGGTGCCGGCACCCTCGACGGCGGTCGCGCGGTGTTCGTGTCCGGGCACGACTTCCCGGACGCGCTCGCGGCCGGGGCGCTGGCCGCCCGGCGGTCGGGTCCGCTGCTCCTGGTCCCGCAGGCACGCCTGGACGACGCCGTGGACGCCTACCTGCGTCGCGACGCGTCGCCCGTGACCAGCGGGGTCCTCGTGGGAGGGTCGACAGCGGTCGAGCCGTTCGTCGCGGAGGAGCTCGTGGCCGCCGTGACCGGTGCGCCCCGCCCGTCGCCGTGTCCCGACAACTCGTCGCCCGACTGCGCCTACACGTACCAGGCCCCGGTCTCCACGTGGGAGTCGCTGGCCCGGTGCGAGTCCGGCGGCAACTGGGCGATCAACACCGGCAACGGCTACTACGGCGGTGTGCAGTTCTCGCTGTCGTCGTGGCGCGCGGTCGGAGGTGCGGGGTACCCCCACCAGGCGAGCAGGTGGGAGCAGATGCACCGGGGTGAGCTGCTCCGCGCCCGTCAGGGATGGGGCGCCTGGCCGTCGTGCAGCCGCAAGCT
>CAZHZQ010000192.1:0-4650 GCA_964537235.1 uncultured Actinomycetota bacterium | reverse complement strand
CGGCTGGTGGCCGCGATCCTCGCGGAGCTCCTCGCCGACGAGGACGTGCCGGCGGAGATCTCGCGCTTCAGCAGCACCCAGGACGCACGTCAGGGCCTCGAGCTCGGCGCCGTGGACGTCCTGCCCTCCTACACCGGGGCCGTGTGGCTCGAGGAGCACGGGTTCCCGAACCCGCCCCGTGACGTCACGACCTCCTACCAGCGGGTCAGCGAGCTGGATGCGGACGACGGGTTGATCTGGCTGCCACCGACCGACGTGAACGCCACGTTCGCGTTCTTCGTGCGGGGTCCGCCGGGGGAGTGGGCGCACCTGCAGCGGGTCTTCGATCTGAACGTGCTGAACTCCGAGCCGGACGAGAAGCTCTGTGTCGAGCGCAGCTTCGCGGACCGTCCCGACGGGTTGCAGTCCCTCGTCCCGCGGGTGATCCCCTTGGAGCGGGAGGTCCTGACCGGGCAGATCCTGGAGGCGACGCCGGAGCAGGCCGTGACGGCCGTGGCCGTGGGGGACTGTCTCGCCGGGCTCGCGACGACCACGGACGGTGGGGTGTGGCTGCAGGGGCTGCAGGTGCTGCGCGACGAACGGCAGGCCTTCCCGGCGTTCGTGCTGGGCACGGTCGTGACCGATGAGCTGGCCGATTCACGTCCCGAGGCGGTGGCCGCGCTGCGTCGCTTCGACGAGCGCGTCGACAACCAGCAGCTGGCGATGTGGAACGCGCGCGTCCGGCTCGGGGAGGACGTCAAGACGGTCGCCCGGGACGCGGCCGTCACCCTGCTCCCGGAGGGGGAGGCGGGGGCGTCCTGATCGGGGGTCGAGCAGCCTGCCCGGGCGGCTCGCGGATCCTCTGTCGGTTGACCGGGCGATCCGTCTGTCGTACGTTCGTGACCCACCCGAACGCACGTTCGATACGAGGATCCATCCGATCCGCGATCGATCCACGATCCGGAGGGTTCGGCCGGCAGATGACGAAGCGGTACCGCGAGGAGCTCGAGTCGGTCCGCTGCGAGCGGGGCGTGCCCGTCGCCTTCCGTTGGCGGGGCCGCACCTACGAGGTGCGTCGGGTGCTCGGGCACTGGCGGGAGGATCCCGGATGGTGGCGCCGCTCCGACGGTCGGGCGATCCGCATCGAACAGGCCGACCTCTGGCGGGTCGAAGCCGGTGCGAGGCGGTCGGGTGGCCCCCCCGGTGGGGTGTACGAGGTCGTGCAGCGGGGGCAACACTGGCACCTCGATCGCGTCTGGGATTGACTCGCGAACGTGGAACGACCGATCCGGACCGCGGGCCTCACCAAGCACTACGGCCACGTCGTGGGGATCGAGGACGTCGACCTCGAGGTCCCCGCAGGCGAGGTCTTCGGGTTCCTGGGACCGAACGGCGCCGGCAAGACCACCACGATCCGTCTGCTGGTGGACGTGCTGCGCCCCACCGCCGGTCGCGTCTCCGTCCTCGGCGAGGACCCCCGCGGGAACCCCGCCCTGCGCCGGCGGATCGGCTACCTCCCCGGCGAGCTGTCGCTCTACGACGACATGACCGGGCGAGGGTTCCTCGACTGGTCCGCGGCCCTGCGCGGCGGGGTCGACCGCGCGCGGGTGGACGATCTCCTCGACCGGTTGGACCTCGATCCCAGCCGACCGATCCGCGACCTGTCGAGCGGGAACAAGCAGAAGGTCGGTCTGGTCCAGGCGTTGATGCACGATCCGGACCTGTTGATCCTCGACGAACCCACCAGGGGTCTGGACCCGCTGGTGCAACAACAGTTCCACCGGATCCTCCGCGAGGTCCGCGACGAGGGGCGGACCGTCTTCCTGTCGTCCCACGTCCTGGACGAGGTCGAGGCCGTCGCCGACCGCGTCGGCATCGTGCGTGGGGGTCGCCTGGTGACCGTCCAGACCATCCCCGAGCTGCGCGCTCGCACCGCCCAGGAGATCGAGATCCGCTTCGCCGAGCCCGTCCCGGCGGCGGCGTTCGAGGGTCTGGACGGGGTGCGGGAGAGCCGTATCGACGGGACCGTGGCCAGGTTCGTGCTCGACGGCTTCCCCGACGCCCTGGTCAAGGCCGCGGCGGACTTCCGGGTCGAGTCGCTCACCAGCCACGCCCCGGACCTCGAGGACGTCTTCCTCACCTACTACGAGGAGGATCAGCGTGCCTGAGACCGTCCGGGGTCAGGCGCTGCACTCCCGCCGACGCGGGTTGGTCGGCTGGAGCATCGGGGTCGGCACAGCCACGATCATCACCGCGGCGTTCTACCCGTTCGTGGCTCAGGAACCCGCCATCCGCGACCTGATGGAGACGCTGCCCGACGCGATCCTGGCCGCGATGGGCGCAGCCGGGGCCGACTTCTTCTCGCCGGCGGGGTACCTCGATGCCCGGCTGTTCGGGTTGATCGCCCCCCTGCTGTTCCTGATCTTCGCGATCGGGTGGGCCACCCGCACGCTGGCGACCGAGGAGGAGGACGGCCGGCTGGAGCTGCTCCTGACCAACCCCGTTGCGCGATCGCGCGTCCTGCTCGAGAAGGCCGTCGCCGTCTGGGTCGGGATCGTCCTGCTCGCGCTGGTCTCGTTCGTCGTGCTGCTCGTCCTGCGTCCGGTCTCCGACCTGACAGTCCCGGTGGGGCAGCTGCTCGCGATGCACGTGTCGCTGGTGCTGCTGGCCGGGACGTTCGGGGCGTTGGCGCTGGCGTTCGCGGCGGCCACCGGGCGACGCGGGCTGTCCTCCGGCGCCGCGGCCGCGATCGCGGTCCTGGCGTACCTCGTGGACTCGTTCGCGCCGCTCGTCGACGGTCTCGAGCGGGTCCGGGCCGTCTCGCCCTTCTACCTCTACCGCGGCAACCAGCCGCTGCGGGACGGTCTCGATCCCGTGCACGCGCTCGTCCTGCTCGCGGTCGCGGGGATGCTGCTCGTGGTCGCCGTGGTCCTCTTCGAACGCCGCGACATCGGGACGTAGGGCCGTGTCCGCCGTCGACGTCGAGCGGGTCACGGTGCGTCGGGACGGGTCCGCGCTGCTCGTCGACTGCACCCTGCACGTGGACGACGGGGAGCTGCTCACCGTCGTGGGGCCGTCCGGGTCCGGAAAGACGACGCTGCTGCGGGTGCTCGCCGGGTTGGAGCCGGCCGACGAGGGCACCGTGCGGATCGGTGGTCGAGACGTCACGGAGCTCCCTGCGGCGCAACGCGACGTGGCCATGGTGTTCCAGCAGGGCGGGCTGCAGCCGCACCTGACCGCCCGCGACAACATCGCGTTCCCGTTCCGGTTGCGTCGGCAGGACCGCGACCTGGTCGACGAACGCGTCGAGGCCACGGCCCGGGTGATGGGTCTGGAGGAGCTGCTCGACCGACTGCCCCGACAGCTGTCCGCCGGGTCGCGCCAGACCGTCGAGACGGCTCGGGAGCTCGGTCGGGCGCCGGAGCTGTTCCTGCTCGACGAACCGCTGGCCAACGTCGACGCCCACCAGCGGATGCGGATGCGACGGGAGCTGACGCTCGTCCAACGCGGCACGCAGGTCACCATGATCTACGCCACGAACGACCAGGGGGAGGCGATGGCGCTGGGCGACCGGATGGCGGTGCTGGTCGACGGTGCGGTCGCGCAGGTGGGGGTCCCGACGGAGGTTCACGACCATCCCGTGACGGTGACGGTCGCGCAGCTGATCGGTTCGCCCCCGATGAACCTGTTGCCCGTCGGGCTCGGCGGGCTGGTCGTGCCGGAGGAGGTGCCGCCCGGTGACGTGCTGGTCGGGGTGCGACCGGCGGACCTCGGTCCCGAACCCGTGCGGGGCGGGTTGCGGGTGGAGGTGGCGGTCACGCAGGTCACGTCCACCGGTCCGGAGGTTCACGTGCACGGGCTGGCGGGCGAGGAGGAGATCACGGCCGTGCTGCGGGTGCCGCTGGCGATCGCGGTGCCGGCGAGCGGGGATCGCCTCGAGCTGTTCGCCCCGGCCGGACGGTTGCGGTCCTTCGACGGCCGGACCGGGGTCGCCCTCGGTTGACGTCCGCTGGGTTGACGTCCGGTGCCGCGTGCTGCATCATCGAACGTACGTTCGCACCTGCGTTCTCCCGTCGGAGGTGTCGCACAGATGCGAGCTTCCGTGTCGGTCCCGTTCGCGCACCTGTCCGTGCGGACCAGCTACTCGCTGCGGGACGGTGCGATCCGCCCCCGTGAGCTGGCCGCGGCGGCGGCGTACGCGGGCATGACCCACGTGGCCGTCACCGACCGGGACGGGCTGTACGGGGCGGTGCGGGTCGCCCAGGCCTGCGCCACGACCGGGGTGGTGCCGGTGTTCGGCGCGGACCTCGCGCTGGAACCCGAGCCGGATCGTCCGGGGTGGGGGCTGACCCGGGCGGGGCGGGTGCGTCGGGAGTGGCAGTCCCGTCCCGCGGTGGGTCCGGCGTGGCTCGAGGACGACGCCCCGCGCGTCACGTTCCTCGCCCGCACGCAGGCGGGGTACGGGAACCTGTGTCGGACGGTCTCGGTTGCCCACCGGAGCCAGAGATCCGATCCCCACCTGGCCTGGGAGGATGCCGTCGCCCGCCCCGAGGGGTGCTACCTGCTGCTGGGAGCGGACTCGCCGGCCGGGCGGCTGCTGGCCGACGGGGCGGTGCAGGCCGCCGAGGCGGAGGTCGCCCGCTGGGTCGGGGCGTTCGGGGCGGAGCAGGT
>CAZHZQ010000191.1:3046-4681 GCA_964537235.1 uncultured Actinomycetota bacterium | reverse complement strand
GTGCGACGGCTGCCCGACCGGCGGTTCGTGCTGGTCGGGCACTCGATGGGCGGGATGACCGCACTAGCGTTCGCTCGTCTGTACCCACGGCTGTTCCACGAGCGGGTCAGTGGGATGCTGCTCCTGTCGACGTCCGCCAAGGCCGGGGCCGAGGACGTGGCGATGGGGATGGGCATCCAGGCGCTCGTACGCATCCAGGACCGCGTCGAGCATGTGGCGGGCCTGATGGGCGCCCGGGCCAGGCGACTGGCGCGCATCTACCGGGCGTCCAGCGACCTGTCGTACCTCATGACCAGGGAGGTCGGGCTCGCACGGGACGCCGACCCCCGTCACGTCGATCTCACCGAACAACTGGTGCTCGACACCGACATCCGGACGATCGCCGCCCTCACCCCGGTGCTGTTGACGATGGACGAGGACGACACGCTGCTCGACATCGACGTGCCGACCGTGGTGGTGGTGGGCTCGGAGGACCGGCTGACCCCGGTCGGGCACGCCGAGCACATCGCCCGGGTCAACGAGGACGTCGACCTGCTGGAGCTGCCCGGCATCGGGCACATGACCCCGATGGAGGCCGCTGACGTCGTCAACGCGTTGATCGTGCGCATGGCGGCCGAGGTGGGCGGCGGTCCGGACGTGTCCGGGGCGGCCGTCCGTGACACCGTCGTCTGAGTAATCCGAGGACAGGAGACCACGTGGCGCTCGGCATCCCCGGTGTGCGCGTCGGGACGTGGACGTCCGACGTGAGCGGCTGCACGGTGATCCTGCCTCCCGAGGGGACCCTCGGGGCCGTCGCGGTGCGGGGCGCCGGTCCGAGCACCGTGCAGGCGGCTCTGCTCGGCCCGAACGGCAAGGAGATCGCCTGCCACGGTGTGGTCCTCGCCGGGGGATCCGCGTTCGGGCTCGCGGCCACGGACGGCGTGGTCCGCTGGCTCGAGGAGCTTGGGACCGGCTACCCCGTCGGGCCGGACGAGGACCCCATGGCGCGGGTACCGATCGTCGGCGGGGCGATCCTGCTGGACGGCAGCGTGATCGGCCCCGACGGTCGCCCCGACGCCGCGGCGGGCCGTGCCGCGTGCGACGCCGCCAGCGAGGACGACCCGCCCGAGGGCAGCCACGGGGCGGGGCGCGGCTGCATGGTCGCCAAGGTCGGTGGCCTCGAGCACGCCTGGCGGGGCGGGCAGGGGGTCTCGGTGCAGCGAGCGGGCGTCGTCGTCGTCGCCGTCGTCGTCGCCAACAACGCGGTCGGTGAGGTCCTGGACGAGGACGGCACGGCGATCGCCGCCACCCGCGCCCCGGAGGGCACGCCGCGGTTCCCCTACGAGACCGACCGCCCCAGCGGTCAGCGCGGTGCCCCGACCGGCAACACCGTGATCGGGTGCGTCGTCACCAACGCGCAGCTGACCAAGCCCCAGGCGATCCGCACCGCGGACCTCGCCAACAGCGGCGTGGTCCGGGCCGTGCGCCCCGCCCACACCAACCTCGACGGCGACGCGATGTTCTGCCTCTCCACCCAGCAGGTGGTGGCCGACATCGACCTCGTCACGGCGCTGGCGGCGGACGCGGTCGCCGACGGGTGCCGGCGCGGGGTGCGTGCGGCGCGCTCGCACGGTGGGGTCCCCGCGATCGCCGACG
>CAZHZQ010000191.1:0-2946 GCA_964537235.1 uncultured Actinomycetota bacterium | reverse complement strand
CGTGTGAGGGTCGCTCGTCTTCGCGCGGTCCGTGCACGGCGGCTCGCGGTACGATGCGCGATCGAGGAGACGTCGCCGTCTCCTCGCTGGGGGCGTCCGCTTGCGCCCCAGCCACTGTCCCAGCCACTGTCCGAGCCACATCCGAGCCCCGCATCCGACGACGCATCGCACGGTCCATCCACCGAGGAAGCGCCATGCCGTCCGACACCCGGCCCACGTGGGAGCAGCTGGAGGACGCGGCATCCGGTTGCGTCCGCTGCACGCTCCACGAGAGCCGGACACAGGTGGTGTTCGGCGGTGGGGCCCCGACGTCGGACCTGGTCCTGATCGGCGCGGCGCCGGGACGCCACGAGGACCTCAGCGGCGAGCCCTTCGCCGGGGCTGTCGGCAACCTCGTCGACAACCTCCTGCTCGACAACGGGCTCACCCGCGAGGACGTCTACCTGACCACTGCCGTGAAGTGCCGTCCGCCCGGCGGCCGAGCGCCGTCCCCCGACGAGATCGACACCTGCGCCCCGTACCTGCGTGCCCAGCTCGACCTCCTGGCACCCACGGTGGTGGTGGCCCTGGGCCGGACGGTCGCGGAGCTGTTGCTGGGACGCGAGGTGCCGATCCACCGGCTGGCCGGCCACCGCCTGTCACTGGGCGGCGTGACGGTGATCCCGACCTACGACCCGTCCACGGCGCTGCAGGGCAACGGCCGCGCGATGGCCGGGTTGCGCCGCGACGTCCGGACGGCGGCCGGCATCCTGCGCGGGCGGGTCGCTCCTGCCGACGGGGCGCTCGCCGAGCTCCGTGCCGAGCGCCCGACACCCGCGTCGTGACCCCCCCGTCCGGTTGGAACCGGCCGACCGCGGAGCTGCGCACCACCCGCCTGTTGGGCCTGCGAACGCGGGGCGCCGACGACACCCGGGAGCTGGCGGCGACGGTCGCCGGGGTGTTCCGGCCCGGCGACGTCGTCTCGTTGAGCGGCGATCTCGGCGCCGGCAAGACCTGCTTCGTGCAGGGTGCGGCTGGGGCGTTGGGGGTCGAGCGCCGGGTGACCTCACCCACGTTCAACATCGTGCGGTCGTACCCGGCCGAGATCGACGGTCGCGCGGTCGACCTCGTGCACGTCGACGTGTACCGGTTGGACCGCCTGCAGGACGTGGTCGAGCTGGGGGAGGAGGCGGTGCTCGGACCGGATCAGGTCACGCTCATCGAGTGGGGTGACGCGGTCCGGGCGCTGCTGCCGTCCGACCGCCTCGAGATCGAGCTGCACCTCGCCGAGGACGTCGACGAGCGGCGCATCGAGATGCGCGGGTCGGGCACCTGGGCGGGGCGGGTCGACGAGCTGGCCGGGGACCTCACCCGCTGGCTGGACGCCAGCGAGGTCGGCTGATGCTGATCCTGAGCCTGGACTCCTCCACCCCCCGATCGTCGGTGTGCATCGCCGATCAGGACGCCGTCCTGGCGTCCGCGGGTCTCGGTCGAGGGCAACGGCACGGGGAGTTCCTGGCGCCGGCGATCGACTTCTGCCTGACCCAGGCCGGCTACCGGCCGAAGGATCTGGCCGGGGTCGCGGTCGGCCTGGGCCCCGGGTTGTACACGGGATTACGGGTGGGCATCGCGACCGCCCGGGCGATCGCCTCCGCGCTGCGGCTGCCGGTGGTCGGCCTGTGCGGCCTGGACGTGCTGGCCTTCCAGGTCCGTCACGCGAGGCGGCTGATCTGCGCGGCGATCGACGCCCGTCGCGGCGAGGTGTTCTGGGCGTTCTACCGTGCCGTGCCCGGTGGGGTGCAGCGCGCCACCGAGCTGCGCATCGGGCCGCCCTCCACGCTCGCCGGCGAGATCGAGGCCTCCGGCGACGAGTGCCTCGTCGTCGGGGACGGCGGGGTCCGGTACGCCGACGTCCTCCGCGAGGTCGACGTCGACCTCGCCGGCATCGAGATGGCATCCCCGGACGCGGCCGACCTCGCGGAGTTGGCGATCCCACGGTTCATGCGCGAGGAGACCCAGCGCCAGGAGGAGCTCGCCCCGCTGTACCTGCGCAAGGCCGACGCGCGCATCGGTTGGGAGACCCGTGGGCGACTCAGCGGGGGGCGGTGATGGCCCGCGTGATCACCTCGACGCCGCTGCCCGCCGGGTTGCGGCTGCGGCCGATGCGTACCCGCGACCTGGACGCGGTGCGCGCGATCGAGTCCGAGGTCTACCGGCGGGGCTGGTCGCGGGAGGTCTTCGCCTCCGAGCTGGATCGACGTGACGGCCGCCACTACCTGGTCGCCACCGTCCCCGACGGGTGGTGGGGGCTGCGTCGCCGGATCGTCGGCTACGGCGGCTCGATGACCGTGGGCGACGAGGTCCACATCACCACGGTCGTGGTGACCCCGGACGTGCGCCGGCGGGGCGTGGCGAGCGTCGTGCTGACCACGCTGCTGGAACGGGCGGTCGAGCGCGGGTCGACGGCGGCCACGCTGGAGGTACGGGCCGGCAACGAGGCCGCCCGTCGGCTGTACCGTCGCTTCGGTTTCGCTCCGGTCGGGACACGGCGCGGCTACTACCCCGACGGTCCGGCCGGTGACGCCGGCAGCGAGGACGCCGTCATCATGTGGCTGCACGACCTGGCCGAGGGACCGCACGCCGCGCACGCGCAGCTGCGCACCCGCAGCGAGGCCGGCGTGTCGGTGCGCGACGGGAGGCGCTGACCGTGCTCGTGCTGGGCATCGAGACCTCCTGTGACGAGACCGCGGTCGGCGTGGTCGAGGACCGCCTGCGCGTGCGGGCGAACGTGATCGCCTCGCAGGTCGAGCTGCACGCCCCGTACGGCGGGGTCGTGCCGGAGGTCGCCGCCCGCGCGCACCTGGAGTACCTGCAGCCTGCGGTGGACCGGGCGCTCGTCGAGGCCGGGGCGCGACTGGGCGACCTGGACGGCGTCGCCGTGACGGCGGGCCCGGGACTGGTCGGGGC
>CAZHZQ010000190.1:0-4794 GCA_964537235.1 uncultured Actinomycetota bacterium | reverse complement strand
GCCGACCAGCAGGCGCTGCAGGGGCTCGGGCAGCAGGGGGCGCAAGCGGGGACCTTCCTGCAGGGCCTCGCCGTCGGCGGGCGGCGCGTCGGGGAGGCGTTCGAGCTGCGTCTGGGCTTCGGTGGCTTCGATCTGCTGCAGCTGCGCTCGCTGAACGAGGAGGAGCTGTACCTGAAGATCGCGCTCGACGAGCTCGGGGCGTTCCTCGGCGGGGGCGGCGGCTTCGATCCGGACACCACGATCGTGCCGCCGCTCGAGCAGGCCGGCGTCTCGCAGGACGTGATCGGCGCGGTGCGGGCCGCCTTCAACGGACGGTGGGTCGGCATCCAGGGGCCGATCGATTCCGACGAGCTGCGGGGTGCGCTGGACGGGGCGACTCCCTCGGAGGACTCGACCGAGGCGGAACAGGCCGTCCGTGAGGCGTTGTGCGAGGACCTCGAGGGCTTCGCCCAGTGCTACCTCGAGGTGCAGGAGGTGACCGAGCAGGACGGTCAGGAGGTCTTCCAGGTCCAGCTCGCCCTGCGTGAGCTGGTCGGCGCCCTGGCCGAGGCCACCCCGACGGGGGAGCAGGTCGAGGATCTCCGGTCGGACCTGGCTGACCTGCCCGAACAGGTGCCGGCGACCGTGACGGTCGAGGGCGGGGTGGTGACGCGTCTTGCGGTCGACGTGGCCGAGGCGGTGCGCAGCGGCGGCGGCGACCTGGCGGGCTCGATCGAGCTGCGGCTGGACCTGTCCGATCACGGCGAGGTCGACGGGATCTCCGCCCCCGACGACGCGACGACGATCACCGGTGACCAGCTCGCCGATGCGATGGCGGCTCTGGCCGACCTGATGAGCGTGGCAGGGGGCATGGAGGCCCCGTCAGGCGAGGCGCCGTCACCGGTGGGGCCGCCACCCGCGTCGCCCCCACCCGCGTTGCTTTCACCTGGCCCGAGCGGCTGACCGGTGGGTCACGTTAGACTCGACGACGACACGGCTTGTGAATGTTTTCACGAGCCTCGGATCCGTCGGGATCCGGCCGGCGAGCACGGAGGAGGTGACCGGTGGCGGTGACCTACGCGGACGTCGTCGTCGTCGGCGCCGGACCCGGGGGTGCGACGGCCGGGGCGTACCTCGCCGATGCCGGGCGGGACGTCGTCGTGATCGAGAAGGAGGCCTTCCCGCGCGAGAAGGTCTGCGGCGACGGGCTCACGCCCCGCGCTGTGAAGGAGGTGTACGACCTCGGGCTCGTCGACGAGGCCGACGGCAACGCCCCGGGCTGGCGGCGCAGCGAGGGTCTGCGGGTCCACGGCGGTGGGGTCGTCCTCGAGCTGCCGTGGCCGGAGCTGCACGACTGGCCGTCGCACAGTCTCACCTGCACCCGGACGGACTTCGACGAGACGCTGGCCCGGCATGCGGTGAAGCGCGGGGCGCAGCTGTGGGAGCGCACCGAGGTCGTCGCACCGCTGACCCGCGAGGACGGTCGGGTGACGGGCGTCCGGTGGCGGACCGAGGACGGACAGGAGGGGGAGGTCCGCGCCCCGGTCGTGATCGCCAGCGACGGTGCGTCCAGCCGTCTGGCGACCTCGTTGGGGATCGGACGCCGCAAGGATCGCCCGATGGGAGTGGCGGTCCGCACGTACTACCGCAGTCCGATGTGGGACGACGAGTGGTTGTCGTCGTTCCTGGAGCTGCGCGAGGGCGACGAGCTGCTGCCCGGCTACGGGTGGATCTTCCCCATGGCGGACGGCACCGTGAACGTGGGCTGCGGACTGCTGGACACCTCCGAGCACTTCCGCGGCATCAACTACCGCGAGCTCATGGCCCGCTGGGCGGCGGCGATCCCGGACCGTTGGGGGCTGGCGCCCGACAACCAGACGGGGAGCGTGCTGTCGGCGGCCCTGCCGATGGGCTTCTCCCGCACCCCGCACCACGTCGACGGGATGCTGCTCGTCGGCGACGCGGGCGGGATGGTCAACCCGATGAACGGCGAGGGCATCAGCTACGCGATGGAGTCCGCAAAGCTGGCGGCCGAGATCGTGGACCGCGCGCTGGACGTGCGGCGGACCGATGTCCTCGACGCGTATGCCGAGGAGCTCCGGCGCCGCTGGGGTGGCTACTACACCCTGGGACGCTGGTTCGTCCAGCTGATCGGACAGCCCGAGATCATGCACATCGCCACGACCTACGGCATGCCGCACGAGCGACTGATGCGCTTCGTGCTCAAGCTCATGGCCCACCTCACGGACGAGGACCCCTCGGACGCGACGGACGCCGTGATCAACGCCGCCAGCCGTATGGCGCCGGCGGCCTAGGTCCGAAGTGACGGGGTTCCGCTTGCAGGCTCGAGACGACGAGACGTAGGTTCGACCGGGACCGGAAGGGACGCCCACGACGGCCGCGAAGACGCACCCGACGATCCGCACCACCACCTGCGCGACCACCACCTGCGGGACCACCACGACGACCTGTACGACGACCGACGAGAAGGGACGGACCCACCGTGCTCGGTGAGTACCTGCCGATCCTGATCCTGCTGGCGCTGTCGACGGCGTTCGCCGCGGGGTCGCTGATCGTCGCCAGCTTCGTCGGCCCGCAGCGTCCGAACCCGACCAAGCTCGCGGCCTACGAGTGCGGCAACGAGCCGCTCGCCCAGGTGAAGGGTGTCCAGTTCGCCGTCAAGTTCTACCTGGTGGCGTTGTCGTTCCTGGTCTTCGATGTCGAGACCGTGTTCTTCTACCCGTGGGCGCTCGTCGTCGGTCCGCTGGGGTGGTTCGCCCTGGCGGCCATGGCGGTGTTCATCGCGGTCCTGTTCGTCGGGTTGGTGTACGAGTTCCGCGTCGGGGCGCTCGACTGGGGCAGCGAGGACATCGCCGGGACCCAGTACGCATCCGACAGCGGTAGGACGGCCTGATATGGGTATGGAGGAGAAGCTCCCGGCGGGCATCCTGCTGACGAACGTCGAGAAGTTCGTCAACTGGAGCCGCAGCGCATCGCTGTGGCCGGCGACGTTCGGCCTGGCGTGCTGCGCCATCGAGATGATGGCGACCGGTGCGGCGCACTACGACATGGCGCGCTTCGGCATGGAGGTCTTCCGGGCGTCCCCCCGTCAGGCCGACCTGATGATCGTCGCGGGGCGCGTGAGCCAGAAGATGGCCCCGGTCCTGCGCCGGATCTACGACCAGATGGGCGACCCGAAGTGGGTCCTGTCGATGGGGGTCTGCGCCACCTCCGGGGGCATGTTCAACAACTACGCCCTGGTGCAGGGCGTCGACCACGTCGTCCCGGTGGACATGTACGTGCCAGGATGCCCGCCGCGTCCCGAGATGCTGATGGACGGGATCCTGAAGCTGCACGAGAAGATCAAGCGCGAGCACTTCACCGGCCAGGTGGACCACAGCCCGATCGGACCGATCCGCCAGCCGGCGGAGACGAACCAGTGACGGAACGCCTCGAGACGGGACGGCTGGCTCCGGACGCCCTCGCCCGGCGTATCCAGGAGGGGGTCGGGGAGCTGCCCTCGAACGTCGCGAAGGGCGAGCTGACGGTGTACTGCCCCCCGGATCGCCTGCTCGACCTGTTGGTGTTCTGCAAGGACGACGAGGACCTCGCCTTCGACATGATGATGGACGTGTCCGGGGTGCACTGGCCGGGCGGCGAGCACTTCGTCGATCCGCAGATCTCCACGACCGGCTGGCCGCCCCACCGCCTCACGCCCGAGGAGGGGCGGATCGAGGTCACCTACCACCTGTTGTCCCTCGAACGGAACCACCGGTTGCGGATCGTCGTCGCGGTCGACGACGACGCCGACCCGCCCCGGGTGCCCAGCTGCACGGAGCTGTACCCGACGGCCGACTTCCACGAGCGTGAGGTCTACGACTTCTTCGGTGTGCACTTCGACGGCCACCCCAACCTCGTGCGCATCCTGATGCCCGAGGACTGGGTCGGCCACCCCGGCCGCAAGGACTACCCGCTGGGCGGCGTCGACACCGAGTACCACGGCGCGTTCATCGAGCCGCCCGACGAGCGGGTGTGGTCGCAGGACGTTCCCCACGCCGGTGGCGGCGAGGTCGGCGGGGAGGTCGACGACCGATGAGCGACGCGACGCAGCACGACGCCACCACCACCGACGGCCACACGACCTCGGGCCGTGAGGAGGACCCGGCGGCCTACGGCGCCGAGCAGGACATCTGGGTCTCGGGCGCCGACTGGGAGGAGGTCGAGGACGCCGTCGAGGAGGGCCGTCTCACCGTCAACATGGGGCCCCAGCACCCCTCGACGCACGGCGTGCTGCGTCTCGTCCTCGAGTTGGAGGGCGAGACCGTCCACCGCGTGCAACCCGTCATCGGCTACCTGCACACGGGGATCGAGAAGAACACCGAGTACCGCACGTGGGTGCAGGGCGTGACCTTCGTGACCCGGATGGACTACCTCGCTCCCTTGTTCAACGAGCTGGCGTACTGCCTCGCGGTCGAGAGGCTGCTGGACATCGAGGTGCCGGAGCGGGCCCGGGTGGTACGGGTGATCCTCACGGAGTTCAACCGCATCGCCAGCCACCTGGTGTGGCTCGCGACGGGCGGTCTGGAGCTCGGGGCGATCTCGATGATGATCTACGGGTTCCGGGAGCGCGAGAACATCCTGGACCTGTTCGAGGCGCAATCGGGCCTGCGGATGAACCACGCGTACATCCGTCCCGGTGGGATCGGCAACGACGTGACCGAGGACTTCGCCGAGCAGTGCCAGGACCTCCTCGAGTTCATCCCCGAGCACATCGCCGAGTACGAGGACCTGCTCGAGGAGAACCCGATCTTCATG
>CAZHZQ010000189.1:0-4815 GCA_964537235.1 uncultured Actinomycetota bacterium | reverse complement strand
CCATCAGGGCCGGCGAGTAGGTGGCACCGCCGGCGCACGGGCCGAGGATCAGCGCGATCTGCGGCACGCGCCCCGACGCGGCGGTGTTGGCGCTGAACACCCGTCCGTAGCCGTCCAGGGACGCGACGCCCTCCTGGATGCGCGCCCCGCCGGAGTCGTTGATGCCGACGACCGGGGTACCCCCGCGTGCCGCGGCGTCGATCGTGCGGGCCACCTTGTCGGCGTGGGCCTCACCCAGCGAGCCTCCGAGGACGTTGCCGTCCTGGGCGTAGACGTGGACGGGCCGGTCGTCGACGGCCCCCGTCCCCGCGACGACCCCGTCTCCGGCAGGCCGTCGGTCGCCCAGCCCGAAGCGGTCGACCCGGTGCTCGCGTCGCGAGCCGAGCTCGACGAACGATCCGGGGTCGACCAGCTCGCCGATCCGCTCGCGGGCGTCGTCGCCGGGGCGCAGGGCCTCGGGGTCGACCGCCGGGACGTCGGCGGTGATCGCTTCGGACATCAGCGGTTCCTCACGCGTTCGTCAGGACGAGGGACTGGTTCTGGCCGCCGAACCCGAAGGAGTTGCTGAGCACGCAGCGGACCTCGCCTCGCCGCGCCTGACCCGAGACGACGTCGAGGTCGATCTCCGGGTCCTGCTGCTCGAGGTTCGCGGTCGGCGGCATCACACCGTCGTGGATCGCCAGCGCGGCGAACGCGGCCTCGACCGCTCCGGCCGCCCCCAGCAGGTGACCGGTGACCCCCTTGGTCGAGGTGACCGCAACGTCGTCGACGGCCGCCCCGAGGACGGCACGCAGGGCGCGGGCCTCGGAGACGTCGTTCAGCGGGGTCGACGTGCCGTGGGCGTTGACGTGGTCGACGTCCGCCGGGTCGATCCCGGCGTCCTCGAGCGCCCGACGCATCGCCAGCACGGCGCCGCCGCCGTCCTCGGGCGGTGCCGTCTGGTGGTGGGCGTCGGCCGACGCCCCGGCACCGGCGACGAGGGCCAACGACTCGGCGCCCCGCCCACGTGCGTCGTCGGCGCGTTCCAGGACGACGATCCCGGCGCCCTCCCCCATCACGAAGCCGTCACGGTCGACGTCGAACGGCCGTGAGGCAGTGCGGTCGCCGCGGCGGGACAGCGCCCCCATCTGGTTGAAGGCGGCGGCCGACAGCGGGGTGATCCCCGCCTCGGTGCCGCCGGCCACCACCGCGTCGGCCGCGCCGGAGCGCAGCAGCTCCCGGGCGACGTACACGGAGGTGGCTCCCGACGCGCAGGCCGTGTTGATCGTCATGTTGGGCCCGCGGATGCCCAGCTCGATCGCGATCTGCCCGGCGGCCATGTTCGACAGCATCTTGGGGATCATCAGGGGGCTCACCCGGCTGCCCTCGAGGAACGCCTGGTGCTGCTCCTCCCAGGTGGCGGTCCCGCCGATGCCGCAGCCCAACACGATGCCGACCCGGTCGGGGTCGTGCGCGTCCAGGGCGGCATCGGCGGCCGACTCGCGCGCGGCGAGCAGCGCCAGGTGCACGAACCGGTCCAGGCGCCGCGAGGCGCCCCGGCCGAGCTCGTCGTCCGGGTCGAATCCGGGTACCCGGCACGACACGGCGACCGGCACCTCGGCCTCGGCGAACCGCTCGTCGGGTTCGGCCGCCGGCTCCCCGGCGAGGACCGCCTTCCACGACGTGTCCACGCCGATCCCCGACGGGGTCACCAGACCGACGCCGGTGATCACGACGTCCGGGGTCCGGCGTTCGGTGGGGCGGTCGGTCACGCAGCCACCTCCTGCTTCTTGGCCATCAGCTCCACGGCGTCGCGGACGGTCTCGACTCCCTCGAGCTCGTCGTCCTCGATGCGCAGGCCGAGCTCCTCCTCGATGACCATCGTGAGCTCGACGAGGTCCAACGAGTCGAGCTGCATCGACTCGAAGGTCGCCTCCGGGCTGACCTCGTCCTCCGGCACCCGGAAGGTGTCGGTGAGGATCCTCTCGACGGTCTGGTACAGGTCCTGATCCATGGTTCTCTCCTCGTTGTCGGTCCGTGCGTTCTCGGTGCGGTTCGTGCGGTTCAGATGGCGGCGCCGCCGTCGACGGGCAGCACCGTCCCCGTGATCGCCCCGGCGCTCTCGCCGGCGAGGAACGCGACCGCGGCCGCGACCTCCTCGGCGGTGACCGCTCGTGCGATCGGGGTGCGTTCGAGGAAGCCCTGGCGGACCTCCTCGGACAACTGGTCGGTCATCGCGGTCTCGACGAAGCCGGGGGCGACCGCGTTGACGGTCACGCCCTTGCGGGCGACCTCGCGGGCCAGCGATCGGGTGAGGCCGATCACGCCGGCCTTGGCGGCGCCGTAGGCGGCCTGGCCGGGGTTGCCGCGGAGTGCCACGATCGACGCGATGCTGACGATGCGGCCGTACCGGGCGCGCAGCATCGGTCGCAGGGCCGCGCGGGTCACGCGGTAGGTGCCGTTGAGGTTCGTCTCGACGCTGGCGGCGAAGCGGTCCGCGTCGGTGCGCAGGACCAGATCGTCGTCCGCCGTGCCGGCGGCGTTGACGAGCACGGCGAGGTCACCGAGCTCCCGGGCCCGGGCGACCGCGGCGTCGACCTGTGCGTCCTCGGTGATGTCCAGCGCGATCGGTGCGGCCGGCCCGGCGCAGTCGGCGGCGACCTTGGCGGCCGCTTCGTCGCTGCTGCGGTACCCGACGAGGACGTGGTGTCCGGTGTCGGACAGCGCCCGACAGACGGCGGCGCCGATGCCTCCGGATCCTCCGGTCACGATCGCGATGCGGTCGGTCATGACGTGGCCTCCCAGGTCAGCAGGCACGAACCCCAGGTGAGCCCGGCGCCGAACGCGGTGAGCAGCACGCGGGCGCCGTCGTCCAGCCGCCCGTCGGTCCGGGCGGCGTCCAGCGCGAGCGGGATCGACGCGGCGGAGGTGTTGCCGTGCCGGTCGACGACGACCACGGCGCGTTCGTCGGGGATGCCGAGCCGCGAGCTCACGCCCTCCAGGATCCGTGCGTTGGCCTGGTGGCCGATCAGCAGATCGACGTCGTCGGCGGTCAGGCCGGCCGCGTCGATGACGGCAGAGGCGGAGGCGGCCATGCGGGTGACGGCGTGCCGGTAGATGCGGGGGCCGTCCATACGGATGAAGTGCTCGCGATCGGCCACGGTCTCTTCGGTGGCGGGCTTCCTGGTCCCACCGGCGGGGATCATCAGCGCGTCGGCCTGCGAGCCGTCGCTGCCCAGATCGAAGGGGCCGAGCCGGCCAGCACCGCGCGCCACGATGCACGCACCTGCGCCGTCTCCGAACAGCACCGCGGTGGTGCGGTCCTCGGGGTCGATCAGGCGCGTCAGGGTCTCGGCACCGACGACGAGGACGGGCCCGTCGTCCATCGTCAGGGTGAGGCCGGCGGCGACCGACAGCCCGTAGACGAACCCGGAGCAGGCCGCTCCGAGATCGAAGGCCGGGATCTGGGTGCCCAGAGCGGTGGCGACCAGGGGCGCGGTCTGGGGCAGCAGGTGGTCGGGACTGGTGGTGGCCACGATCACCGCCCCGAGCTCGGCGGCGCTCAGACCGGCGTCGTCGAGGGCTTCGCGGGCGGCCTGGGTCGCGAGGTCGGAGGTGGCGTGTCCGGCGGAGGCGCGGCGGCGTTCGCGGATCCCCGTACGGCTGGTGATCCACTCGTCGCTGGTCTCGAGGGTGGACGCCCAGTCCTCGTTCGTCACGACCTCTTGGGGCAGGGAGCTGCCCAGGCCGACGATGCCGGCGGCGACCGAGGTCGACGCGCGGCCCTGCGGGGTCACGGGATCGGTCAGCGTGCCAGCCACACGACCCCCTGCCCGGTGTCGAGGCTCTGGTCCTCGGCGGCGAGCGCACCGCCCACGCGGCCGGGCCGGGGCGCCGTGAGCCGCGTGGCCCTCGAGCCGTTGTCGATCACGGCGACGGCGTCCCCGGTGTCCACGTCCGCGCCGGGATCGGCGAGGCGTCGGACCCGCCCGGGGTGCGGCGCGACGACGACCGTGCAGTTGGGCACGACGATCATCGGGATGCCTCCAGCAACGCGTCGGTCGCTTCCTCCAACGACGCCGGATCGCCGACTGCCATCGCGTCGACCTCCGGAACGGTCCGCCGCGCCAGCGCGGTGAGCACACCGCCGGGACCGGCCTCGATCAACGTGGATGCCCCGAACGACGCGAGACGCATCTGCACCTCACGCCACCGGACGCGGGCCAGGACGCCGTCGACGATGCCCCGGCGGACCTCGTCGGCGGTCGTCGAGACGGTCACCCAGTCGCCCGTGATCACCGGAACGTCCGGGTCCCGCAGCGCGGTGCGACGCAGGAACGCGTCGACGGTGACGACCGCCGACGACATGTGGGCGGTGTGGAAGGCACCTTCGACGTCGAGCTCGCGGACACGTCCGCCGAGCTCCTTGACGGAGGTCAACGCTGCTGCCAGGGCGTCCGATGGCCCGGCGAGCACCTTCTGGGTCGGCCCGTTGTCGTTGGCGAGCCGGACATCGGGATGGTCGGCGAGGACGGCCTGGATCTCGTCCCCGAGGCCCAACACCGCGGCCATGCCACCCGGGTTGCGGTTGCAGGCGTCCGCGAAGGCACGGCCGCGTTCGGCCACGAGCCTGGCTCCGTCTTCGACCGACATCGCGCCAGCGGCGGCTGCGGCCGTGATCTCGCCCAGGCTGTGCCCGGCCACCACGTGGGGGGTGATGCCGGCGTCGGTGAGTGCCCGCCACGCCGCGATGCCCGCGGCGTACATCGCGGGCTGGCCCACCGCGGTCTCGGCACACGCGCCGGGATCGTCGGCGAGGTCGCCCAAGCCGGAGAT
>CAZHZQ010000188.1:0-4821 GCA_964537235.1 uncultured Actinomycetota bacterium | reverse complement strand
AGCCGCCGGTGGCGTTCCTGTCGCGGCCGTCGTCGAACGCGCGCATCGAGCGGTCGACGCCGGCCGATCACGCGCAGGAGTTCGCGATCCGTGTGAACGATCCGGAGGGGCACAACTGGACCGGTCAGGTGCAGGTGTTCGACCCGGACGGGGTGCGGGTGCTCGATGAGGACTTCTCGGACCTGAAGCACCCGTCGGGGGCGACGGTGGCGACGGAGCCGGTGGTGTTGCCGCGCAAGAACGGCTGGTTCTCGTGGCGGGCGCGTGCCCGGGACACGTCGGGAACGTCGACGGCGCGGGGCGACTGGGCGGAGGGGTCGTTCTACTACGACTGGAACGATGCCCCGTCGGTGCCGGATCTGGTGACGCCCGGCCATGGCGGCGAGGTCGAGGAGGGCGTTCCGGTCACGTTCGTCGTGTCCTCCGACGATCCGCAGAACGACGTCTACACGGGCGAGATCGAGATCCGACGGCGCGGGCAGACCACGGTGGACCGCACGGTGGACACGGCTCCAGCCGCCTCCGGGACCCCAGCGGTCGCGACAGTGGACGATCTGTCGGCCGAGAAGTGGGAGTGGCGGGCCCGGTCGATCGACGACCACGGATGGGACTCCTCGTTCACGGGCTGGCAGCCGTTCGACGTGGTGAGCGACGTCGCCAACGAACCGCCGTCGGCACCGACGCTGCTGGACCCCGACGACGGAGCCACGTTCGAGCCCGACGACACCCAGACCTTCCGGCTGACCGCCACCGACCCCGATCCGGAGGACGGCTACCGCGGGGTGGTCGAGGTCCGGGACGGTGCGGTGGTGGTGGCGACGTTCGCCACCTCGCAGGCCGACTCCGGTCAGACCTCCAGCGGACGGCCACCCGTGGCGCTTCCGGCCGGCGAGTACTCCTGGCGGGCCCGTGCTGTTGACGACCGCGGGGCGGCGGGGCCGCTCTCGAGCAGCCGGTCGTTCACCGTGGCGGCCGAGACGAACTCTCCACCGGCCGCGCCGACGCTGGTCGAACCGGCCAACGGTGCGACGTTCGCGTCCAACGATGCCCAGCTGTTCACGATCCGCACCACCGATCCGGACGGTGACCCCTACCGGGGCACGGTCACGGCCGTGAACACGGCCACCGGCGAACAGCACACGATCCAGACCGCACCGGCCGCCTCGGGGTCGGAGTCGTCCGGTGGGGCGGTGCCGCCGCTGCCGGCCGGGGACTACACGTGGAGCGCGACCGCGACCGACGTCCACGGGGCGACCAGCGCGGCGTCGGTATCGCGCAGCTTCACCGTCCAGGGCAACGGCGCGCCCGGTTCGACCACGCAGGTCGCACCCGACAACGGCGACACGTTCGGGCGCACCGAACCGCAGCTGTTCAGCGTCCGCGCCTCCGACCCGGACGGTGACGTGTACAACGCCGAGATCGAGGTCACCGACACCGCCACCGGCCAGACCACCAGGTTCGAGACCGGCCACGTGCCCTCAGGCATGGACAGCCACGGCACCCCCGTCGACCAGCTGCCCGCCGGCGAGTACACCTGGCGGGCTCGCGCCGTCGACGTGCACGGTGCCACCGGCCCGTGGACCACCACCTCACGCAGCTTCACGGTCGCCGGGGACGGCTCACCGACCGTCCAGCAGATCTCGCCGGCCAACGGGCACACGTTCGATCGTGACGAGCCCCAGACGTTCACCATCCGTGCCGTCGATCCCGACGAGGACGCCTACACCGGCAGGATCACCGTCGTCGACGACGCCACGGGCGAGCAGACCGTCATCGACACCACACCGGCAGCGTCCGGCGAGGACTCCTCGGGGGCACCGCCCGTCCCGCTCGAGCCCGGCGGCTACACGTGGACCGCACGCGCGACCGACCCGGGTGGCACCGGCCAGTACGGACAGCCGTCCACGTCCCGGTCGTTCACCGTGGCCGGAAACGAGGCACCCGACACGCCAGACCAGGTCGCACCTGCCGACGGGCACGCGTTCGCCGACGGTGACCCGCAGGTGTTCACCATCAACACCTCCGACCCCGACGGTGACACCTACGACGGCACCGTCACCGTGTACGACGCGATCTCCGGTGACGAGGTCACCCGGTTCCCCACCGCCGCTGCAGCCTCCGGCGAGAACTCGTCGGGAGCGCCTGCGGTGCCGCTCGCCCCGGGCAACTACACCTGGACCGCTCACGCCCACGACACCTTCGGTGCCGCCAGCGGCGAGACCGCGGCACGCAGCTTCATCGTGCAAGGGCCACCTCCAAATGACTCACCGGGCACCCCGACGTTGGTGTCGCCAGACGATGACTACGTGTTCGGATCCCAGGAACCCCAGGTGTTCACCATCCGGGCCACGGACCCGGACGGGGACGCCTACACCGGCCGGATCACGGTCCGCAACGCCTTCACCGGCACCGTCGTCAGGCAGTTCGACACCGCCCTGGCCGCCTCCGGTACCGAATCGTCGGGCGCCCCGCCCGTCCCGATCGAACCCGGCAGCTACACTTGGACCGCCGAGGCCAAAGATCCGGCCGGCAGCGGCCAGTACGGACCCGAATCTGGACCGTACGACTTCCGGGTAGGCACCACCGATCCTGGTTCTCCCTGCCTCGATGGGCAGCCCGTCGTGGACGGGTATGTCGGTCCGACCTACGTGCGGGCGGCGACCGAGACCGGGCCTGACAGCGCGTTCGTCTGTCTGCGGTTCGACGACGGCTCGTCCGCTGGGGTCGGTGGCACGGTGACGGTCACCGCACCGGAGGGCGCTGACCCGCCGACGATTTCGGAGTCCACGGCCGCCTGTGACACCGCCGGCACCGAACCCGGCCCGCAGCCGCTGGTGTCCGGGGAGATCGGCGACCCCGCCGAACCGTCCACGTACGTGCAGTTCTACGCCGATCTGCGTATGGACGGTGCAGACACCACGGTGTGTGTGAAGACCGGCAACGACGACACCGACGACAACCTGGTGTCCCGTGCCATCACCGTCACGGTGCCCGATGCCGGTGACCTGGTCCCGGAGGTCAACTTCGCGCCCTACACGGGCGGTGCGCCGCTGCCCCCTCCACGGGAGCATGACGACATATCCCAGCCGTCGGCTGCCTGCCAGACCGCCACCGGCGGGGATACCACCCGGGTGCTCAACCTCGCGATCGACGGCACGCACACCTGGCTGTACACGCACACCGACGCCGACCTCGCCCAGGCCTGCGTGCGCGTGGCAGGCTCGCAGACGGCAGGGGGGCTGCTGGAGGTCGATGTCAGCGACTTCCCCGGCGTCGAACCGGTCGCCGACGTCCAACCCGGTCTCGACCCGCACGATGCGGACTCACCGTGCAGCCTCCAGGTCTTCCACCTGGACAACCCCGTCACCGTCGACGTGCACCGCAGCGGCACCGGCGAAGTCCCCGCGTCGCTGTGCGCCAGGCTGGCATCCAGCAGTCTGACGGCCACCCTCGGCGCCACCGGGGAACCGTCGACCACACCGCCCGTGTCGTTCACGCCGGATTCATGACCGAAGACCGAAACATCTCATGGCAGCTTCCCGTCGTTGGCAGGCGACGATGCCGGTGAGTGGTGCACGGTCCGGTTCGGGGTCGCCGTCGTGGCGGCCCCGGCTGGGCGTGCTCGCGGCGGTGGGGCTGCTGCTGGCGGCCGGTCTGCTGGTTCCGGCGGCGTCGGCGGAGTCGTCGGGCCGCTACCCGTGGGACTTCCCCCGCGCGGCAGCGACCGACGATCCCGTCGACGACGCGGATCGGGCTGACGTGACCTCTGGCGTCCAGCTGCATGCGGTGTACCTGAAGGCGGCCGACCGTCCCGACGACCGGCTGGACATCGACGGGGTGCTGCACGACTCGCTGCTGTCGCAGAACCTGTGGTTCGCCGAGCAGTCAGCCGCCCACGGAGAGGCCGCCCGCAGGAGGCGGATGGACCTGCACACGTTCGGCTGGACCGACCCGGACACCGGCGAACGGCGCACGATCGCCACACCGGACGTCACCTACATCGCCTCCGACAAGAACGCCGAGGACCTGCGCAACTCCGAAGATGTCAGTGCTGAGATCGAAGCCCACGGTCTGAGTTCGGATGGCAAGCGCTATCTCGTGTACGTCACGAGCGAAGGTGAATCCTGGTGTGGTACCAGCGCAAGCATGGCCGTCGTCTATCTGGATGGAAACCCGGATGGATGTGCGCCTGCAGAGTTCGCCACCGATTCGACGACACCCCGACGTTCGGAGAGTGTTGCTGTCCACGAAGTCCTGCACATGGCGGGAGTCGTCGCTCCCGAAGCCCCCAATCACTGTGAAACGTATGGGGCGCACGTGTGCAACACGGCCTTGGAGAACGTGACCGGGACGGGTGAGGAAGACGTTCAAGAAGACGTTCTCGCCGTGTTCAACGAACGTCCCCTGTCCGACGAACGGTTGGACATCAACCGGGACGACTATTTCGACCATGACGGGGATTGGGCGGATGCTGCTGATGATCTGCTGCTGGAGGCGGCGTTGCCGCCGGCGGTGATGCTGGCAGACGTCTCGGTGGTGGAGGGTGGTGCCGGTGGCGGTGTGGCGGTGGTGTTCGATGTGACGCTGTCGGGGCCGTCGGCGCATGTGGTGACGGTGGATTTGGCGACGGTGGACGGCTCGGCGCTGGCCGGGCAGGACTATCAGGCGACTACGGCACAGTTGACGTTCGAACCTGGGGTGGTGGGCCGGCAGGTGTCGGTGCCGGTGATCGGCGACGACGTCCACGAGCAAGACGAGACGTTCGCCCTGCAGGTGACCGGTGTGGACAACGCCACGGTCGACGTCGGGCAGGCGACCGGC
>CAZHZQ010000187.1:0-4832 GCA_964537235.1 uncultured Actinomycetota bacterium | reverse complement strand
GAACGCAAAGCGGCTCACGCGAGACGGCTGGTCGAGTACCGGGGGGCCGACGATGTCTGACGTGCCCGCCATCTTCGAGGTGATGAACGAGGTCAAACGTGCCGTCGGTGTCATCGGCAAGGACGACCGCAACGAGCACTTCGGCTTCAACTTCCGTGGTATCGACTCGGTTTTCAACGCGTTCCACCGGCCGATGGTCGACCACGGCTTGAACGCTGTCCCGCACAACGTCTACGACGTCGAGTACGTCGAGTCGGGCGACGCGGTCCGCTGCCGCCTGAAGATGACGATCCGCATCTACGCCCCCGACGGCTCCTACGTGGACGCGGACGGTGCCGGTGAGGCCATCGACACGCAGGACAAGGCCACCGCCCAGGCGTCACAGCAGGCGTACAAGTACACGCTGCTGCAGGCGTTCACGGTGCCGACCGAGGACATGGAGGACTCCGACGCGGCAGGGCCGGTCGAACCGGACGGTCAACATCAGACGCTGTTGGACGAGCTCGACAGCCTGCTGGACACGGCCGAAGGCATGGGGCTGGACGTCGACCGTGTCAAGGCGACCGGCCATGCGGCCCACTCGGCCGACCACGCCCGGTTCGTCACCGGGAAGCTCACGGAACGCATCGACGGCGCACACGACTCCGTCGCCGAGCAGACGCACAGTCCGGGGGCGGGACAGGAACCCGACCAGTTCGATGCGGATGCGGTGTGGCTGGTGGTCGACAGGCTCCGCAAGAAACTGGCGGTCCCCCGTGCCCGGATGTTGACGCATGCCCGGCTGATCGTCGGCCAGGACGACCTCGAAGGTCAGGACGGGACGGTGTGGGCTGATGCGAAGGATGTCGGTCCGGACGCGCATCCGCAGGTGCTCCGTGGGCTGCGGTCGTGGCTCGAGGATCTCGCTCAACAGCAGGAGGCGTCGTGAGCTACCAGTTCTCAGAGAGAGCATGCTACGTGGAGGGTTGCGGCGAGGTAATCGTCGCCCACCGTGACATCGACCGGCGACGGCGACGGACCGGTGAGACGTTCCACTGTCCGGCCGGCCACCGCCAGCATTACATCGTCGGCAAGACCGACGAACAGAAGCGCATCGAGTCGCTGCAGGCCGAGGTGAAGCGGCTGACCCGTAGGAGTGACCATGCCCGCAAGCGTGCCGAGCGTGCGTGGCGTACCTGCCCGTGGGTGGGCTGCGAGTTCGTGGCCGCGTCGGGTACCGGGTGGGATCGGCGTCCGTTGCACTCTCACATGCGTGCGGCGCACGGGATGCCGACTGTCGCTGAGGTCCGTGACGAGGATGAGGCGGTGGCGTCGTGACGTGCCGCGAACGTGCGAA
This sequence comes from uncultured Actinomycetota bacterium, assembly GCA_964537235.1. GTDB lineage: Bacteria > Actinomycetota > Nitriliruptoria > Nitriliruptorales > JAHWKO01 > CAZHZQ01. The sequence goes on along the minus strand of CAZHZQ010000187.1, from coordinate 3,496 downwards.
GTCCATCCGGCGGCTTGACCTGTCGGTGCCGCCCGGCTCCGTCTACGCCTCGGAACGCCGCGCCACGCTCAGCGATCGCCGGCTCATCGTGCAGCGTCTCGAGGTTCCTCCGAACGTGTGGAAGCGGGGCGCGTGGTGACCCGACGTACCGGACCTACGGATGCGCAACGTCAGGCCGTCGTCGACCGTGCCGGCGGGCGGTGTGAGCTCTGCCGGGCGCCCGGCGACGTCATCCACCACAGGAGGCCGCGGGGACTCGGAGGGTCGTCGGTCGAGTGGATCAACGACCCGTCGAATCTGCTGCTGCTGGACGACAAGTGTCACCGCATGGTCGAGAGCAAGCGGGCCGAGGCGTACCACCTGGGACACCTCGTCCGGTACGGCGACGAGCCGTGGGCGGTCCCGGCCGTCATCTGGTGTGGACGGGTGTGGCTGGGGGAGTCCTACCGCACAGAACGGGAGGCGTCATGAACGACGGAACCCGCGTTCCTCGCATCGTGCTCTACAGGGTCGCCGACCCCAAGTGGTGCATCGTTCCGAACCGTTACTACTCGGGGATGGAGCGGCAGGAGCGGCTCATCGGTGTTGGGTTCGTGCTGTGGCGCTGGTGCCTGAGCATCGTGTGGGGGCGGCCATGACCGGCGACAGCGCTCCCCTCCAACCAGCCGCATCCCATTGGTGCGACGTACGCCTACGAGGCCACTACGCCCCCTGCGGCTGCATCTGCGAACCATGCGCGGCATCCAGGGTCACGGACTATCCGAACCAGAGAGTCCCGGATACGGGAGGGTCTACGTCGTGAGGGCGCTGACTGTGCGTCAACCCTGGGCCGATCTGATCGTCGCCGGGGTGAAGGACGTCGAGAACCGGACCTGGCCGCCCCCGTCCACCCTTCTGGAGTGGTACCTCTGCGAGTTCTGTCTGCACCGCCAACAGCGCGGCGACCGTGCTGCCGTACCGACACACCTGCACAACGGTCACGCCTTCGACCCTAAACCCGACGGGCCGTTCCCGTTCCGGCTCGGCATCCACGCCGGCCTCCAGGTCGACCATCCCGACGAACTCGAGTACGAGGACGGCTACCGCTACTTCGAACTGGCCGTAGCGGGCACCCATGTCGCTCAGGTGATGAGGCACATCAAGTCCGGCACGTGGGAGCAGGTGCTCGCCCCGGACTACCTCGACGTACGACCGCTGCACCTCGGGGCGCTACTTGGGTTCGTGACGGTCACCGGCTGCCACAACGACCTCGCCGACGACACCGGTGAGCTGGAGGCCCTCGAAAAGCCGTGCCAGGAGAACGACGGTGGCCCGCACTGCGACCACTGGGTGTACGACTTCGAGCCCTGCTGCCGATGCGGCACACATGCGATGTGCTCACCGTGGGCCGAGTTCGACGGCGGCGGGGTCTGGCACTGGACGCTGGCCGACCCCGAACCGCTCGACGAACCGGTCCCGATGCGCGGCTACCAGGGCCTCTGGACCATCCCCGAGGAGGTGGTGGCGTGAGCCCCCCGTGCGTCCTCTGCGGTCCCGGGCAGGTCGAGACCTGCGCCCGGTGCGGTTCGACGTTGGACCACCGGCATGTGCAGATCGCACGCAGGGACGGCTCAGTCGAGTCCTCTGCCGTCGTGTGCGTCAGGTGCATCGCCACCCTCGAAATCCGCGGGAAGCCGATGACGGCCTACCTGGACGACAAGGCAGGTGGGGCGTGAAGGTCGGGTCCACGTTCACCGGAGCGGGCGGCCTCGACATGGCCGTCACCGTACTGTGGCCTGACGCCGAGCTCGCATGGTTCTCCGAGAACGACAACCACGCCGCCGCCGTGTTCGCCCACCACCACCCGGACGTCCCCAACCTCGGCGACATGACTGCGGTGGACTGGTCGGACGTGGAACCGGTCGACGTGATAGTCGGCGGGTTCCCCTGCCAGGACATCTCCCACGCCGGCCGCCAGGCGGGCATCAAGGAAGGCACCCGAAGTGGACTCTGGTTCGAGCTCCTACACGCCGCTGTGCAGCTACGACCCCGACTCCTCCTGCTGGAGAACGTCGCAGCCGTCACTTCTGCCGGGGGAGGGCTTGACGTTGTTCTCGGATCGTTGGCCGAAGTCGGGTGGGATGCGGAGTGGACGTGTCTACGGGCGTCGGACGTCGGCGCGCCACACCGTCGGGACCGCTGGTTCGCCGTCGCCTGGCCTGCCGACACCGCAAGCGTCGGACGGTTCTCGAGGTCCGGACTACGCACGGCAGACGAGGGAGGGGTCGGGGGGCGACGACCTGACCACCACCGTGAGCAGGATGACGTAGATCTCCTGCCCACACCGAACGCGGGCGGGTTCAACGACGGCGAGTCCGTCGAGTCCTGGCTGGCCCGCCGCGACCGGATGAAAGAACGTCACGACAACGGCAACGGCATGGGTACCCCGCTGAACATGGCCGTGAAGATGCTCCCGACGCCCCGTGCTGGGGCTGACAGGGCGTCACGGGGCGCGCTGACGAAGGACGGTCACTGGTCTGCTCCGTCGCTGGCGCAGGCCGTAGAGCTCGCCCAGGGCCGCCTCCCACGGGAGTACGAGTCGTGGGACGAGGTGCAGGGCTGGCACGGCAAGGTGTTCCCCACCCCACGCTCGTCCGATGGCCCACACGGCGGGCCGAACCAGACGGGCGACGGCCTACAGCCCGCCGTCCGCGAACTGCTGCCCACCCCGGTCGTCACCGACGCACGGGGCGCACGCAACGCGACCTCGGGACGCTCCGACCCGGACAGCAACCACCACGGCGGCACCACCCTCGGGGACGTCGCCTACGCCGACAGGTGGGGCGAGCACGCCCCTGCGGTGGCCCGCTGGGAGCGGATCCTCGGACGTCCCGCCCCGTCCCCCACGGACGGCGAGGGGCGGCTGTCACCCGAGTTCGTCGAGTGGATGATGGCGTTCCCCGCAGGCTGGACCGACGTCGCAGACACGTCCCGCACGCAGCGTCTCAAGATGCTCGGCAACGGCGTCGTCCCACACCAGGCGGCCCACGCCTACCGGCACCTGCTCGAGCGCGTCAGCCTGGAAGCCGCATGACCCCGGTGGAGGTTGTCGCTGCTGCGTTGCGGGCACAGTCCCGTACCGCTGTGCCGTACGGGCAGGACCGTGAGACCACCCTCGCGCAGATCGCTGTCCGTGCGTTGGAAGACGCCGGACATCTTGAACGTCAACTGGAGGGTGAGTGATGAACGTTCTGGAGTTCCTCGGGGTCGCGTGGATCCTGTCTGCCGTGGCGCTGGCCGTGTTCGCGGTCGCCGCGGCGGTGCAGGGATGGAGACGCCGCCGGGCGGGGAACACGCTCGGGCATGTCGACCGGTACCGGGTGGACCCGGAGGTGCGGGGTCTGGTGGGCCGGATGCGTGAACAGGAGCCGGACCTGTGATGCAGAGAACCGGTGTTCAGGAGGCGTCTGAGCGGCCCTACTTCGAGGTTCGGGTGCTGGGCATCTGGACGGTCGTG
>CAZHZQ010000186.1:0-4889 GCA_964537235.1 uncultured Actinomycetota bacterium | reverse complement strand
CCGCTACCTGACGTGCCCGGGCAGCAGGAGCTGCAGATCGCCGAACTCGTGCCAGAGGTAGCGCCGAACGAGCGCCGAGCGGTAGCTGTCGGCGAGCTGCCCCTCGTCGGCGAACGCCCGCAGCATGCGCAGGTGTGACGAGCCGGGCTCGTGCCAGCCGGTGAGCAGTCCGTCGACCGCGCGGGCAGGCCGGTCCGGCCCGATCTGCAGGTCGGTCCACCCGCGGGAGGCCTCCACGGTCCCGTCCGGGGCGGCGACCGTCTCGACCGCCCGCACGGTCGCGGTCCCCACGGCGACGACCCGCCCGCCCCGATCATGCGTCGCGTTGACGGCCTCGGCGGTCCCCGCAGGGACCTCGAACCGCTCCGTCAGGGGGACCGCTGCCGTGGACACCCCGCAGTGCAGGACGACCGGGGCGATGCGCACGCCGCGGTCCCGCAGCCGGTCGAGCACCCGCCACGTGAGCGGCCGCCCGGCGCTGGGCGCTTCGGCGCTGCCCGGGATCGTGCCGTAGACCGTCCGGTAGGCCTCCAAGGGCCAGGCGCGGTCGGTGTAGCCGTAACGGATCGGCGCCCCGACCCGGTCGAGCCACTCCTGGAGGCGCCCCGAGTGCTCCAGGCGCGCACGCCAGAGGCGGGGCTGCCCGCCCTGTGGGCCGTGCCGTTCGAGCAGTTCGGCGGCTCCGCCTCCAGCGAGCTCCCAGCGTCCGGGGGCAGTGACGGGCAGCTCGCCGGTGCCGTGTCCGCTGCGTCGGCGGGGTTCGACCACCCAGTCGCCGTCCGGCAGCGGACCGGCGAGGTGGAGCCAAGGCGACCGATCCGTCCCGGCGACGGGGATCGCCGCGGGGACGGGCTGGGAGAGGTTGACCACCAGCAGATCACCGGGTTCCAGCCACCTGGGGAGGTCCTCGAGACAGGCGTGGACCGACCGTCCGACGCCCCGGCGCGTGACCATCATGCGGACGTCGTCACGAGCGCCCGCCCGCACCTCCGGCGGGCTCCCGGCCTCGAGGTCCGGAGGCAGGTCGAACCGGAACCGCTCGGGTCCCGGCGCGGGGCCACGACGTCCACGGACGGTGGCGTGACCGACGGTCGCGGGGCTCATGCCGACACCGTCGAGCGGATCTCGGCCGCCCGGTAGCGCCCCGACGGCTGGTCGCCGTGCAGCAGCGCGACGAGCGACGGCACGACGGTCCCCGGAAGCGGTCGGTCCGAGATGTCCTCGTCGGGGAACGCCGCCTGGTGCATGTCGGTACGCAGGTCGCCGGGGTCGACGACCAGGACCCGCAGATCCGGATGCTCGACCGCCAGGACCGCCCCCAGCTGCTCGAGCGCGGCCTTGCTGAGCCCGTACGCGCCCCAGCCGGGCCAGGCCTCCCGCGCCGCGTCCGACGTGACGAGCACCAGGGTCGCGTCGGGGCGCAGACGGGGGAGCATGTCCTGGACCACCGCGAGCTGGGCGACGACGTTCACCTCCAGGAGGTCCCGCAGGTCGTCGAGGCCGAGGTCGGCCAGGGCCGGCAGCGGAGACGGCCCCAGCGCCCCGGCGTTGAGCACGACGGCGTCCAGTCCCGGTTCCGCGACCTCGGCCAGCCGCGCGCGGTGACGCGGATCGGTGATGTCGCCGGCGATCGCGGTGACCTGGCCGTGGGCCCGCAGCTGCCCCGCGGCGCGGTGCAGGTCGTCGCCGCGGCGAGCGTCGATCAGCAGTCGCCACCCGTGCGCGGCGAGTCCGTCGGCCAGGGCGCGCCCCAGCCCGCGGGAGGCGCCGGTGATCAGCGCGGTGGGGGGCGATGCGGCCCGTGATGAGACGCTTGGTGATGAGACGGTTTCTGATGAGACGCTTGGTTCCACGTCGTCCTCCGTGAGGTCGGGTGTGACGTGGAAGCACCGTCGTGCATGCTGACCGTCGTCGCCTCGGTCGCGAGGACGGTTCCTCCTCGGTCGGAGGTCCTAGGACCTGAGCCCGCGGCGGATCGCTTCGAGCGCGGCCTGCGTGCGGTCTCCGACGTCGAGCTTGAGCAGGATCGCGCTGACGTGGGTCTTGACCGTCTTGATCGAGATGGTGAGCTCCTCGGCGATGTCCGCGTTGGAACGTCCCTCGGCGATCAGCTCGAGGACCTCGTGCTCGCGGGGCGTGAGCGTGTCGATCGCCGCGGGCCGGTCGCGCCGCACCTCCTCGACCAGGGCGGAGGTGGCCCGCGACGACAGCGCGCGCGCACCGCGGGCGACGGCGCGGATCGCGTCCTCGATCTCCGCGGGGGCGGCGTCCTTGTGGAGGAAGCCGTCGGCGCCGGCCTCGACCGCCCCGACGATGTCGCGGTCGTCGCCGAAGGAGGTCAGGACCACCACCCCCGGCGGGTCGTCGGCGTCCCGGACCCGTGACAGGACGTCCAGCCCGGAACCGTCGGGGAGTTTCAGGTCGAGGACCACCACGTCGGGGTTCACCGCGCCGACGAGGCTGATCGCGTCACGCACCGTCTCGGCCTCACCGACGACCTCGATCCCCTCGCGGGTGTCGAGCCACGCCGTCAACCCGTTGCGCACCACCGGGTGGTCGTCCACGAGGACGACCCGCACGGTCGCGTCCGGGGCCTCAGGCATCCGTGTCCTCCGGCACGTCGCCGACCTGCTGGCGCCTGATCTCCGCCACGATGCTGGTCCCTCCCTCCGGTGTTGCGTCGATCCGCAGTCGACCTCCCGACCGTTCCGCCCGCGCTCGCATCGACTTCAGGCCGAGCTGTCCGGTGTCGCGGGCCAGCGCCTCCTGGTCGATCCCGCGGCCGTCGTCGCGGATCGCGAGGGTGACCACGTCGTCGCCGGTGACCAGGTCGATGTCGACCCGGGAGGGTGCACCGTGACGGATCGCGTTGGACAGCGCCTCCTGACCGATCCGCAGCAGCTCGGCCTCGGTCTGCGGGTCCAGCGGGTGGCTCGCGTCGACGTGGACCGCGACCTGGACGTCCGCGCCCCGGCCGACCAGGTCCGCGTGCTTGGCCAGCGCTCCCGCCAGTCCCTCACGCCGGAGGTCCGGCGGGCGCAGCTGCTCGACGAGCGATCGCAGCTCGCGGGCGATGTCCTCCGCGGCTTCCTCGGCGGAGGCCAGCTGGATCCGTGTCGCCTCGGGATCGGCCTCCATCAGGTCCGTTGCGGTCCCGATCGCCAGCCGCAGGCCGAGCACCCGTTGGGTCACGGCGTCGTGCAGGTCGCGGGCGAGCCGGTCGCGCTCCTCGCGCATCGACCGCTCGCGCAGCAGCTCGTCGACGTGGGCGTTGGCGATCGCGACCGCGGCGTGGGGAGCGAGCCGTGCCACCGCCTCCAGATCCGCGTCCCCGAGCGCGCCCGCCTCCTCGTCGGACACGTAGAACGCGCCCACCAGGTCGCCGTGCCGGACGATCGGTACGCCGAGGAGGCTGCGCATGACCGGGTGCGCGTCGGGGTAGTGGTCGAACCGCTCGTCGGCTGTCACGTCGTCGACGAGCTCCGGCTCGGTGTCCTCCAGCATCGCGCCGAGGATGCCGTGGACACGGGGGAGCCAACCGATCGCCGCGATCGTGTCGTCGGCCATCCCGGCGGTCACGAACCGTTCGAAGCCCCCCGCCCCGTCCGGCAGGCCCACGGCGGCGTACGGGGCGCCGGTCAGCTCCCGGGACAGGTCGGCCAGCCGGGACAGGACGGCATCCAGTCCACGCGCGGAGGCGACCTCCCGGGCGGCGGCGTCGATCGCGGCGAGCAGGGCGGTGTCGTCCATCTCCGGGACCGTAGCCTCACCCGATGGCGACGCAGACCACGTCGGGGACGCCGCGTGGCACCTCGACCTGGGTGTGCGACGGGTCAGAGCGAGATGATCGCGTCCAGGGTCAGCTCCGGCTGGTCGTCCTCGAGCCGCTGGAGCGCGAACCGGTTGCGGAACAACGCCAACGGGGTGCCGTCGCGTCGCTCGAAGATGTCGGCGCTACGTGCGTCACGCAGCGCCTTCGCCCCGACCTGGTCCGTCCGGCGGGCGAGCTGGTACGGGGCGCTCTCGAGGCGGGACGGGGCGCCGAACTCGTTCTCGAGCCGCCAGGTGGTGACCTCGAACTGCAGCAGGCCGACGGCGGCCAGGAGGGGCGCCTGCTCGCCGAGATCGGCGTCGTGGAGCACCTGGATCACGCCCTCCTCGTCCAGCTCGGACAGCCCGCGGCGGAACTGCTTGTAGCGGGACCGGTCCGTCGGGTAGATGCGACGGAAGTGCTCGGGAGCGAAGGTCGGCGGTGCGGGGAAGACGACCGGGTCGTCGACGTACAGCGTGTCGCCGATCGTCAGGTCCGAGGCGTTGACCAGCCCGATCACGTCGCCCGGCCAGGCCACGTCGGCGGTCTCGCGGCCCTGCCCCGAGACCTCGTGGGCGTACTTCATCGCGAACGGCTGTCCCGTCCGGGCGCAGGTGGCGGTCATGCCGCGCTCGAACCGTCCCGAGCACACCCGGAGGAACGCGATGCGGTCGCGGTGCCGCGGGTCCATGTTGGCCTGCACCTTGAACACGTACGCCGAGAACGGTGCGTCGAGTGCCCGTGCCACGCCCTCGACGTCCGGACGCGGTTGGGGCGCCGGGGCCAGGTCGACCAGCGCGTCCAGGAGCAGGCGGACACCGAAGTTCGACAGCGCCGAACCGAAGAACACCGGCGTCGAACGGCCGGCCAGGAACCCGTCGACGTCGACCGGGTCGTGCACGGCGTCCAGCAGCGCGAGCTGTTCGTCCACGGTGCCGTCCGGGTCGTCCTGACCGTCCCACGGCTCCTGCCGCTCGGGGGCCATGGTGGTTCCGTGGGCGGTCCGATCGAAGCGGTACAGCATGTGGTCGCGTCGGTCGACCACCCCGTGGAAGTCCCCGCGGGACTTGACCGGCCA
>CAZHZQ010000185.1:0-4921 GCA_964537235.1 uncultured Actinomycetota bacterium | reverse complement strand
TCTACATGGCCCGGGCGTGCTTCCTGATCTTCTGGGGCGAGAACCGCAGCCACGCGACGCCCCACGAGTCGGGACGGTGGATGACGGTGCCGATGGTCGTGCTGGCCGTCGGCTCCCTGACGATCGGTTGGATCGGCTCTCCGGTGTTCGGGGACGAGGGGTTCGAGAACTGGACGGCCTCCGCCGCCCTCGAGGAGGCGACCTTCCCGTTCGTCAGCGAGGAGGAACACGGTGCGGAGGGTGTCGTCGGAGGTGAGGGTGAGCACGAGGGCTCCGAGGGGGAGTCCACCGGGGAGGACCACTCGGCCCCCGCCCTCGGACCGGCCGGTGGCGTCACGGCGGTGGCGGTCGCGGAGGGTGGCGAGGGGGAGCACGAGGTCGGCGAGATCCTCCACGGGGCGCCGGAGTTCACGACGACCGCGCTGCTGGTGGGGCTCGCGGCGTTGACGCTGTTCCTCGTCGCCGTCGCCGTGGCGTGGCGGATCTACGGGAGGGGGCTGCCCGAACGGGACCCGATGTTCCGTATGGGCTTCCTGTCGACCGCTCTGGTCAACAAGTACTGGCTCGACGACGCCGGCTACCACGGCATCGTGGTGCCCGTCCGTGACCACCTCTCGGCGTGGGCCTACTGGTCCAACGAGGAGGTCTTCGACGCAGCGGTCAAGGGCGTCGGCGGGATGACGAAGCGGACGGCCGAGGTCACCTACGACACGGTCGACCAGAAGATGATCGACGGCGCGGTCAACGGCAGCGCGTTCAGCGCCGCCTGGTGGAGCGACAAGCTCAAGCGGGTCCAGTCCGGCAACGTCCAGCGCTACGCCGGGGCGATGTTCGCCGGCGTGATCGTGCTGGTGCTCGTGTTCGCGGCCAGCTAGACGAGGTAGGAGCGACAACGATGACCTGGAACAACCTGGCGCTCACCCTGGCGCTGGCCCTGCCGTTGGCCGGTGCCGGCGTCATCGGGCTGATGCCCTCCGGCGCCGACCGGGCCATCCGGTGGACCGCGGTCGCGGTCACCGGAGTGGCGCTCGCGATCGTCTCGGCGATCGCGATCGGCTTCGACTACGGCACGGCCGGCGAGTTGCAGTACGTCGCCGACGTGTCGTGGATCGAGGCGATCTCGATCCGCTACCACGTGGGGATCGACGGGATCAGCCTGCCGCTGTTCTTCCTCACCTACCTGCTGACCTTCCTCAGCGCGGTCTACACGCTCAAGCACCTGCCGGCCCCGGGCAAGCCCAAGGGCTTCCTGTCGCTCATGCTGCTGCTGCAGGTCGGGATGGCGGGCACCTTCGTCGCGTTCGACCTGATCCTGTTCTTCGTCTTCTGGGAGCTGGTCCTGGTCCCGATGTTCTTCATGATCGGGATCTGGGGTGGTCCGCGACGCGAGTACGCCTCGATCAAGTTCTTCCTCTACACGCTGCTCGGCTCCGTCTTCATGCTGGTCGCGTTCATCGCGGTGTTCTTCGCCGCCGGTGGCTTGGAGGCCGCCCGGCCGTGGGACATCCAGGCCCTGTCGGCGGCCGGCGGTGTCGGGAGCCACACCTTCCAGATCTGGGCGTTCCTCGGCATGTTCCTCGGGTTCGCCATCAAGGTCCCGATGTGGCCGTTCCACACGTGGCTGCCGGACGCCCACACCGAGGCGCCCACCGTCGGTTCGGTCCTGCTGGCCGGTGTCCTGCTGAAGATGGGCACCTACGGCTTCATCCGGATCGCGCTCCCGATCCTGCCCGAGGGTGCGGTCGCGTTCGCCCCGTGGATCGGGGTGCTGGCCGTGATCGCGATCATCTACGGGGCGCTGTGCTGTCTGGCACAGACCGACGTGAAGCGGCTGATCGCGTTCTCGTCGGTCGGGCACATGGGCTTCGTGATGCTCGGCATCGCCTCGCTCACCGAGCGCGGGATCCAGGCCGCCCTGTACGGCAACATCGCGCACGGGGTCATCACCGGGTTGCTGTTCTTCCTCGCCGGTTCCCTGCACGAGCGCTACCACACCCGCGAGATCGCGGAGATCGGTGGCGGGATGATGGTCAAGATCCCGCGCTACGGGGCGCTGCTCGCGTTCACGGCGATCGCGTCGCTCGGGTTGCCGGGACTCGCCGGGTTCTGGGGCGAGTTCACCGCCCTGTGGGCCGCGATCGAGCCTGCGGCAGCGTTGGCGAGCTACCAGTCGCTGTACCTCCTGCTGGTGATCGGTGGAGCCGTCGGGACCGTCCTGACCGCCGCGTACTTCCTGTGGATGCTGCAGCGCGTCAACCTCGGCGAGCCCCTCCCGAAGTGGCAGGACGAGTCGCTGGCCGACGTCATGACCGTCGAGTGGATCGCCTGGGCCCCGCTGGCCGTGCTGATCCTGCTGATGGGTGTGTGGCCGCGCATCGTCTTCGGGGTCCAGGACGAGGCGGTCCGCCAGCTCGCCAGCTTCATCGGTCTGGGGGGGTAGGGCAGCCTGATGCGTCCTCAAGTAGCCGACAGCGGTAGGACCGCCTGATGGACATCTCCTACCTCGCGATCGGGCCGGAGCTCGCGCTCACGGTCACGGCGCTGGTCGTCCTGATGGTCGACCTGGTGCTGCCGTCGCACCTGAAGAAGCTCGCCAACCCGCTCTCGGCCCTCGGCACCGTGGTGGCCCTGGGTCTGGCGATCACGATCTACCAGCGTGCCGACACCGAACCCCTGGCGACCTTCTGCACCGCCGAGGGCGAGTCGTGCATGTTCGTGGCCAGCGACTACGCGATGCTGTTCAAGCTGCTGTTCCTGGTGACGCTGCTGGCGATCCTCGCGGTCAGCTACCACTACTTCTCCGAGGGACGCTACTTCCAGGGCGAGTACTACTTCCTGCTGCTCACGGCGTTCCTCGGGATGCTGGTGATGCCGTCCGCCCGTGACCTGCTGCTGCTGTTCGTTGCGCTCGAGACGATCTCGATCCCCGGGTTCGTGATGGCGGGTCTGCGCAAGCGTGACCTGTACTCGTCGGAGGCGGCGATCAAGTTCTTCCTGATCGGGGTGCTGGCGGTCGCCGTGATGCTGTTCGGCATCTCGTTCGTGTACGGGGCGGCCGGGACCACCGACCTGCACGGCATCGCGCAGGCGCTCGCCCAGGACGCGGCGCCCCAGCCGATCCTGCTCGGCTCGATCCTGCTGGTGATCGTCGGGTTCGGGTTCAAGGTGTCGGCCGTGCCGTTCCACTTCTGGGCGCCGGACACCTACGCGGGCTCGCCGCTGCCGGTGACCGCGATGCTCGCGGTCGCCTCGAAGGCCGGCGGGTTCGCCGGTCTCGTGTCGATCTGCTTCATCGCCTTCGAGCCGTACGCCGAGGTGTGGGCTCCCGCGATGGGCGTGCTGGCCGTCGTCACGATGACGATCGGCAACCTCGTGGCCCTGCAACAGCGCGACATCGTGCGGCTGCTGGCGTACTCGTCGATCGGGCACGCCGGCTACATGCTCGTGCCGTTCGGCCTGGGAGCGGCCGGGGCGACCCAGACCAACGAGCTGGCCGTGCAGGCGGTCCTGTTCTACCTGCTGGCCTACGCGGTGATGAACATCGGGGCGTTCGCCGTGGTGATCGGGCTGCACCGTCGGACCGGCCGCCGGGCGGTGTCCGACTTCGCCGGCCTGGGGTCACGAGCGCCGGGTCTGGCCGTGGGCATGACGATCTTCCTGCTGAGCCTCGGTGGCGCGCCGCTGACGGTCGGCCTGTGGGCCAAGTGGGTGGTGTTCTTCGCTGCGGCAGGCGCTGCCGCCTGGGTGCTGGCGGGCGCCGTCGTCGTCAACAGCGTGATCGCGTTCTTCTACTACCTGGGAGTCATCCGCACGATGTGGATGGAGGAACCCGACAAGACCGTCATGGCGCCCCGTCCGGGCTTCCTCGTCAACGCGTCCGTCGGGGTCCTGGCCGCGGTCACCGTGTTCCTCGGGGCATACCCGATCTACCAGGACCTCCCGGTCGGTGGGGTCGTGGACACCGGCGGCGAGCAGCCGGTGGCGGCCGCCGAACAGTAGGTGGGCCGCCACCCGTTCGGTCGCTGCGGGCGGGAACGTCTCGGGCCATCCTCGCGTTGTACGAGTTACGACATCCGCACCAGAACCTGAAGCAGGAGGAAGCGGTGTTCCAGAGCGGCAAGACGTGGATCCTGATGGCGGCGATGGCCGGGCTGCTGCTGTTCGTCGGCAGCTTCTTCCAGGGCGGGCTGTACATCGCCATGGCCTTGGCGGTGCTCATGAACGGGGCCGCGTACTTCTTCAGCGACAGGATCGCGATCAAGATGGCCAAGGCCGAGGAGGTCTCCGAGTCCGAGGCGCCGGACCTGCACGCGATCGTTCGCGACCTGTCGCAGCGGGCGAACCAGCCGATGCCGGGCCTGTTCATGAGCCCGTCGCCGCAGCTGAATGCCTTCGCGACGGGCCGCAACCCGCAGCACGCGGCCGTCTGCGTCAACCAGGGGCTGTACGAGGCGCTGGATCGTGACGAGCTCGAGGGCGTGCTGGCCCACGAACTGCAGCACGTCTACAACCGCGACGTCCTGATCGGCTCGGTCGCCGCGACCCTCGCGGCCGCGATCACCCTGGTGGCGCGCTTCGCGTTCTGGGGCGCGCTGTTCGGCGGGGGCGGTGGCCGCGATCGTGGTGGCGGTGCAGCCGGTGGGCTGTTCATGATCTTCCTCGCCCCGATCGCCGCGGCGCTGATCCAGGCCGGGGTGTCGCGGTCGCGCGAGTCCTCGGCGGACCGCACGGGAGCCGAGCTGTGCGGCAAGCCGATGGCGCTGGCGAGCGCGCTGCGCAAGATCGAGCAGGCGGCGAACTCCTCCAGCATGTGGCGGCGGGGCGCGACCCGGGCGGAGACCAACCCGGCGTTCTCGCACATGTACATCGCCACACCGTTCGGTGGGCGCGCGTTCGGCAACATGGCGAAGCTGTTCTCGAC
>CAZHZQ010000184.1:3252-4933 GCA_964537235.1 uncultured Actinomycetota bacterium | reverse complement strand
GGACCTGATCCTCGTCATCGCCCACGCCGGCGCCCCGCGGTTCGAGGAGTTCCTGGACCTCGCGGAGCCCGTCCCGAACGTCCACCTCGACACGGCCATGGTGATGACCGACCCGGCCTACCTCGGCGGGACGCCCGACCACCTGCTCGACCGCTACGCCGCGATGGGGGACCGGATCGCCTTCGGCTCGGACTTCCCGAGCATCCCCCACGAGTACGCGGCTCAGCTCCGGGGGCTGGCCACCCACGGGTTCGACGACGTCTGGTTGCGCCAGGTCCTGTGGGACACGCCCCGGCGCCTGCTGCGCCTCGACGGCTGACTGGGGCGGCGGGGCCCGCCCACGGGCGATTCAAGCGTCGACGCGCCCGCGGATGTGCCGGGGCGGCACCTCGGGCGTGAGCCAGATCCCTCCCGGCAGGCGGTGGAACGGGATGCCCTCCTCGGCCATCCCGGCGGCGTCGATCTCGAGGATCACGGGGCGACCGTGCCGTCCCCCGACCTGGCGGGCGGACGCCACGTCCTCGGAGAGGTGGACCAGCTGGCGGCGCATGGAGGACACCCCCTCGTCGATGATCCGCTCGACGTTGCGGTCGGCCGTGCCGTGGTAGAGCACCTCGGGAGGACGGGTCTCCTCGTAGCCGAGCTCCACCGCGATCGAATGGCCGTACCGGGCGCGGATCCGTGCTCCGTCCGCGGACAGCTCGAAGCGGTCCTTGCGGCCCGGCCGGGGGCGGGTCACCGCCGCCAGCAGCTCACGGTCCCACCCGAGTCCCTCCAGCAGCGCGTCGACGTCGACCCATCCGGCCTCGTCGAGCTCCACGTCGGCGATCGACGGGTCGTGACGCAGGACCTTCGACAGGAGCTTCGACATGCGGATCAGCCGTTGCTCGTCCACCGTCTCACTCCGCCTCGCTCGGGTCGCGTTCACCCGTCACGTGAACCCCCCGGGAGTGCCCCTCGCGGACACCCACGGTGGTTCCTGACTCGCCATCCGACGGTAGGACCGGGGTGGGCGCCGCCGCCGTCGGTGACCCCGTCCGAGCGCACGGGCGCCGACGTGCGCCGTACGATGCCCCCTCCACGAGAGGAGATCATGACCGCGGGGATACCGGAGTCGGAGGCGTTGCGGAAGCTCCACCGTGCCGCCCTGCAGGTGTTCCGACGCCTGCCGGTCGGGGGCCGACGGTTCGTCGTGCGCCGGATGAGCCCCTCGTACACGGTCGGGTCGATCTGCGTGATCCAGCGCGACGACAACCGCATCCTGCTCGTGCGGTTGTCGTACCGGGGGCGCTGGGGGTTCCCCGGCGGGCTGGTCCAGCACGGCGAGCACCCGCGGGACTGCGCCCTGCGGGAGGCCAAGGAGGAGACGGACCTCGACATCGTCCTGGAGGGTCCACCGGCCGTCGTCGTCGAGGAGGACCCCCGGCGCGTCGACGTGATCTTCCGGGCCCGCCCCGTGCCGGGCCAGGATCTCGACGGGGCAGGAACGCGGTCGCCGGAGGTCGACGGCCTGCGGTGGTTCCACCCCAGCGACCTGCCGGAGCTGCACCAGGAGGCGGCGACCGCGCTGATGGCGCTGGGGCGCAGCCACGCTGAGCTCGCTCAGCAGGTCGAGGTGCGCGGTCCGCGTCGACGCTGACCCGCCCGGACGTGAACCCCGTCGACAACCCCCGTCGAGAAC
>CAZHZQ010000184.1:0-3152 GCA_964537235.1 uncultured Actinomycetota bacterium | reverse complement strand
CCGTCGAGTGGCAGCTCCGTTGCGGATCCGCAACCGAGCTGCCACTCGACCGGGTTTCGGGGCCGCTCGACCGGGTCTGGGGCCACTCGACCGAGTCTCGGAGGGATCGGGGGGGACCGGGTCAGCCGGGCGGGTGCAGCAGCCGCCCCTCCATCCCCCCGGCGACCGTCACGACCTCACCGGTGAGGTGTCCGGCAGCCACCGGCGAGGCCAGCCACACGATCGCCGCGGCGACGTCCTCGCCCTCGGCGACCTTGCGCAGCGGCATCGTGGCGGTGACGCGTTCGACCGTGTCGGGGTCGAGGTCGCGGTCGGTCATCGGCGAGACCGTCCAGCCCGGCGCGACCGCGTTCACCCGCACCGGGGCGGCCTCGTTCTTGAGGGACCGCAGCAGGCCGTGGGCGATCGCCGACTTCGCCGCGGCGTAGTCGGCGTGGCCGGCCTCCCCGAAGATCCCTGCGGTCGACGCGACCAGGATCAGCGCCCCGGCCCCCGTGGTCCGCGTGTGCCGCAGGAACGCCCGCGCGGTCAGGAACGTCGCGGTGAGGTTCGACGCGATCGTGGCCTCCCAGCGCTCCAGCGGCAGGTCGGCGACCGGCACGTCCTCGCGTGGCCACACGCCGGCGTTCGCGACGCACACGTCGAGCCGCCCCAGGCCCTCGACCGTCTCCCGGACCACGCGGTCCACGGCCTCCTCGTCACGCAGGTCGCCCCGGACGGCGATCCCGCCGACCTCGTCCGCCAGGCGCTCAGCCCGGTCGACGCTGGTGAGGTGGTGCACGGCGACCCGCGCCCCCTCGGTCGCGAAGGCACGGAGGGTCGCGGACCCGATGCCCCCGGCCCCGCCGGTGACGAGCACGCCGTGACCGTCGAGTCCGAGGTCCATCAGGAGTCCAGCAGGGCGGGGGCCAGCTCGGCGAGGAACGGGGCGGGACCGGCCTCGACGTCGGCCGTCAGCGGGTGGGCCGCGACGTGGTCCGCCCCGGCGTCCACGTGCTCGCGCATGCGCTCGGCGACCGCGTCCGCGTCGCCCCACGCGACCAGCGCATCGAACAGCTCGTCGCTGCCGGCACCCTCCAGGTCGGCCTCCTCGAACCCGTGTCGCCGGAGGTTGCGCCGGTAGTTCGGCAGGCCGAGGTAGCCCCGCAGGTGCCGGTCGGCGGAGCGTCGGGCCTCGGCACGTGAGTCGGCCAGCACGAAGGCCTGCTCGGGAGCGAGGAACGGTCCGTCGCCGACCTGCTCACGGGCGTGCCGGGTGTGCTCGACCGGGACGAAGAACGTGTGCGCCCCGATGCTGCGCGTGGCCGCGAGGTCCATCATCTTCGGACCCAGCGCGGCCAGCACCAGCGGCGGGTCGGCGACGTCGGGGCCGTGCCAGATCGCCTCGTCCATCGCGTCGAGGTACCCGCGCATCGCCGTCAGGGGCTTGTCGTACGCGCCGCCCCGGCTCTCGACGAGCGGGGCGTGGCTCGCCCCGATGCCCAGGACGAACCGCTCGCCGAAGCCCTCGGCGAGGGTCCGCGCCCCGTTCATCATCGCCCGGGCGTCGCGCGCCCAGATGTTGGCGATGCCGGTGGCGACCGCGACGCCGTCGGTGGCGGCCAGCAGGAACCCGGCGTGGGTCAGCGCCTCCTTGCCGCGGGCCTCACCGACCCAGATGCAGCTGTAGCCGAGCTCCTCGATGCGCCGGGCCTGCTCGCGCGCCTGGTCGGCGGGCAGCAGCCCGAGGTGGCTGGCCCACGCCCCGTACGTCCCACGGAGGCGACCTGCATCCACTGGGAGATCCATCCGTCGTCGGGTCGGGACGTTAGCGCTCGACGAACCCCGCCTCGGGCGGCCCGGCGGTACGGATGGACCCGTCGACCTCGAAGAAGTCGTCCTCCTCGAACCCGAACGCCCCGGCCACCAGATTCGAGGGCACGGCCTGCACGCGACGGTTGTAGTTGCGCACGTTGGCGTTGTAGACGCGGCGCGCGACCTGCAGCCGGTCCTCGGTCGCGGTCAGCTCCCGCTGCAGGTCGAGGAAGTGGGCGCTGGCCCGCAGGTCGGGGTAGCGCTCGACGACGGCGAACAGCTGCCGCAGGGCGCTGACCAGCGCGCCCTCGTCGCGTGCCTGCTGGCCGGGACTCCCGTGCGAGGCGACCGCCGCCGCCCGCGCCTGCGTCACGCGCTCGAACAGGGTCCGTTCGTGGTCGGCGTAGCCGCGGACCGTCTCGACGAGGTTCGGGATGAGGTCGTAGCGGCGCTGCAGCTCGGTGTCGATGTTGGCCCAGGCGTCGCGGATCAGCTGCCGCTGTTCCACGAACCGGTTGTACGAGACGAGCCCCGCCCCCGCGAGCAGCACCGCGCCGACGATCACGACCACCGCCGGGTCGGTCACAGGGTCCACTTCGGGAGGATGCCGTCGTCACGGTCCGAGGACGCGGACTGGTCCGGCAGCCGCGGTGTCGGGATCTGCGCCACGTCGGCGTGACCCTCGTGCTCGGCCGCCGGGTACAGCTCGGCGACGACCGGCGGCACGCGGTCGCGGAACCCCCGCGCCACCGACAGCAGGTCCCACAGCCCCGACGCGGGGACCTGCGAGGTCGACACCAGCACCAGATCGCCGAGCGTCTCGAACCGGTGCTCGGTCGCGGCGGCGAGCAGCCACTCGATCATCCCCGCGTCGAGGACGGCGTAGGCGAAGCGGTCCTCGCCGGCCACCTCCACCTGGAAGGCGCGGTTGAAGTCCTCGGACTCGAACTGCAGGTCGCGGAACCCGACCGCGTCGGCGAGCCGCGAGAACACCCCTTCGGGCCGGACGGAGAGTCGCGGCCCGTAGATGTCCGGGACACGGATCAGCGCGCAGGAGAAGTAGCGGTAGTTGCGATGGGTGTGGCCGTCGCTGTCGCGGCTCTCCTCGTAGTACCAGTAGTCGAACAGCCGCACCTCGAGCCCGCCGGTCGTGCCCCAGCACACGTTCTCGACGCCCCGCCCGTCGCCTTCGCGGAACAGCCGGAAGCCCAGCCCCACGGTGCCGAACGGGTCGCCGTGCGAGTAGCGCATCCCCGCCTTGGTCGCGAAGGCCTGCATCTCGCGGTGGCGGCGCTGTGTGCGGACGTACCGGTACGCCGCCACGCCGACCGCGGCCACGAGGCCGACCACGAAGAACA
>CAZHZQ010000183.1:0-4938 GCA_964537235.1 uncultured Actinomycetota bacterium | reverse complement strand
GATCATGACGGCACTGGCCGAGGTCGCGGCGGAGAAGGGCGTCGCCGGCTTCTCGGTGCAGGAGGTCGCTGATCGCGCGGGGGTGTCGCACCGCACCGTCTACCGGCACTACGACACGCGCGAGGCGCTGCTCGACGGCTACGCCCGGTGGCTCGACCTGCGCCTGCGCGACCAGGGCAGCGTCACCGAGCCGGCGACGGCCGCGACCATCCCGGCCGCCGCGGCCGAGGTGTTCGAGCGCTTCGACGACATCCCGGAGCTGATCGACGCGTTCGTGAAGGTCTCGCTGGGCACCGGCACGCGGGTTCCCCGCCGTGACGAGCGCACCGAGGAGTTCCGTGAGGTGCTGACCCGCGATGGCCTGACCGACCACCTGCCCCCCGGTGACGCCGAGCTCGTGGTCGCCCTCGTGCGCACGCTCGCCAGCAGCAACACCTGGTTCCTGTTCCGCCACGAGCGCGGGATCGGGGGCGAGCGCGCCGGCCGCGTCGTCGCGTGGGCGTTGGACGCGCTGCTGGCGGAGTTGCGCCGTGGAGGCGGCCCCGGCGCCACGACAGACCACGGCGACGAGCGCGACGAGGAACACACACGAGACGAGGGAGACGCGACATGAGGATCGAACGCAACGTCGAGATCGACCGGCCGCCCACGGCCGTGTTCGGGTTCATCAGCGACCCGGACAACGACCCGCAGTGGTGTGCGACGGTCTCCGAGTCACGCCAGGTCGAGGGCGACGGACCGACCCCGGGAGCCGTCTACCACCAGGTCCACAAGCCCGGCCCCGCCGCACCGACCGAGCTGGTCGTGGAGCTGCTCGAGGTCGACGAGCCGCACCACCTGCGGATGCGCACCACCGACGACCTGGCGGAGTTCGACGTCCGCTACGAGCTCGAGGAGCTCCCCGACGGCCGCACGCGGCTGACGCAGGTCGATGACACCAACTTCCGCGGCTTCGCCAAGCTGCTCCAGCCCGTGATGTGGTTCGCGATCAACAGCGGCATCAAGCGCCAGTTCCGCGAGCTCAAGAAACTGCTGGAGGACGCCTCGGTCCGCGACCGCCACGACGCGTGAACCGGACTCACCGCCCGCATCCCGGTCGAGCCGGGGCCAGCGCTCACGGTGGCGGGGCGACGAGCAGCCGCTGGGCCGACTGGGTGATCAGGCGGACGTAGTGCTCGCGGGACCATCCCTGGTGGATCGTGAGGTCCTCCCACGTCCCGAAGGAGGTGAGTGTGGTCAGCAGGTCGGTGGCGTCCGAGCGCGACAGCTCCTCGGTGCGACATCCGTCACGGTCGAGCCAGTCCACCAGCCCACGGCACGCAGCCTTGCGGCTCTCCAGCCGATCACGCCACGCGGCCTCGACGTCCTCGTCGTGCATCCGTGTGGCCTGGACCTCCGTGACGACGTCGCGGATCGCGGGGTAGTAGTCGGCGACCAGCTCGACGAAGCGGCCGACCGCCTCGATCCCCGACGCGCTGGCCCACACCGGTGCGGCACGTGCCGGGAGGTCCTCGACCTGCTCGTCGACGTGGCGCGCCACCTCGGCCAGCAGGTTCGCCCGGTTGTCGAAGTGGAAGTAGACGGTCTGACGCGTGACCCCGGCCGCGTCGGCGACGTCCTGGACCCGGACCGCCTGGCTGCCCGCCTCGTCGAACAGGCGCCACGCGGCCTCGAGGATCGCCGTCCGGGTCCGCTCACTCCTTGACACGTGTAAGACTCCGTTCCTACGTTCTCTTACACGCGTAAGATAGGGGTCCGAGATGGATGACACATCGAGGCTGTGGCGGATCGGTGCGTGGCTGTACGTCCTGTGGGGTGTGCTGCACGTGGCAGTCGGTGTCGTGCCCCTGGTGCAGCTGGGAACCTCCGGCGCCGAGTCGATGCTCGCGTTCCACGAGTTCGACCTGGCGACCGTCGAAGGGCCGATGGTCCACGCGAGCCACGTCATCGCCGAGCACAGCGCGAACCTGATCGCCTTCGGCGTCCTGGCGATCATCGTCGCACGGACGCTGATCGCCCGCCGGCGACCCCTCGGGGTCTGGATCAACGCGGTGGTCCTGGGCATCGTCGACGTCTCGTTCGTGCTCGCCGAGATGGTGCCAGGCCATGTCCCGCCGCTGCCGGCCGGCATCGGCCCAGCGCTCTACGTGGCCGCACTGGCGGTCACGCTCGCCGCCGTGGCCCGCAGCCGGGACATCACAGACCCGGCGGCCGCAGACGGCCTGCGCTCGCGGGAGCCGACCGCGTCGCGCTGAGGCACGGACCAGGGTCACGCCGCCGCGGCCGACGAGGACGCCAAGAGTGCGCCCACCACCAGCGAGGAGATGACCTCGACGCCCTGTGCCCCGGGGTGGAGGCCGTCGTCGCCGAACATGCCCGCAGTCCCGCGCCGGTCGGCCATGGCGACCGGGACGTCCAGGTCCTCGAGCACGGCCCGTTGGCGTTGGGCGACGGCCCGGCATCGCCATCCCAGCACGCGACGCAGGACGGGACCGAGGCCCGGTGCCCGGGCGAGGTCGTGGCAGGGCACGTAGGCGAACGCAGCATCCGGCGCGATGTCACGCACGCCGTCCACGATCGCCCGCGTCGCCTCGGTGACGGCATCACCACGGACGCGCCGCAGCGCGTCGTTCACGCCGACACCGACGACCACCGCATCCACCTCACCGGCAGCCCGCAGCAGCGGCAGCTGGGACGCCTCCACGTCGGCGGACGTCGCCCCGGACGCCGCCACGCTGCGGACCCGGACACGACGACCCGTGACGTTGGCGAACCGCGCGGCGACCTGGCGCGGCAGTGACTCCTCGACCCCCAGCCCGTAGCCGTCGACGGCCGAGTCCCCGAGGAACACGACCTGCAGCGGCTCGCCCGGTCCGGTGCCCAGCGTCGCATCGTGGTCATGGCGCCCGCCAGGGTCCTCCCGACGGACGACGCGCGCCACGGCCGCCACCTCCCACGCGGCCAGCAGCGCGCCGAGCCCCAGCAGCCCTGCCCGCACCCCACGTCGCGCCACGCGCCACCTCCGTCGTCCGCCTGCGCAGGGAACCCGACGCACACGATCCGACGCCACGGATCGCACACGACCCGGGTCAGGTCCGGCCCGCCGTCTCACACGCGACGGCACACTCCGCGATGGAGGCACGACATGAGCATGGGCTACGTCCGGCTGCGGCCGCGGGGGGATCCCGAGGAGCTGGGACCCCTCGACCGGGAGACCATCCGACGCGCCTGGTCACTGGCGCGGCCGTGGCGCTGGAAGCTGTTCGGCTTCGTCGTCCTGGTGATGGTCGGCTCCGGCCTGGGTGCGATCACCCCCCAGCTGGTCCGGCTCGTCCTCGACCGGGCACTGCCCGAGGGCGACGCCCGGCTGCTGTGGCTGCTGACCGGGGCGATGGCCGCGGTCGCCCTGGCACAGGCCGCCATGAGCCTGGTGCAGCGGTGGCTCAGCGCGACCATCGGCGAGGGGTTCATCCTCCAGCTGCGCGAGCGGCTCTACGGCCACGTCCTGCGCATGCCGCTGGCGTTCTTCACCCGCACCCAGACCGGGGCGCTGATCACGCGCCTGAACAACGACGTCATCGGCGCCCAGCGAGCGCTGACCGGGACACTCGGCGGGGTCGTCGACAACGCCATCAGCGTCGCGGTGACGATCACGGCGATGGCGCTGCTCGACTGGCGCGTCACGTTGCTGGCGGTGTCGCTGCTGCCGCTGTTCATCATCCCGTCGCGGATCGTCGGGCGTCGGCTGCAGCGGCTGTCACGGCAGGCGATGGGCCTCAACGCCGAGATGAACACCACCATGACCGAGCGCTTCAACGTCTCGGGGGCGCTGCTGGTCAAGCTGTTCGGGCAGATCGGCGGTGAGGAGGAGCTGTTCCACGAGCGCGCGGCGCGGGTCGCCAGGATCGGCGTCCGCACCGCCATCAACGGCCGGGTGCTGTTCGCGGCGCTGGGGCTGGTGGGGGCCGTCGCGACCGCGCTGGTCTACCTCGTCGGCGGCCGCCTGGCGCTCGCAGGGCAGCTGGAGCCCGGCACGGTCGTCGCGCTCGCCCTCTACGTCGCCCAGCTGTACGGGCCGCTGGCGCAGCTCTCCAACGCCCGGGTCGACCTCATGACGGCGCTGGTCAGCTTCGAACGGGTCTTCGAGGTCACCGACCTGCCGCATGCGATCGCGGACCGCGAAGGTGCCCAGCCGCTGGGCCACGTTCGCGGCGACGTCCGCTTCGAGGACGTGGTGTTCCGCTATCCGGCCGCCGAGGGCATCTCGCTGGCGTCGTTGGAAACGGTCACCAGCACCCACGGCGGCGAGGCCTCCGAGGAGGTGCTGCGCGGCATCGACCTCGAGGTCCCCGCCGGCTCGATGGTCGCTGTGGTGGGACCCTCGGGCGCTGGCAAGTCGACCATGCTGTCGCTCGTCCCCCGGCTCTACGACGTCACGTCGGGACGCATCACCATCGATGGCCGCGACGTCCGCGACGTGACGATGGCCTCCCTGACCGACGCGATCGGCGTGGTCACCCAGGACCCACACCTGTTCCACGTGTCGGTCGCCGAGAACCTGCGCTACGCCCGGGCCGACGCCACCGAGCAGCAACTGCGCGATGCCTGCGCCGCCGCCCGCGTGCTGCACGTCGTCGACGCCCTGCCGGATGGTTTCGACACCATCGTCGGGGAGCGCGGCTACCGCCTCTCGGGCGGTGAGAAGCAGCGCCTGGCGATCGCACGGGTGCTGCTGAAGGACCCGGCGGTGGTCATCCTCGACGAGGCCACGGCCCACCTCGACACCGCCTCGGAGCGGCTGGTGCAGCAGGCCCTGGCCGACGTGCTGCGCGACCGCACGTCGTTGGTCATCGCCCACCGCCTGTCGACCGTGGTCGAGGCGGACCTGATCGTGGTCCTGCAGGCCGGCGAGATCATCGAACGCGGCACGCACACCGA
>CAZHZQ010000182.1:0-5012 GCA_964537235.1 uncultured Actinomycetota bacterium | reverse complement strand
GAACGCCACGCTGGTGTTCGTGGTCGACCTCCTCGAGCTGCCCGAAGGGGCCTGACGCCGGTGCCGCTCCGCAGCCGGACAACCTGCCACCACGTCCGCGAGATCACCGCCGCGATGGGGACGAGGGAGGATTGCGCACGCTGAGGTGCGTCAGGCTCCCAGACCTTTGGCTCGTTGGAGGCTGACGGCCGCCTCGATCTCGGCGGTGATCCGGTCAGGATCCGTCTGCAGGTCCTCCACGTCGAACACCCGGAGGTTGGACCACCACCCCCGGGATCTCCACGCGCCGGGCGTGTGGGACCGTGAGCTCGATCCTGCGGTCCCCGTGATCCAGCCAGAACATCCCGTGGAGCACCGCGGCCGATCCCTGCGAGACGACCGCTCCTCGACCGGCGGCCAGCACGGCGCCGGCGACGCGCAGCTCCCACGTCTCGGGTTGCATCGTGCTGGCGTACACACCGCGGCCCAGGCAGGCGGGGGCGTGGGAGGCTGGGAGGTTCGCGCACGTCAGGGTGCGCAAAGCTCCCAGGCAGGCGGGGGCGTGGGACGGTCGCCCGTCAGGCGGTGGGGGTGGGCTCGCCCCGGCCCCAGCGCCGGCGCAGCGCGACCACCGCGACCACGGGCAGCGCGACGGCCAGCGCCACCGGCACCACCACGATGCCGACCCAGATGGCCACGTTGGCGATCGCGCGCGCGGAGCTCAGCAGGGCCGAGGTGGCCTCGGTGGCCACCTCGCCGGGGCGCCAGGGATCCTCGGGAACGGCGGCGGCCGGGGTGCGCTCCTCCATGTGGATCGTGACCTTCGAGAGGGCGACCTGGTCCTCCAACAGCCGCCGGCGCCCCTCGATCTGCTCGATCTCGTCGCGCACCTGGCGCAGCCGCTCGAACACGGTGAACAGCTGGTTGGGGTCGGGGTCGCCGGACTCGCGGACCTCCGCGAGCAGCTCCTGCAGCTCGGCCTCCAGGACCCGGAGGTTCTTCAGCCGTGCCTCGAGGTCGATGAACTCCTCGGTCACGTCCTCGGTGCTGATCCTCGTGGCGGGTTCCTCGATCGCGAGCGCCGCCAGTTCGGTGAGGACGTCGTCGAGTCCGTCAGCCGGCACGCGGATCACGATCGTGCCGCGTCGCCCCTCCCGGTCCTCCGACTCGGTGAGGTCGACGCTGTCGACGTACCCGCCCGACCGCCGCGCCAGCGCGCGGATGTCCGCGAAGGCCTCGCCGCCGTCCTCGACGACCAGGTCGATCTCCGCGCGGCGGATCCGCTTGCGCAGGACGGACTCCGAGATCTGGGACCCGGCACCGGTCAGACCAGCGACCCGATCCTCGCCGCCCACAGCAGCGCCGTCCGCCGCATCGCCGACGGCTGCGCGCTCCTCGGCGACCTCCGCAGCGCCCTGGCCGCCGCCCTCGGCCCGCATGGGCTCGGCTGCGGTCTCGACACCGCTGTCGCCGCCCCCGGCACACGCCCCGAGCAGCAACATCCCCGCCATCGCACCGGCGATGACCTTCGACGCTCGCATCCGACCCATCACACATCCTCCTCGTCGTCCACCGGTGTGACGCCGGCACGCCCGGTTCGGTTCCGTCGGAGCCCGGCCTAGGGTGACGGTGACCGCCAGGGGAAGGCCCGACCGTGGATGACCGTGAACGGCACGAGCAGGCACTCGACCTGTTCGCGAGCCTAGTGGTGGGCGTCGGCGACGATCAGTGGGACGCGCCGACACCGTGTTCCGACTGGACCGTCCGCGACCTCGTCAACCACAATGCGGCCGAGAACTGGTGGGCGAGCTCGCTCATGGACGGCAGGACCGTCGAGGAGGTCGGGGACCGGTACGAGGGCGACGTCCTCGGCGAGGATCCGGTCGCCGGGTTCGACGCGTCGGCGGTCGCCGCCCGCAGGGCGTTCGAGGGCCCCGACGCGCTGGAACGGACCGTCCACCTGTCCTTCGGGGACGTGCCGGGGCAGGTCTACCTCGGACAGCGCACCACCGATCTTCTGGTCCACGGGTGGGACCTGGCCGTGGCCACGGGGCAGGACACCGACTTCGATCCCGATCTGGCGCGGTGGGCGTGGGAGGCCAACGAACCCCACCGGGCGCTGATCGAGGCCGCCGACGTGTTCGACGATCCGGTCGACGTCCCCGACGACGCCGATCCGCAGACGAAGCTGCTGGCGCTGCTGGGCCGTGACCGCGCCGCGTGGGAGTCACCCTCCTGATGGCCAGCCCCCCGGGGCGGGGCGGGGGACGGGACTTGTAGCATCGAGGAGCAGCCCCGGAAGAATGAAGTGATGGCTGACACGGAAACGCCTTCCCCCCAGGACACCGCCAGCGGTGACGGCGACGCGTTCGGCGTCAACCGCTGGCTCGTCGACGAGCTCTACGAGCAGTACCGGGAGGACCCGGACTCGCTCAGCAAGAGCTGGCAGGACTTCTTCGAGGACTACCGGCCGGACGGGCCACCGACGGGCGACGGGGGTGTGACCCGCGAGGCCGGCGCGGCCCCGGCCGAGATCGAGGAGGCCGAGGAAGCACCCGCGGCCGAGGAGGCCGAGGAAGAGGTCGAGGCCGCCCAGGAGGCCGAGCCGACCGAGGAGCCCGAGCAGGCTGGCCCCGCCGCCGAGCGCCTGCGCGGTATCGCCGCGCGCATCGCCGAGAACATGGAACAGAGCATCTCGGTGCCCACGGCCACCAGCGTCCGTGACGTCCCGGCCAAGCTGCTCGAGGTCAACCGCACGATCGCGAACAACTACCTGCGGCGCACCTACGGCGGGAAGGTCTCGTTCACCCACATCATCGCCTACGCGGCGGTCCGCGCGCTTGAGGCGGTTCCGAACATGGCGTCGGTCTACACCGAGCAGGACGGCGAGCCCGCCATCGTGCGCAACGAGCACGTGAACCTCGGTCTGGCCGTCGACGTCGAGCGCAAGGGCGAGCGAGTCCTGCTCGTCCCCAACATCAAGGACGCCGACACCCTGGACTTCAGCCAGTTCCTCGACGCCTACGAGGAGCTGATCCGCAAGGTCAGAACGAACAAGCTGTCCATGGACGACTTCGCGGACACCACGATGACGATCACCAACCCCGGGATGATCGGGACGGTGATGTCGGTGCCGCGTCTGATGGAGGGCCAGAGCGTCATCCTCGGTGTCGGGGCGATCCAGTACCCGGCCGAGTACCAGGCGGCCGACCCGCGCACGATCGCCAAGCTCGGGGTCTCCAAGAACATCACGCTGACCTCGACCTACGACCACCGGGTGATCCAGGGCGCCGAGTCCGGCCGATGGCTCGGCCGCATCCACGAGCTGCTCCTGGGCGAGGACGGCTTCTACGACGACATCTTCGTGGCGCTGAACATCCCGTACGAGCCGGCTCGCTGGCGCCAGGACAGCAGTCCGCTGGACTCCGAGACCGCCATGCTCGACAAGCAGGCGAAGGTCGACCAGCTGGCGCACATGTACCGGGTCCGCGGGCACCTGATCGCCGACCTGGACCCGCTGTCCCAGAAGCCGCCCCAGATGCACCCGGAGCTCGACCCGGTCAGCTACGGCCTGTCGATCTGGGACCTGGACCGCGAGTTCATCACCACGATCGGCAACGTCTCCGAGGGCGTGCCCGAGTCCAACGGCACGATGCAGCTCGGCCAGATGCTGGGTCTGCTGCGCGACGCCTACTGCCGCACGGTCGGCATCGAGTACATGCACATCCAGGAACCCGAGGAGAAGCGCTGGATCCAGGAGCACATGGAGGGCGTCGAGTGGGACCTCGACGCCGAGGACAAGCACCACATCCTCGATCGGCTCAATGCCGCCGAGGCATTCGAACGGTTCCTGCACACCAAGTACCTCGGACACAAACGTTTCAGCCTCGAGGGCGGCGAGAGCTTCATCCCGCTGTTGGACGCCGTCTTGGAGGAGGCAGCCGCCGAGCACATGGAGGGAGTCGTGATGGGCATGGCCCACCGCGGACGGCTCAACGTGCTGGCCAGCATCGTCGGCAAGTCGTACGCGGACATCTTCAGCGAGTTCGAGGGCGACATCGACCCGCAGACCGTGCAGGGCTCCGGGGACGTCAAGTACCACGTCGGGCAGCGCGGGGTGTTCCACGCCCGGCAGGGCGGCGAGGTCGAGGTCCACCTGCCCTCCAACCCGTCGCACCTCGAGGCGGTCGACCCGGTCGTCGAGGGCATGGCACGGGCGATGCAGGACCTGATCGACGAGCCGGAGACCTTCCGGGTGCTGCCCGTCCTGGTGCACGGAGACGCGGCGTTCGCCGGTCAGGGCGTGGTCGCCGAGGTCTTCAACCTCAGCCAGCTGCGCGGGTACCGCACGGGTGGGACCGTGCACATCGTGATCAACAACCAGCTCGGGTTCACCACCGGACCCGAGGCGGCCCGCTCGTCGGAGTACTCGACCGACGTCGCCCGGACGGTCCAGGCGCCGATCTTCCACGTCAACGGCAACGACCCCGAGGCGGTCGTGCGGGTGGCACGGCTCGCCTTCGCCTACCGCCAGGCGTTCAACAAGGACGTGGTGGTCGACCTCGTGTGCTTCCGCAAGCTCGGGCACAACGAGGCCGACGACCCCAGCTACACCCAGCCGCTCATGTACGACAAGATCGAGGCCCAGCGGTCGACCCGCAAGGTCTACACCGAACGGCTCGTGAAGCGCGGCGACATCTCGATGGAGCAGGCCGAGGAGGCGCTGGACGACTTCCAGGAGCGCCTGGACGCGGCGTTCGAGAAGACCAAGGAGACCAGCGAGCCCGAGGTGGAGCCCAAGGCCCGCCAACCCTCGCCCCCGCGGGGCGTCCTGCCGCCGGTCGAGACCGGCGTCAAGAAGGACGAACTCGACCGGGTCGTCGCCAACGTGTTCGGCGTCCCCGAGGGCTTCGCGATGCACCCCAAGCTCGAGCGGCTGTTCGACCGCGCCGAGGAGCGCTACCGCGACGAGGGCCGGGTCGACTGGCCGCTCGGCGAGCAGCTGGCGTTCGGGACGCTGCTGCTCGAGGGCG
>CAZHZQ010000181.1:0-5056 GCA_964537235.1 uncultured Actinomycetota bacterium | reverse complement strand
CGACGACACGCCCGACGTCCAGTCGATGGGCGTTGTCGGAAAGGAAGCGCTGGAGTTCCGGGACGTCCTCTGCGTTGCCGGTGCCCGGCACGAGCAGCAGGACCCCGCCATTGCGAGCCGCCAGGGCAGTAGCGGCCAACCCGTCGGGGAAATTCTCGCCCGTCGCGAACACGATCGGAACCGCGAACTGATCATCCGGATGGCGTTCGAGCGCCTCCTCGGCGACGGCGACCGAGGTGGCGTAGCGGTTGGCACCGGACAGCCGCTGCACCGAGTAGCCGAGTTCTATGAGCTGCTGCTCGACGGTCGGTGAGATCGCGGCGGTACCGCCGAGCAGGAAGACTTCACGTGCACCCATGAACTCCAGTGCCTGTGCGGTCGCGAAGGGCAACTCCTCGGCTGCGGTCAGCAGCGTCGGGATGTGGTCATCGGTGGCGGCCAACGCCCCGGCCGACAGGGCGTCGGGCCAGGCTCTGTTCGGGTCGGCGTGGGTGCCGAGTGCGATGGCGACCTCGCCGTCAGGCGACGCACCCAGGCCCGCGGCGATGACGGCGGCCGTGACGAACCGGTCGGGCCCCTCGAACCGGTGGACGGCGTAGCCGAGGCCGATGAGCTGGTCTTCCACGGCCTGGGAGATGGCGGCCGGTCCCCCGAGGATCCAGACCCGCTCGACGCCGAGACGGTCCAACTCGCCGCGGACGGATTCGTGCAGTTCGCCCGTAGGGGTGAGCAGCAGCGGGGCACCGAGCTTGGCGGCCAGCGGGCCGCCGGCGAGCGCGTCCGGGTAGTTGCCTGCGGTCGCCAGAACCGCGTCGTCCGCAGCGTCCCAGTGTGCCTGGGAGACGGCGACGGCGGTCGAGATGCGGTCGGGTCCGGCGTCGCGGCCGACCTGCCCGGAGTCCGGTGTGACCTGAACGGTCATCGTGTCGGTGGCGACGCCACCGTCGTCGTCGGTGACCTCGAGGGTGACGTCGTGTGGGCCGGTCTCGGTGAACGTGTGCGTGGCGGACTGCCCGGAACTGGGTACGACGCCCCCGCCAAGGTCCCACGCGAACGAGAGCTCGTCGTTGCCGGGGTCGGTCGCCGCGGCGGTGAACGTGGCCGTCTCGAACACCTCGACCGACGTCGGCCCCTCGATCGCGCCGGCGGGATCGGCGTTGGTGACGCTCACCTGCATCTCGGCGGTGTCGGTGGACCCGCTGCCGTCGGTGACACGGAGGGCGACCGTGTAGGTGCCGTCGTCCGGGAACGCGTGCGTGATCGACGAGCCTCGGTCGGACGGAGACCCGTCGGAGAACGCCCAGGCGTACTCGGTGATGGACCCTTCGGCTGCCGACGAACCTGACCCGTCGAAGGCCAGCTCGGCACCCTCCTGTCCATCGGTGTCGCCGTCGATGACAGCGGTCGGTCCATCAGACGATCCTCCGTCGTCGTCGAGGATTTCTACGGTCGCCTGCTCGCGGCCCGGGCGGAGGACGGCGTTGCCCGGGTCGGACAGGGTGACCGTGAAGGTCTCGTCGTCCTCACCGATCGTGTCCCCGAGGATGGCGACCGTCAGCACCGCCGAGGTCTCACCGGCCGGGATGGAGACCACGGTCGACACCGGCTGGTAGTCGGAGTCCTCGGTCGCGGTGTCGTCGGCGGAGGTGACCGTGGCCGTGACCTCCTTGCCGTCGGTCCGGGCCTCCGACAGCGCCACGGTGAGGGTGACCTCGGTGACGCCGTCATCTCCCTCGAGCGTCGAGGCCGATTCCGTGATCTCGAGCTTCGGTCCGTCGTCGTTGACGATCGTGCCTTGGCCCTGATCGTCGTCGATGAAGTAGGCGCCGACGGAGTCGCCGCTGGCTGACAGGACCACGAGGAAGGTCTCGTCGGGCTCCTCCTCCTCGTCGGCTTCCACGATCACGGACGCGGTCTGGTCGGTGGTGCCGGCGTCGAACTCGACTGTGTCCGAGGCGGACTGGTAGTCCTCTCCGGAGGTGGCCGTGCCATCTATTGTGGCCCAGTTGACGTCGATGTTCTGGGAGCTCGGGTTCGACAGGGTGATCGGGAAGTCGAGTTCGGTATCGAACGCCGAGCCCTCGGGCCCGGCCGTGTCACCGATGGACACGCGGGGCAGCGAGTCGTCGTTCACGATGGTCCCGATGGCCGTATTTGGAGTGTCGTCGCAACCATCGCCGCCGCCTGTGCAGACGTCCGCTCCGCCACCCACCACCTCGATGTCCGTCAGCTCGAACGTCTCGTCGGGCTCGTGCTTGTCGTCCCCGACCACGCTGACGACGATCTCGCCCGACGCGGTGCCCGCCGGGATGGTGACCGTGGCGTCGTCATCGCTGTCGGGAGCGGGCTGCGGGACGTAGTCACCGCCGGTGCCCTCATCCCCTCCCGATGACACATCCTCGGCCGTGTCGTCTGCCGTCTGGTACTTGATAGTGACATCGGGTCCGTCGGCGGGGAACGGGGTGGAGAGGGTGACGTCGAACACGGCGAGGGTGACCCCCGAATCGCCCTCGACCACCTCCGCATCACCGACGAAGACCTTCGGGTCGTCGTCCTCGATGGTGATGACAGCCTTCCTGGCGCTGCTGTCGATGGTCTCGCCCCCTGACGAGGTGACCTGGTCGAGTACGACCAGGAAGGTCTCATCCCCCTCGATGTCACCGTCCCCGACGATCTCGACGGTGATGTCGACGGAGGTCTCGGTCTCCGGGATGGTCTCCTCGCCCGCCCCGCCGCTTGCCGCTGCACCCACACACCCGTCGGTCGAAGGGGAGTCCGTGTTGGCTTCCACGGCCGCGTAGTCGTCCCCCGCCGTCGCCGGAGCCGAACCGTCTTCGTCGGGCAGCGTGCACCACGTGAACGTGACGGGCTGTCCTGGTGGCATTGCAGGTAGCTCCGGATCCAGCGGATCGATGGCGACCGTGAGGGTGACGTCCGTCTGCTCCCCGTCGTCGCCCTCCTCCTCCGGCAGAGCCGTGCTCGTGAAGCCGATCGATTGGCCCGTGACGGCGTGGCTCGGTGGCATGGCCGGGACCAGCGCTATGACCAGGGTCAGTCCGGCCAGGACGGCCGTCCAGGTCCGTGCGCCGAGGCGACCGCCAGCGCTTGTTCTTCGGTGTTCGGACGTGGTCACGTACTCCTCCGGGTCCCCGTGTCGGTCTCGTCGGTGTGGTCGCGAGGCCGGCCAGATTGGGGCGGCCCCTTCACCTGTTGGGTACCGGCCGGCGGACCGATTCCTGACAGATGGCCAGGTGACGGTTAGGTGCCTCGTCCTGGTCGGGGATGGGACCGCTGGTCACCTGGGCTACGCGAGACCACGTCCGCGTGCGATGTCCCCCGCTTCGCCCCGGTCGTTCGCGTCGAGCTTGCCGAGGATGCTCGACACGTGGGTCTTGACGGTCGGTTCGGCGATGCCCAGCTGCTGTCCGATCTCCTTGTTCGAGCGACCCTTGGGCAGCTGGCGGAGCACCTCCATCTCCCGTGGTGTGAGGCCGAACGGACCGCGACCGCGCTGACCCTTGATCGCCATGCCGATCAACCGACTGGCGACCATCGGGTCGGCGAAGCATCCGCCGGCGGCCACGGCCCGCACCGCGTAGCGGAGCACCGGCGCAGGCGACGTCTTGGCCGCGTACCCGCGCGCGCCGCCGACGAACGCGGCGACCATGTCCTCCTCCTCGTAGCGCGAGGCCAGCACGATCGTGTGCACGCCCCGGTGCTCCTCCCGCAGTCTCGCGGCGAGCTCCGGGCTCGGCATGTCGGGCAGACGGGAGGCCGCGAGGACGACGTTGGGGTGCAGCTCGTCGACCGTCTCCAGCACCTGGCTCGCACGTCCGAACTCACCGACGACATCGATGTCGCCCTTACCGCTCATGGCCTGACGGATGCGATCCCGGACCGACGGGTGCTGGTCAACGATGACGACACGTACGGGTGCGCGTTCCATCGTCTCGACCTACCCGCCGCCGGTCGCTGCGACCGACCGACGGTCCGGTCCGCACGTAGACTCCTGGCTGCGGAGGGCGAGCTCGACCAACCGTCCCATCGCGCGCGGATCGACGAAGACACCCCCGTTCGCCACAGACCGCACGGCACGGCGGATGACCGCCGGGTCGGCGTCCTTGACCACGAACCCGCGAGCGCCGACCTCGAACGCGTCGAGCATGCCGTCCTGCCACGGGAAGCCGGACATGACGACGATCCGGACTGGTCCGTGTCTGGCGCGCAGCATCGCGCACGCCTCGGCGCCGATTGCGTCGGGGAGCGCAGCATCGAGCAGGACGACGTCAGGAGGACGGTCGTCGATTACGACGCTGGCCTGACGGGCGGTCCCGACAGCCTCGACCGTCAAGTCGGGCTCGTCGGACAGGATCCCGGCCACGCCCGAGCGGACACCAGCGTGGCCGTCGACGACGAGGACGCGGACCACGGGCCTACCCCTCCGTCGGGGACCCGCGAGCGACGGCCGCCTCGACGAGGACGCCGCGTGGGTCGGCGTTCGAGACGTCGAGACGGCCACCGACCCTCGTCACGAGGCGACGGATGCCCACCAGGTCGCCACGGTCGAACTCGTCGGTGGAGCGAGAGCTGAGGTCGACTCCGTCGTCCCGGATCTGCAGGACGACCTCGTCGTCTTCGAACCGCAACCCGATCCGGATGACCGTGCAGCGAGCGTTACCCCAGGCGTTGGACAGGGCTTCGTGAGCGATCCGGTAGAGGACCTGCTCGGCGTCCGCCTCCATCGGACCGGGAGGACCGTCCACGTCGACGAAGATGTCCAGCCCGCTGTCGAGGCGGAACGATTCGGCCAGGTCCCTCAGACCCCTGACCAGACCGCCCCGCGTCGGCACGAAGCTGAGGGCACGCACCGTCTGGTCGATGTCCCATTTGCCGCGCCTGGCGAGGTCGACAAGCCGGACGAATCGGCCCGACCAGGGTGAATCCTCAGGGAGTTGGTCGGCGGCACGTCGTGCCTCCAGGCCGATCGCGACGAACTGCTGAGCGATGGTGTCGTGCAGGTCGCTGGCGATCCGCTCCCGTTCGGCGGCGGCCGCCT
>CAZHZQ010000180.1:0-5056 GCA_964537235.1 uncultured Actinomycetota bacterium | reverse complement strand
GGCTCGCCACCAGCTGCTCGGCCATCTGCAGCTCGCGCTCACGTACCTCGGCGTCATCGACCAGCCCGGCGTCCTCGATCTCGCGCGGCTCGACGACTTCGTCGTGGAAGCGCATCGTGGACAGCACCAGCAGCCCGTCGCGCGGACGCAGGGCCACCAGGTGCTCCTTGCTGCGCAGCACGAACGAGCCGATCGCGACCTTGTTGGTCCGGGTCATCGCCTCGACCAGCAGGCGGTAGGCCTTGGCGGCGGCCTCGCCCTTGGGCACGACGTTGTACGGCTTGTCGTAGTACACCGGGTCGATCTCGTCGAGGTCGACGAAGTCGCGGATGTCGAGCAGCTCGCTCTTGTCGGGGGAGAGGTCGTCCAGTTCGTCCTTGTCGACCATCACGAGGCGCCCGTCACCGGGGTCCCAGCCCTTGACGATGTCGCCGTAGTCGACGTCCTCGCCGGTGTCCTCGTCGACCTTGCGGTAGCGGATCCGGGCCCCGGTGTCGCGGTGGTACTGGTGGAAGCCGACGTCGTGCGAGCGCACGGCGGTGAACAGGCGGACGGGCACGGACACGAGCCCGAAGCTGATCGAGCCGGTCCAGATCGCGTTGGGCACGGTCTACCTCGCTGTGCTGTGGTCAGTCGGTACCAGTGTCGCCACTCGGCGTGCACGCGCAACAACTTTCGGGGTTGCACCTGCACAGGTGTGGCATCTCACAGGATGCCATCCCAACCGAGGAGTGACCGCATGGCGAAGGACCACGGATCATCCATCAAGGACGACGAGCAGTACGAGTCGCTGCGCGAGGAGGGCATGAGCAAGGAGAAGGCTGCCCGCATCGCCAACACCGACCGCGAGGAGGCCGCCAAGTCCGGTGGCCAGTCGCCCCCGTACGAGGAGTGGACCAAGGACGAGCTCTACGACCGCGCCGAGGAGATCGGGATCGACGGCCGCTCCGACATGGACAAGGACGAGCTCATCGAGGCCCTCCGCAACCATTCCTGAACAGCCGATCGACGCCCTGCGCAACTGATCGTCACGGGCCGTCGGCGTCCGGGCTGACGGCCCGCTCGTCGCTGGCGGCCCGCTTGCGCAGCCACACGGCGTAGAAGCCACCGCCCAACAGGGCAAACGCGAACCACTGGATCGCGTAGCTGAGGTGCGGGCCGTCGTCGAGTGCTGGGCGGGGCGCCGGGACCGGGAGCGGCCCGGCCGTGGGCGGCTCCTGCGCTTCGAGGTGCACCACCATCGGCAGGACGTCGCTGCCGAGCTGGGGGCCGAGCCGTGCGAGGTCGGCGTGGAACACGATGTCGAGTGGGCCCTCGTCGGGATCGCGTTGGGCGATCGGCCCTGTCGGCTGGGGGATGGACCGCTCGAGGTAGCCCTCCACCGTGACCGTGCCGTCAGGGGGCGCCGCTTCGGTGACCGGCGGGCGCAGGTCGTTGTCGAACGGCACCCAGCCTCGTCGGACCAGGGCAGTTCCGCCGTCGTCCAGCGCCAGCGGCGTCAGCACGTGGAAGCCGGCGCGCCCCTGGTGCGAGCGGCCACGCTGCAGGACCTCGTCGTCCGGGCGGTAGTTGCCGGTGGCGGTGACGCGGCGGAACTCCAGTTGGGCGAGCTCGTGGGTGTCGTCCAATCGCAGGCCCGCCAGCAGGTCGGTGACTGGCATCGGGGCCGCCGCCAACCGCTCCTGCTGGGCATCGACTCGTTCGCGCGCCTCATCGAGCCGCGACAGCTGCCACGCGCCCAGGCGTGCCAGCACCAGGACGGCTGCCAGCACCAGCACGTGCAGCACGAGCATGCGTGGGCTCAGCAGGACGCTGCGGCGGCTCACGTCAGCTGACCGGGCGGAAGCCGATGCGGACGTCGGGTGCCCCCATCCGTGCGGCGTCCGCGGTGTGGTCATCGGGCTGGGCCTGGGACTCGCGCTCGGCCTCGACCCGCTTGCGGTAGTGCTCCACCTCGCGACCGATCGCGTCCTCGTCCCAGTCGAGGATCGGGGCCATCAGCTCGGCGGTCACCTTGGCCGCTGCCACCCCCCGGTCCCACGCCTCGATCGAGGCGCGGGTGCGCCGGGTCAGCACGTCGTCGAGGTGCAGCGCGCCCTCGTGGCTGGCGGCGTAGACCACCTCGGCCAACAGGTAGTCGTCGGCGCCCGGCAGCGGCTCGGCCAGGTGGCGGTCGTCGGCGATCAGGTCCAGGACCTCACCTGTCAGGGTCCCGTGGCGCCGCAGGAGGTGCTCGATGCGGGCCGGGTGCAGTCCGGACTCGGCGGCCAGTTCGTGGCGCTGGTTCCACATCGCGCGGTAGCCCTCCGCGCCCACCACCGGGATGTGTCGGGTGACGCTGGCCGGCACCCGCTTGTCGAGGTTGCGCGCGACCGCGTCGACCGCGTCCTGGGCCATGATCCGGTAGGTGGTGTACTTGCCCCCGGCGATCGTGAGCAGACCGGCCACCGACTGGCCGATGGCGTGCTCCCGCGAGAGCGTCGAGGTCGACTCGGACTCGCCGTACAGCAGCGGCCGCAGCCCGGCGAAGACCCCCTCGACGTCGGCCGGGGTCAACGGAGTGCGCAGGACGCGGTTGGCCTGCGCCAGCAGGTAGTCGATGTCGGCAGCGGATGCCGCCGGGTGGGCGAGGTCCAACTCCCAGTCGGTGTCGGTGGTGCCGATCAGCCAGTGCCGTGGGTTCATCTGGCTCGGCCACGGGATGACGAACAGGACGCTGGTCTCGGTCCGCAGGATCAACCCTGTGTCGGAGTGGATGCGGTCCCGCGGCACGACCAGGTGGATGCCCTTGCTGGGGCGCACGTGGATCCGGCCCCGGCCCGCCATCGCCTGGATCTGGTTGGCCCAGACCCCGGTCGCGTTGACCACCTGGCTGGCCCGGATCGCCAGGTCCTCCCCGGTCTCCAGGTCGTGCACCTTCGCGCCGACCACCCGCTCGCCCTCGCGGAGCAGGTCGGTGACCCGGGCAGAGGTCAGGATCGCCGCGCCGTAGTGGGCAGCGGTCCGGCCCAGCGCCATCGTGTGCCGGGCGTCGTCGACCTGCGCGTCCCAGTACTGCACCGCCCCGACCAGCGCGTCCGCCTTCAGCGCCGGGGCCAGCCGCAACGCGCCCTTGCGGGTGAAGTGCTTGTGCCGCGGCAGCTGCCCGGCGCCGCCCATCGTGTCGTACAGGGTCAGGCCGGCGGCGACGTAGGGCCGCTCCCACCCGCGACCCCGCAGGGGGTAGAGGAACGGGACCGGGCGGATCAGGTGTGGGGCCAGCCGGTCCAGCAGCAGCCCACGCTCCTGCAGCGCTTCTCGCACCAGGGAGAAGCTGAGCTGTTCGAGGTAGCGGAGGCCGCCGTGGATCAGCTTGCTGGAGCGACTCGAGGTCCCCGACGCGAAGTCGCGCTGCTCGACCATCGCCACGTCGAGTCCGCGGGTGGCGGCGTCGAGTGCGACCCCCGTGCCGGTCACGCCGCCGCCGATGACCAGGACGTCGAACGTCTGGCGGCGCATCCGATCGACGTCCGCTGCCCGCCGGGCGGGTGACAACGGCGTCGTGTGGCTGGGGTGGACCACGACAGCTCCCGGTTCGACGGGGCCTTGATCGTAGTGGTGGCCGACTGGCCCACTGCCGCCGTAGCGTCGCCCCCGCGACCACCGGAGCCACGCCGTCGAGACGATCCCGTACGCCGATCACCCCGAGGCGGTCCTCGACCTGCACCGCCCGGCGGCCACGCCATCGGGCCGGACGGTCGTCCTGGTGCACGGCGGGTTCTGGCGGGAGCGGTACCGCCGTGACCTGATGGCCCCGCTGGTTCCGTCGCTGCTCGCCGACGGGCACGTCGTGGCCAACCTCGAGTACCGCCGGGTCGGCGGCGCGGGCGGGTGGCCCACCACGCTGACCGACGTCGCCGCTGGCATCGACGCCGTGGGTCTGCAGGCCGGGGTCGACCCACAGCGGATCGTGACGGTCGGGCACTCCGCCGGCGGCCACCTCGCGGTGTGGGCTGCGGCCCGCCACCGGCTGCCTGCCGGTGCGCCGGGCGCCGATCCGGCGGTGCGGCCCTGCCATGCGGTCGCGCAGGCCGGTGTCGTGGTGCTGGACGAGGCGATCGACCAGCGCCTGGGGGCGGGGGCCGCCGAGGACCTGCTGGGCGGCACCGACCCCGACCGGCTCGCTCTTGCGAACCCCGCAGCGTGGCTCCCGCTCGGTGTCCCGGTCACCTTGGTGCACGCACCCGCCGACGACGAGGTGCCGCTGTCACAGTCGCAGCGCTGGGTCGAGTTGGCGACCGCCGCCGGCGACGAGGCCCGGCTGGTCACCGCGACGGGGGACCACTACTCGCTCATCGACCCGGGCCACGAGTCGTGGGCAGCGGTGCTGGCGACCGTGCGGGACGCGTGTCGCCGGCCGGGCGACGACCGCTGAGTACGGTCGTCCCATCGAGACACCGAGGAGCCGTGGAGAGCGTGACCCTGGCACCCGATCGGCGGCGTGCTGCCGCCTGGACCGCGGTCGGCCTCGCCGCAACCGCAATGGCTGCGTTTGCGTTCGGGTCGTCGGAGGGGTCCCTGCTGACCGGCCTGCTGGTGGCGTTGTGCGCGATCCCCACCGGCGTGTTCGGGCTGCAGCTGCTGGCACCGGAGACATGGACCATCGTGGTCGACCACGAGGGCGTCCGGGGGTCGGTGGCGACGTTCCGTGTCGAGGAGTCGTTCGCGTCAGTGCGCGCCGTGGAGCTGCGGCAGCGAGTCGGAGACGCCGTGCTGGTGCTGCTCGGCCACGACGGTCGGCGCGGGTTGCTGCTGCCGGTCGGCTGCGACCTCGACGGGCTGCGGGCCGTGCTGCGCGACGTCTCCAACACCAAGGCGCGGGGGCTGTGATTCGACCGTCCGCCGCGCCGCCCTCGGTACGGCGTGTTCAACGAGCACGTCGGGACCGCGCAACGAGCCACGTTCGTCATCGACCGGGACGGGGCGCTTGTCCACTCGGTCCACCACGACCTCGGTGAGGCCCGCGACGACGAGGCCTACACGGCGGCCCTCGAGGAGATCGGCGCGCTCTGAGAAC
>CAZHZQ010000179.1:0-5112 GCA_964537235.1 uncultured Actinomycetota bacterium | reverse complement strand
GGGGACCCTGCTCCTTCATGCCGACGACCACGAAGATGGTCCACACGACGATCGCCAGGAACGCGGGCAGTGCCATCCGTGACGTCGTCGGGAACTGGACCAGGGGGGTGATCTCGAAGAAGTTGCTGATGAAGATGAACATGAACAGCGTCGTGAGGAACGGGACGAACCGCAGGCCCGCGGGCCCGATGACCTCCACCGCGATGTAGTCGCGGACGAAGCTGACGATGGCCTCCATGGTCCCCTGGAACTTGCCGGGGACGATGTCGGGGTCCCGCCACGCGAAGTACATCAGCGCCGACAGGATCGCGACCGACACGAAGACGAGCAGCGCCACCCGGTTGAAGGCCAGCGGGAAGCCCAGGATCTCGACGTCCTCGAAGAACAGCGCCGGGAACTCGAACAGTTCCTCGAGCGTCGGGACGTGGAAGCCGCCACCCTCGGCGGCCAGCACGACGGCGTTCACGCGCGTTCCTTCCCTTGAGCGAGGCGGAGCCACCAGAGGTCGGCGCGCCCCAGGACGAAGCGGATCTCGTGTACGAGCAGGGCGACCATACCCACGCTGACGGTCACCGCCAGAACCGGGGCGTCCAGCGCCTCGACCGGTGCGAGCGCGAGCATGATCACGGCCAGGATGGCGAGCCGGACCGCGAAACCACCGATCGCGACGGCCTGGAGCAGCAGCAGGCTGCGCCGAGCCGCCCACGCCAGCGACATCCCGCTGAGTGCGAACCAGCCGACGATCAGCACGACACCTCCGAGCGTGGTCACGGCCCCGGCCGGCCCGCGCACCCACAGGGCGAGCGCCGTCGCCGGCAGCAGCGCAACCGCGCCGAACCGCAGCGCGGCCCGCGTCATCGCGGACTCCGGTGCGGTGGTGTCGTCAGGCACGTGGGATCCCTCGCGGGTCAGGGGTGGAGGTCAGGGGTGGAGGTCGGTCGAGCGGAGGTCGGTGCCGTCGGAGGGTCGGGGTCGATCAGCGGTCGCGCCAGTTGGCGCGCTCCTCGTCGTCTCGTCGTCCGTCGGCCTGCATCCGCAGGTACAGCAGGTACATCCCGAGCGCGAACCCGAGGAGGAAACCCACGATCATCGCGTACGGGGACGAGTGGAGGACGTAGGTGTCCACCACCCAGCCGATACCGCCCCACACGAAGGTCGCGGTGAGCAGCTCGACCGACAGGAACCAGGCGGAATCCGCATCACGCCAGAAACCGGCGCGCCACTGCTCGGAGCGGTCGCCGTCTCGGGGCCGTGCGGGTTCGTTCCGGGCCATGTTCGGGCGGAGGCTAGCAGCGGCCGGGAACGACCGTCAAAGCTCGTGAACTGTTTCACAAGCTGCGTGCGGTGAGCGCACAGTGGTAAGCGCACAGTTTCGGCTCACGCATCGGGCAGCTCGAACCAGAACCGCGCCCCGCCCGCCGGTGACGTGGCCACACCGACGCGCCCGCCGTGCAGCTCGACGAGACCACGCGCGACCGCCAAGCCGACCCCCACGCCGCCCGCACGGTGGGACATCGGGGCGGCCTGCACGAACCGCTCGAAGAGGCGGTCCCGGAGGGCCGGGGGGATGCCCTCGCCGTCGTCGTCCACGGTCACCCGCCACGCCCGGGACGTCCGGCTGACGGTGACCTCCGCGTGCTCCCGGCCGAACTTCAGCGCGTTGCCGACCAGGTGGGACAGGACCTGCCGCATGGCCGCAGGGTCGGCCACGACCGGTGCCTCCTCCGGTCCCTCGAGGAGGACCGGACGCCCCGACGCCTCCATGTGCTGGGTCGCCACGTCCCGCGTGATCTCGAGCAGGTCGAAGGGCTCGCGGTGCAGCTGCAGCTGACCGCGGTCCAGCCGCGAGAGGCTCAGGAGCGTCTCAACGAGCTCGACCTCCTGGTCGACGCGGCGCCGGATCCGGACGATCAGCTCCGCAAGCATGTCGGACGGCAGATCGTCCCCGTGCGCCTGGATCGTCTCGACCGCCCCCTTGATCACCGCGAGGGGCGTGCGCAGCTCGTGGGACAAGGTCGCGAGAAAGTCCTCACGCGTCTGCTCCAGGTCGTCGCTGTCCATACGGGTGTCGGACTGCGCCGTCGCCAGGCCGAGTCCGACCAGGCCGGCGACCGCGTCGGTCAGCAGGACCGTGGTCTCGTCGGGATCGTGACCTGGGGGCCACCCGCCGACCACCACCGCCAGGGCCGCGCCCGCCCCGCCGGCCACCGCGATGACCGCCGTCGGTCCGCCCACGAGGTCGGTGACCGGCGGCGCCCCCTCGGCTTCCCGCACCACGAGGGGTTCCACCACGCCGCCGTCGAGGGGGCGTCCGGCAGCGGACTCGGGGAAGGTCCCCGCCTGGAGCACATCGAGTGCCACGCCGGTCCCGGCGGCCGGGGCGATGCCGTCGGCGACCCGTTCGAGCACGACGAGCTGCGCGCAGCCGATCAGACGGGCGGCGTCCTCGATCAGGCTCTGCAGCGCGGGACGCACGTCGGTGCCCGCGGAGATGCGCGGGATCTTGCGGAAGGCCGCCGCCAGGAGTCGCCGCTGCTCACGCCGGACGTCATGCGTTCCCCGTGTCGCCAGCACGAGCCTCGCGACGGCACCGGCCGTCCGCAGCCGTTCCGGCGTGACCTGCTCACCCGCGACCGTCAGCGCTCCCCCCGGTCCCTCGTGACCCAGCAGCGGGACCGCGACGACGCCGTCGACGACGGTGGCCTCGCCCGTGTCGACCGCTTCGGTCGCCGCCTCGGCCGCCGCGGCGCCGGGGTCGCCGTGACGGGCCAGCGACACGACGACGCCGTGCCGTCGCTCGTGGAGCGCGGCCCCGCGCACGCCCGGGGCGGCGGCCAGGCTCCGCACGAGCCGCTCCGAGACCGCGTCCGGATCAGCCGCGGCGAGATCCTCGAGCAACCCGGCCAGCTCCTCGTCCGTGAGCAACGGTTCGGTGGGCACGCTCAGCCGCTCCGGCGTCCCGCCACGTTCGCCGCGGGGTCCTCGTCCCCGTTGCGCGCGCCCCGGAACGCCACGGCGGTGAGCGCGATCCCCAGGAGCACGAGGCCCCCCAGGATGCCCAGGACCACCAGCGGCTCGATGTAGGTGACACCGACCGCCCCGAACGCCACGACGGCCGACCAGTAGTACAGCGTCAGCACCACCTCACGGTGGCCGACGCCCACGTGGAGGAGGCGGTGGTGGATGTGCTCCCGATCGGGTGCGGAGATCGACCGCCGCTTGTAGAGCCGCCGGAGGATCGCGAACCCCGTGTCGAAGAACGCGAACCCCAGGACCAGGGCGGGGATCGCCAGGGGGAACACCCCGGCGAAGTCGCTGTAGCCGGGATCGGTGGTGCGACCCACGAACGCGACACCGCTGGCGGCCAGCAGCAGTCCCAGCAGCATCGAGCCGGTGT
Source organism: uncultured Actinomycetota bacterium (assembly GCA_964537235.1). Classification (GTDB taxonomy): domain Bacteria; phylum Actinomycetota; class Nitriliruptoria; order Nitriliruptorales; family JAHWKO01; genus CAZHZQ01. Next base: position 1,715 of record CAZHZQ010000179.1, on the reverse strand, counting down.
CGCCCATGAAGATGCGGGCCGGGTGGAAGTTGTGGAGGAGGAAGCCCAGCGACACGCCGGTGAGCGCGGCGGCGACCAGCAGCGCCGAGGTCGGAGCCGCCTCGGCGATCCCACGCGCATCGGAGCCGTAGGCGAACGCGAAGAACGCGACCGCCCCGATGGCCACGACCCCGGCGGCCAGCCCGTCGAGCCCGTCGATCAGGTTGACGGCGTTGACCATCGCGACCATGACCAGCACGGTCAGCGGGATCCCGAGGTCCGGGGACAGGACCAGGACGCCGAGTCCCGGGATCCACGCGTAGACCAGCTGGATGCCGAGCAGGACCGGCGGGAGCGTGGCGAGGATCTGGCCCGCGACCTTGAGGGGCGGCGATATCCCCCGCAGGTCGTCGTACACGCCGAGAAGCGTGATCGCGATGATGCCCAGCAGGAGGCCCAGCGGTTCGGAGGTCTGCTCGAAGACCGGGGCGAACGACGCCTCCCCCTCGGGGCCGACGACGTCGAGTCCCCACCACGCCAACAGCCAGGCGAGGCCGAGCGCGGCGACGAACCCCACGAGCATCGCCAGCCCGCCGAGCGTGGGGGTGGGCCGGTCGTGGACCTTGCGGGGTTGTTCCGGATGGTCGACCGCCCCGATCCGACGTGCTCCTCGCGCCACCACGGGCGTCAGACCGGCGGTGACGATCGCCGCGGCCGCGAAGACGGCGAGGTACGGGATCACGGAGACATCATCGACACGAGGTCGTGATGGCGAGGTCGCGGTGCCCGGATCACCGTCGCGAGGTCGCCGACGGGAGCGCGTCAGTCGCGATGCCAGGCGCCGGGAAGTCGGCGGCGAGCTCGCGGACCTCGCCGGCGATCGTGTCGAGCTCGGCGGTGTCCTCGGTCCCGGCGGCCTGGACGGCACGGTCGATCCAGTCGGCGATCGTGCGCATCTCGTCCGCCCCCATACCACGACTGGTGACCGCGGGGGTACCCAACCGGATACCGGACGGATCGAAGGGCTTGCGCGGGTCGAAGGGGACCGTGTTGTAGTTGGTCACGATGCCGGCCCGGTCGAGCGCCTGCGCGGCCGGCTTGCCGGGGATGCCCTTGTTCGTGACGTCGATCAGGATCAGGTGGTTGTCCGTCCCCCCGGAGACCAGATCGAAGTCGCGCTCGAGCAGCGCCTCGGCCAGGGCCTTGGCGTTGCGGACGATGGCGGTGGCGTAGTCGCGGAAGTCGTCCTGCGAAGCCTCCTGCAACGCGACCGCGATCGCGGCGGTGGTGTGGTTGTGAGGACCACCCTGCAGGCCGGGGAACACCGCTCGGTCCAGCGCCTTGGCGTGCTCCTCGGTGGACATCAGCATCGCACCCCGGGGCCCGCGCAGGGTCTTGTGCGTCGTGGTCGAGACGACCGGGGCGTGACCGACGGGAGTCGGGTGCGCCCCACCGGCGACGAGCCCGGCGATGTGGGCGATGTCGGCCACCAGCAGCGCCCCCACTTCCTCGGCGATCGCGGCGAACTCCTCGAAGGGGATCGTCCGCGGGATGGCGGTCCCCCCGCAGAAGATCAGCCGGGGTTGCTCGCGCTTCGCCACCTCGCGAACCTCGTCCACGTCGATCCGCCCCGTGTCCTCGTCCACGCCGTAGGTGACGCTGTTGAACCACTTGCCGGTGATCGACACGTTCCAGCCGTGGGTGAGGTGCCCGCCGTGCGGCAGCGACATCCCCAT
>CAZHZQ010000178.1:0-5145 GCA_964537235.1 uncultured Actinomycetota bacterium | reverse complement strand
TTGTCCACGGCGTCAGGCAGACTCACCGTTCGACGGACCACGATCGCTCCTTCGTGTGAACACAGACTTCATACTACCGCTCCGACGCCCGGTCAGGGGAAGGTGGTGTCGACTAGCCTCGGTCCCCTCGTACTGACCCACAGGCCCCACGTCGCAGGAGCAGCCCGGTGACCCGACGCTCGATCCTGTTCGTCGCCTGTCTGGCACTGCTCTGGGCGGTCCTGCCGGTCACCGCCGGCGTCGCGGCGTCGGAGGTCGTCGTCATCGAGGTCGAGTCAGGACGCGGCGACCTCGTCAGCAGCGGCGATGCGTTGCTGCGCCTGACCGCACCCGACGGCGCCTCCGTCGAGGATCTCGAGGTGAGCCTGGACGACGGTGACGTCGCGGTCAGCGCGTTCGGGGTGCGGCAGGACGGCACGGCGCTGGCCCTGGTCAGCGGACTCGACCTCGGCGAGCAGCGCCTGCGGGCCGAGCTGCCCGACGGCCGCGGTGCTTACATCGACCTCACCAACGCTCCGCAGGGCGGCCCGGTGTTCTCCGGTCCGCTGATCGAGCCGTGGACCTGCAACAACGGTTCCGACGCGCCCGACTGCAGCCAGGAACCGACCGTCCAGTACTGGTACCGCTCGACCGATCCGAACGCCGGGACGACGTTCAGCACGCCGTTCGGCACCCCGCTCGGGACCTTCGAGGAGTACGACCCGGACGACCCACCCGACGACGTCGCGACCACGACGACCGATGACGGCAACGAGGTCCCGTTCATCGTCCGCGATGAGACCGGCTACAGCCTCCGCGACCAGTACCGCGTCGCGGCGCTGTGGGATCCGTCCGAGGGCGAGTGGCCGGACCCGACCGCCGACAACCCGGGCTTCGCGAACAAGCTCGTGCTCACGCACGGCGTGAGCTGCGACACCGCGTACGAGTCGGCCGACGCGCCGGAGGTCCTGTACGAGGACGCCCTGTCGCAGGGGTTCGCCGTCGCGAGCCACGCGCTCGATCACGCCGGGCACAACTGCAACATGGTCACACAGGCGGAGTCGCTGGTCATGACCAAGGAGATGGTCATCGAGCGGTTCGGCCCGCTCCGTTACACGATCGGCAGCGGCTGCAGCGGTGGGAGCCTCGTGCAGCAGCAGGTCGCCAACGCCTACCCGGGCGTCTACCAGGGCATCACCCCGCAGTGCAGCTTCACCGACGCGTGGAGCTCCGCCCAGCAGTACGTCGATTACGTCGGGCTCCGGGAGTACCTCGAGGACCCGAGCACCTTCCCTGAGCATCAGATCACGCCCGCACAGTGGCCGTCGATCTTCGGGCACGCCAACCCGGCGAACCAGATCACCTTCACCGAGACCATCCCCAACAGCGGCGAGCCCACGCGTGACTGCCCCGGCGTCCCACAGGAGGACGTCTACGACGAGAACAGCAACCCCGACGGGGTCCGCTGCACGCTCCACGACTACATGCGCAACGTGTTCGGGGTGGACGACCGCGGGTTCGCGCGTCGGCCGATCAGCAACGTCGGCATCCAGTACGGGCTGTCCGGACTGCTCGCCTACCTCGGCGAGTACGCCGGCGACCCGACCCGGCCGCCGCTCACCCCCGACCAGTTCGTCGCGCTCAACGCCAACGGCGGCGGCTACGACATCGACTTCAACCGCACGGAGGAACGCACCCAGGCCGATCCGATCGCCCAGGAACGCGTCTACCGCAGCGGGGCGGCCAACACCGCCGCCCACCTCGACCAGGTCGCGATCATCGACCTCGGCGGACCCGAGCCGGGCGCGTTCCACGACATCTACCGCAAGTACTCGATGCGGGACCGGCTGATCCGCGAGCACGGCACCGCCGACAACCAGGTGTTCTGGGAGGGTCAGGAACCGCTCATCGGCGACCACACCTTCGTCGACGACTCCATCCGCGCGGTCGACGACTGGCTCGCCGTCGTCGCGGCCGACACCCGCGACGCCCCGCTCGCCCAGAAGATCCTCGACGCCAAGGATGAGGCCGGGATCGGCGAACGGTGCGTCGGCGCGGACGGGCAGGACGCCCCGCTCGAGCTCTGCGACGCCACCGTCGACTCGACCCTCTACTCGTCCCCGCGGATCGAAGCCGGCGGTGGCGACCCCATCGTCGGGTTCACCGACGACCGCCTCGACTGCCAGACGATGCCCATCGAGGACCACGAGTACGCGGGCCAGAGCTTCGAGGAGGTCTTCACCGCCGACCAGCAGGGCGCGCTCAGGGAGGCGTTCCCGGACGGCGTGTGCGACTACTCCGAGCCCGGCCACGGGTTCCAGGCCGCCGTGCCGTGGCTGATCTACCAGGACGCCGACGGCGACGTCATCTACGGCGGGGAGGCGATGGGACCCGCCCCGGTCTCGGTGCCGTACGGACCGAGGGCGACCCTGGCCGCTGATGACGAGCGGCAGGGATTGCCGGCCACGGGCGGGGCCGTCCCGCTCGCGGTCGTGGTCCCCGTGCTGCTGGTCGGTGCGCTCGGGCTGGCGGGGCGCCGCCACCGGTGAACGGCTGAGCGAGAGGCTGAACGTCCGCTCAGACCCCGTCTGTCGACCGCGTCTACGGTCACAAGCGATGACGGAGCGAGGGGTTCGATGATGGCCAGCATCTCGGTGTCACCCACGTACCAGGGGATCGAGGGCCTCGCCCACGGTGGGTACCTGGCGGGCCGCTTCGCCGAGCTCGCCGGTGAACCGGTCCGTGTGACGCTGCGCCGCCCGCCGCCTCTCGACACCCCGCTGACGGTCGAGGACCGGGACGGACCCCGACTCGTGGATCCGCGGGGTCGGACTGTCATGGAGGCTGGACCGGCCGGTGCGATGCACGATCAGGCGCCGACCGTGACGATCGAGGAGGCACGGTCGTACCGTCCGCATCCTGGCTTGGACCGGCACCCCTGGCCGAAGTGCTTCATGTGCGGCACCGACCCGGAGGTCGGGTTCGGGCTGCGTTTCTCCGCGCCCGACGAGGAGGGCCGCGTCGCCGGGGTGTGGGAGCCGTCGGGACCGCTCCTGCCCGACGGCGAGGTGGTCCCGTCGGCGTTCGTGTGGGCCGCCGTGGACTGCGTGACGGCGTGGTCGATCGTCGACCGCCGTGGCGAAACCGACTGGTGGCCGGCCCTCACCGGCCAGATCGCCGTCGAGGTGTCCGCGGCGGTCCGTCGCGGTGCACCGCACACGGTGGCGGGGCGCGTGGTGCGTCGCGAGGGTCGGCGGTTGTTCATGGACGCTGCGGTCACCGACGCCGACGGCCAGGTGTGCGCACACGCCGAGGCGGTCTGGGTCGTGGTCGATCCCGCCACTCGACCCGATCGCGGAGGCGCAAGAGATGGTCACCGGGGACCGATGTCTTCGAGGAAGTCGGCCCCAGGGTCGAGTACGGGTACGAGCGCGCGGCCGTAGGCCCCGATGGCCTCGCCGATGCCGCCGTGGAAGGTCGGGAAGGCGAAGATCATCCGGCGCAGCTCGGTGAGCGGGATGCGGGCGTGGAGGGCAGCGCTCAGCAGCCCGAGAACCTCGCCGCCGTTGGGGCCCACGGATGTCGCGCCGACGAGGATCCCTCGCTCACGGTCGGCGATGAGCTTGATGATGCCTTCGGCTCCGGGTCCGTGGACCCAGCCGCGGAAGGTCCCCTGGAGGTCCTTGACGGTCACACGCACATCGACACCGACGTCGCGCGCCTTCTGCTCGTTCATGCCGACGGCACCGACCTCCGGGTCGGTGAAGGTGACCCGAGGCGTCGAGCTGTAGTCGATCGGCTCGTGGTCCTCGCCGAGGATGTCCGCCTCGATCAGGCGCGCCTGACGCAGCGCGACGTGGGTGAACAGACCCTGGCCAGTCACGTCGCCCATGGCCCAGATGCCGTCGGCGGCACGCAGGTTCTCGTCAACCTGGATGTACCCGTCGGAGGTCTCCACCCCGGCTGCGTCGAGGCCGAGACCGCTCACGTCGACGCGCCGGCCGACCGCGACCAGCAGCTGCTCGGCGCCGACCTCCGCGCCTCCCTCGAGGATCAGGGTGAGCGTCCCGTCGTGCCGCTCGAACCGTTCCGCCATGGCGCCGGTGCGAACGGAGATGCCCTCGGTCTCGAACACCGTCGTCACGACGTCGCTCGCCTCGGGTTCCTCGACGGGCAGCAGGCGGTCGGCGCCCTCCACGATGGTGACGTCGACCCCGAACCGGGAGAAGACCTGCCCGAGTTCGCATCCGACCGCGCCGCCTCCCAGGACGATCAGCGAGGTCGGTAGCTGCTCGGCGGAGACGGCATCGCGGCTCGTCCACGGAGCGACCTCGTCGAGGCCCGGGATCGGTGGCACCACCGGCTTCGAGCCGGTGGCGATGACGACCCCGCGACGGGCGCTGACGGTGTCGTCACCGACGGCGACGGTCCTCGGACCGGTGAAGGAGCCGCGTCCGCGTACGAGTTGACCGCCTCGCCCCTCGAACCGCTGGACGGCCAGCGAGTCGTCCCAGCCTCCGGTGACCTGCTTCCGGATCCGAGAGGCCACCTGGCCCCAGTCGGGGGTGACCTCGGCGTGCCCGGCGTCACCGTTCACCCGCCTCGCCTCCTGCAGCCGCTTCGCCGACTGCACCATGAGCTTCGTCGGCAGGCAGGCCCAGTAGGGACACTCCCCGCCGATCAGTGCCGGCTCGACACCCACGACGTCCAGACCGGCCATCGCCAGACGTCCGCTCAACTCCTCGCCGCAGGTCCCCAGCCCGAGAACGATGACGTCGGCTTCCCGAGAAGTCATGTGAGGGGCCTCGCTTCCTCTCCGTACCACTGATGACGTGAGGGACCGCGCGCATATTGCACGGTGCTCGTCGTGCTCCGACCTGGGATGCGAACGGGATGCGAACGATCCGCGACCTGCTCGCGACCACCCGACCTCGCGCTGGCCCACTACGGTTGCGCACATGGGAGCTGACGGATCGGACCTCACCGGCGAGTCGTGGGAGCTGGCCGTCTCCCGCGACGACCTCTCCCAGACCCGGCTGCGCCCCGCTGCGCGCCCCGACGTCGGTGCCGGCGAGGCGCTGCTCGCGGTGGACCGGGTCGGACTGACCGCCAACAACGTGACCTACGCGGTGATGGGCGAGGCCATGGGGTACTGGAGGTTCTTCC